>CAYSRR010000059.1:0-13794 GCA_964433375.1 uncultured Streptomycetaceae bacterium
AGATCAACAACAAGCTCGCGCCCTCGGCCGGCACCTGCATGGTGATGGGCACGGCCTCGACGATGGCGCTGTGCGCCGAGGCGATGGGCATGATGCTGCCCGGCGGCGCCTGCGTGCCGGCGGTGATGGCCGACCGGCTGCGCCAGGCGGAAGCGAGCGGCGCGCGCGCGGTGGCGATGGCGAAGGAGCGGCTGACGCCGGACCGGATCATGACGGTCGAGGCGTTCGAGAACGCGCTGCGCGTGCTGCTCGCGATCGGCGGCTCGACCAACGCCATCGTGCACCTGACGGCGATGGCGGGGCGGCTGGGTATCCAGCTTGATCTCGATGCCTTCGACAAGATGGGGCGAGAAACGCCGGTGCTGGTCGATCTCAAGCCGACCGGGCAGGGCTACATGGAGGATCTCTACAGGGCCGGCGGCCTGGCGGTGATCCTGCGCGAATTGAAGCACCAGCTGAACCTCGACGCGAAGACGGTGACCGGCCGGACGCTGGGCGAGGAACTGGCGGATGCGCCGCCGGCCTGGGACCAGAAGGTGGTACGCCGCTTCAAAGACCCGGTGTTCGCCGGCGGTAGCATTGCCGTTCTGCGCGGCAATCTCGCCCCGGGCGGCGCGATCATCAAGCAGGCGGCGATGGACCCGAAGCTCGCGCGCCACGAGGGCCGCGCGGTGGTGTTCGAGTCGCTGCCCGACATGGCCGAGCGCGTCGACGATCCGAAGCTCGACGTCAACGTCGGCGACATCCTGGTGCTGAAGAACGCCGGCCCCATCGGCGCGCCGGGCATGCCCGAGGCCGGCTACCTGCCGATCCCGAAGAAGCTGCTGGAGAAGGGCGTCAAGGACATGATCCGCATTTCCGACGCGCGCATGAGCGGCACCGCGTTCGGCGCGATCGTGTTGCACGTGACCCCGGAATCCGCGGTGGGGGGCGCGCTGGCGCTGGTGAAGAACGGCGACCGTATCCGCCTCGACGTTCCGGCGCGCCGACTGGAGCTCCTGGTGGGGGCGGCCGAGTTGGCGGCGCGCCGGAAAAAATGGAAGAAACCGCCATTGCGCGCGGAGGACCGGCGCGGCTACCGCAAACTGTTCATGGAGCAGATCACGCAGGCCGACAAGGGCTGCGATTTCGAGTTCTGCATGCCGGAGATGACCGCCTGCGTTCCGCGGGCGAAGAAGTGAGCAGAAAAAAGGTGTCAGGAACCATAAAATAAGGGTTCCTGACACCTTTTTTCACAAGGTGGTAAACGGTTCCTGGCACCTTTTTCAATGAGTTCGTAACAGAGTATTGGCAGGCTGAAGGTCGGATAGTCCCGCAACAAACACACAGGAGCATCATGTCCCGCAGGAAAAAAGGCGGGCGGCGTTTCGCCGTTCGCGGTTCAGCTATTCATGGAAGGGGCGTGTTCGCCCTGAGGAAGATACGCAAGGGCGAGCGGCTGATCGAGTACGCCGGCGAGCGCGTGTCGCACGCCGAGGCCGACCGCCGCTACGATGCCGAGCACGAGGCGGACGATCCGCATACGTTCCTCTTCACGGTGGACGACGAGACCGTGATCGACGCCACGCGCGGCGGCAACTCGTCGCGCTGGATCAATCATTCCTGCCAGCCCAATTGCGAGACCGACGACGAGGACGGCCGCATCTACATCGAGGCGTTGCGCGACATCAGGCCGGGGGAGGAACTGACCTACGATTACCAGCTTTACCTCGAGGAACCGCACACGGCCAAGGCGAAGCGGGAGAACCCGTGCTACTGCGGCTCGCGCCGCTGCCGCAGGACGCTGCTCAGGGCGAAGCGTTAAAGTCTGAATTCAACCGCCGATGAACGCCGATACACGCCGATAGAAACCCAGAACAAATATCGACCAAATCGACAAAACAACCGCAAGAGCCATACCGCCGCAGAAACCCGTCCATTGCCTGCACGAAGGGTGCCATTCCGGCGGAACTTATTATTGAATTTATCGGCGTGTATCGGCGTTCATCGGCGGCTATGAATCAGCTTTTCGGGATGGCCTTCGCCGGATCGATGAACGGCATCGGCACCACTGTCGCTTCGCGCTCGCCCGTGCCGGGAACATTTACGATCAGTTTCGTTTGCAATGCTGCCTGTGAAACAGGCAGCATTGCATAGCCGATGTTCTTCACGAGCCGCGGCGACCAGATGGCCGAGGTGACGCGCCCGACGACCTTGCCGCCGGCCGACACCGGCCATTTCTCGGCGTTGAACGAGATCCGGTCGCCGGCGATCTCGATGCCGGCCAGCTTGCGGCGCACGCCTTCCCTGCGGATGCGGGCGAGCGCGTCGCGCCCGATCCAGGACGCTTCCTTGGCCTCGTCCACCAGGCGCTCGAGCCCCACTTCGTAAACGTTGTTCTCGAGCGTCATGTCGGCGCCCCAGTTGAGGATGCCGGCTTCGACGCGGCGGATGTCCGACGGCCCGGTCGGGCGGATCCGGTGCGGCTTGCCGGCGTCCATGATGCGCTCCCACAGCTCGTCGCCGCGGCTGCCGTCGCGCAGGTAGATCTCGTAGCCGACCTCGCCGGTCCAGCCGGTGCGCGTTACCACCACCGGGATGCCGTCGAGCTTCGTTTCCATGAACCAGTAGTAGCGCAGGTTCATCGCCGCGTCGCCGAACAGGGTCTTCACGACCTCTTTCGCCCTGGGGCCCTGGATCTGCAGGGGCGAGACGTCGGGTTCGGTGATCTTCACGTTGAGGCCGGCGCTCAACGCCACGCCGCGCGCCCACAGCAGCACGTCGCTGTCGGCGAGCGCGAGCCAGAAGTGGTTCTCGCCCAGGCGCAGCAGCACCGGGTCGTTGATGATGCCGCCGTCCTCGGCCGTGATCACCACGTACTTGCCCTGGCCGACGGCGCATTTCGACAGGTCGCGCGGCGTCAGCAGGTTGGTGAAGGCGAACGCGTCGGGGCCGGTGATCTCGACCTGGCGCTCGACCGAAACGTCCCACAGCGTGACGTGCTCGAGCAGGTGGTGGTACTCCGCCTCCATGTCGTCGAAGCAGACCGGGAACAGCATGTGGTTGTAGACGGTGTAGGCCTTCGCGCCGTGGCGCTGCGTGGCCTCGAAGAAGGGGCTCCGGCGCAGGCGGGCGCCGCGCTGGACGAGGTTCATGTCGAACATGATGAGTGTCGGGTGTCGAGTGTCGGGTGGCGAGTGACGGGTGATGCGTAGATTACACCACCCCGCCCGTTCCGCAGGAACCCCCTCCCTGGCAGGAAGGGGGAGTCGAATCACGACTCACGAATCACGCCTTTCAGGCGCTACATCTGGGACTGGATGTAGTTCTGCAGCCCCACCTTCTCGATCAATTCGAGCTGGGTCTCGAGCCAGTCGATGTGCTCTTCCTCGTTGTCGAGGATGTCTTCCAGCAGCTCGCGGCTGATGTAGTCCTTGACCGTTTCGCAGTAGGTGATCGCCTCCTGGTACATCGGACGCGCCGCCTGCTCGGCCTTGAGGTCGCAGGCGAGCATCTCCGGCACCGTTTCACCGATCAGCAGCTTGTCGAGTTCCTGCAGGTTGGGCAGGCCGTCGAGGAACAGGATGCGCTCGATCAGCTTGTCGGCGTGCTTCATCTCGTCGACGGACTCCTTGTACTCGTGCTCGCCGAGCTTGTGGAGTCCCATGTGCCGGTACATCCGGGCGTGGAGGAAGTACTGGTTGATCGCCGTGAGTTCCTGCTTCAACGCCTTGTTGAGGTAGGCAATGACCTTCTTGTCGCCTTTCATACGCGCCTCCGGCTGGGTGACGGACGCACACAGCGTAACAGCATTCGCTCGCGCGGTGAATTATGCGGCGCGGAGTGCGAATGAAACTGAGTCTCAGTCGGAACTAAGCGGGGGAGGTGACGCTGGCGAACGGCCCGGATGCGACGCCGGATTTTTCTTCCCTGAGGATCTCGCGCGCGTGGCGGGCGCACTTGCCGCATTGGGTGCCGACGCACAACTGCTTGCGCAGGGCACGCATCGAGTCGGCGCCATCCTCGATGCAGGTGCGGATGTCGCGGTCGGTCACGGCGTGGCAGATGCAGACGTACAAGTGTGTTGTTCCTGTCCGGGCAGTGCAGGAAATATACTCAAACCCGATACGATTGTAAATAGTATTGCGAATCGTTCTCATTAGTGATAATCTGGCGCGGAATTCTGTAATACATGATTAATCAGACCGTTAGAGCACAATGCCGTCCCGGCGCCGCCCGAAGCAATCTCCTACAGCGTTTCTGGCTGTCATCGGCCTGCATGTCGCGCTGCTCGCTCTGATGCTGAACTACCAGCCGAAACTGGGCGCCTCGCAGGCGGACGTGCTGCTCGTGAGCATGATCACGCTGCCGCAGCCGCTGCCGGTCGAGGCGCCGCCCGAGCCGCCGAAGCCCAGACCGAAACCGAAACCCGTGCGGACAGTGAAGCGCATTACGCCGCCTGCGCCGATCGAAGCGCCGAGCCAGACCGCAATCAGCCTGCCGCCCGCGCCGCCTTCTCCTCCGGCGGCCGAGGCGGAAGTGATCGCCAGCGCTCCGCCGGCTCCGCCCGCACCGCCGGCTCCCATCGTGCTGCCGCGCTTCGACGCCGATTACCTGCGAAATCCCGCGCCGGCGTATCCGTCGCTGTCGCGCCGCATGGGAGAGCAGGGACGGGTGCTGGTGCGCGTGGTCGTGCGCCCGGACGGCATGCCCGACAGCGTCGTGCTTCGGCAGAGCAGCGGCGCGCAGCGGCTCGACGAGGCGGCGCTCGACGCGGTGCGCAAGTGGCGCTTCGTGCCGGCGCGGCAGGGCAGCACGCCCGTCACCGCGGCGGTGCTCATCCCGATCGTTTTCTCACTGGAAGGCTAAGAGCAATAGCCACAGAGAACACAGAGATCACAGAGAGAAAAAGGAAATGAAAGTAATCGGCGTTTATCGGCGTTCATCGGCGGCTAACTGATTCTGAGGTAAGTCTTGCAGAACCCCTACGGATTCGCGACATTCGTGCAGCAGCTCGACGCTATCGGCATCACGGTGGCGCTGGTGCTGATCGCGATGTCGGTCACGACCTGGTACCTGGTCGCGGCCAAGGCGCTGCGCGTCTGGCAGGTCCGCCGCCGCGCGGAGAGCATCGTCACGCGCTTCTGGGACGCGCCCAACCTCAACGAGGCGATGCATCTCCTGCGCGACCATCACAGCGACGAGCCGGCGGCCCAGCTCGCCACCAGCGCGATTTCGGCGGCGCATCACCATCAGCATCACCGCGGCCAGGCCGAACGCATCGGCGACCGCTCGACGCTGGACGATTTCGTCACGCGCGCGCTGCGCCAGACCATCCTGCGCGAGACGGCGCGCCTGGAGGCCGGCCTCACCGCGCTCGCCTCCATCGGCAGCACCGCGCCCTTCATCGGCCTGTTCGGCACGGTGTGGGGCATCTACCATGCGCTGCTCGGCATCGCCTCCGGCGGCATCGCCACCCTCGACAGGGTTTCCGGCCCCGTCGGCGAGGCGCTGATCATGACGGCGGCGGGCCTCGCCGTGGCGATTCCCGCGGTGCTCGCGTACAACGCGTTGACGCGGGCGAACCGCCTGATCATCGCGGAGCTCGACGGTTTCGCGCACGACCTGCATACCTATCTCACGACCGGGGCCAAGGTCGATCTCGACGTCACCCCCGGCGTGACGCGCATGCCGGCGCGCTCCGCGCAGCCGCAGCCGGCCGGAGTCAAGGCATGATCGGCTCGTTCAGCGACGAGTCGGCCAACCGGCCGATGAACGAGATCAACGTCACGCCGCTGGTCGACGTGATGCTGGTGCTGCTGATCGTGTTCATCGTCACCGCGCCGCTGTTCACGCACTCGATCAAGATCGACCTGCCGCGCGCGCAGACCCAGGTCACCCAGGAGAAGCCCGAGACCATCACGCTGGCGATCGACGGCGCGGGACGGTTCTTCTGGAACAACCGGCCGCTCGACCGCGGGCAGCTTTCCGCGCGCCTCGGGGCGGCGGCGGAACGCCAGCCGCAGCCCGAATTGCACATCCGCGCCGACAAGGAAACGCGCTACCAGGTGCTCGCCGACGTCATGGCGGAGGCGCAGCGCGTGAAGCTGCAGCGGGTGGGATTCGTCACCGATCCGGAACAACAGGGAGCGAGATAACCATGGGACAGATGTTCGTCGTCACGCTGCGCGAAGGCATCGAGGCCTTCCTGATCGTCGCGATCGCCGCCACTTACCTGCGCAAGACCGGGCGCGAGGCATTGTTGCCCGCGGTCTGGTGGGGGTGCGGCGTCGCGGTCCTGCTGTCGCTCCTGCTCGGCGGCTGGCTCGCCGAGTACGCGGTGCAGCCGGTATGGGAGGGCACGCTGGCCCTCGTCGCCGCGGTGCTCATCATCTCGATGGTCGTGTACATGCAACGCGCCGGAAGGGAGTTGAAGGCCGCGATCGGCAGCCGGCTCGAGAACGCGGCGCGGCAGGCCGGCAGTGGCGCATGGGCAGGCGTGTTCCTGTTCGTGCTGCTCATGATCACGCGCGAGGGCATGGAGATGGCGCTCATCACGGTGACCATCGCGCGCCAGAGCGTCTTGAGCTCGCTGTTTATCGGGGCCGCTCTGGGCGTGCTGGCCGCGGCGGCGCTCGCCTGGGCCTGGGTCCGCTACGGCCATCGCGTCAACCTGGTGCTGTTTTTCCAGGCGACCTCGATTTTCCTCGCGATCTTCGCTTTTCAGCTGCTGCTCTACGGCCTGCACGAGCTGACCGAAGCCAGCCTGATTCCGTTGGTCGACAACGAGTACTGGCACGAGGCGACCGAGGACTGGGCCGAGGGCGAGATCGGCGGTTGGATCACCTACGCGCTCGTGCTGGTGCCGGCCGCATGGCTCGCGCTCGCGCATCTGCGTGGGCAGAAGGTGGTGCAGTCAGCATGACGCAAGGCGAAAAAAGAGCGCCGCCGCCGGCCGGCGGCAGCGCCGGGATGCAGACGACGCGGTCGCGCCGCGAGATCACCAGCGCGGAACTGTTCGCGGGCGGGCGGGAAATCCACATCCGCCACGCGGACGAGATCTACACGCTGCGCCAGACCAGCAAGGGAAAACTGATACTCACGAAGTAACGATTTCACCGCCCAGCCAGCCAGCGGGCCGCCTCCTCCTGCGGTCCCGGTCAGCCAGCCACGGCACCCATAACGGGGAACCGGTTATGACCGATACGTGGCGATTCATCGTGGTTGTCGCTCTGCTCGTGGTTGTCGGCGCGCTGCTGCCGCTCGCCGTCGAGGCCGCCGTCGTGTTCGTTCCGGTTCCTCATTGAAGGAGAGACGGATGGACAGGCCCGACTGCGAAATTCCCGCCCACGAGACGCTGTTCGCGGCGGCGCTGTACCTGGCGACGAACTACGCCAGGACCGGATGCCCGCTGCTGTGCCGGATGATGATGCGCCAGCTCGCGTGCATCCAGCACCACCCCGACCAGTCGGTCCCGCAATCTCTGCGGGAGACCTGCCGCAAGCTGCGCGAGGAATGGGAGCGCATCGGCTTTGAGCGCGCCGCGGCGCTGCGCGAAGCCGCCGCGGCGGACCCGGAAGCCGCGAGGCGGCTTCACTAAATGCCGCGACCTGCCCGCTCACCTGTCTCGGATCATGCGAAGGCGAAAGGCCGACGGGCTTCAGTCCAGGGCGGCGGGGGTGGGCCGCCAGATCACCGACCGGTCGATGGAGCGCAACGTCCGGCAACCGGTCAGGGCCATGGCCGCTTCCAGCTCCGAGCGCAGGATGTGCATCACGTGAGCCACGCCGACGGCGCCGGCTGCGGCGAGCCCGTAAACGTAGGGCCGTCCCGCCAGAACCGCGGTGGCGCCGAGCGCCAGCGCCTTGAGCACGTCGGTGCCGCGGCGGACGCCGCCGTCCAGCAGCAGCGGCACCCGGCCGCCTACGGCCCGCGCGATGTCCGGCAGGACATCGATGGTGGCCGGCTGGGTGTCCAGCGTGCGCCCGCCGTGATTGGAGACGATGAGGCCGGCCGCGCCCCGGTCCGTCGCCTGGACCGCATCCGGCGGCACCATGACGCCCTTCACCAGGACGGGCAGCCGGGTGAGCGAAACAAGCCAGTCGAGATCCTTCCAGGTCGGGGCGCCGTCCAGCAGCGGCCCGCCGAAGACGGCGCTTTCGCCGGCGCGGGCGGCTTGCGGCGTCGTGGCGCGCATGCCGCGCAGGTTGACCGCTTCCACGCCGGCGGGCAGGGAGAATCCGGCGCGCTGCTCGCGGTTCCGGACGCCGCTGACGGGCGCGTCGGCGGTCACGACGATGGCGCGATAGCCGGCGGCCTCCGCGCGCCGGACCAGCTCGCGCGTGAAATCCCGGTCGGGCTGCAGGTAGAGCTGGAACCACAGCGGCGAGCGTGCGGCCCGGGCGACGTCTTCCAGCGGGACGCTGGATTGCGTGCTGACGATCATGCCGGCCTTCACGGCCGATGCGCCGAGCGCCGTCGCCAGCTCGCCTTCCGGATGGACGAGCTTCTGGTAGGCGACCGGCGCGAGCAGGATGGGATAGTCGAACGTATCCCCGAACAGCGTGACCCGCGTGTCGCCGCCGGCCAGGTCCGCCAGGATGCGCCCTTGCAGGCGCAGGCGTTGAAAGGCGTCGCGGTTGTCGCGCAGCGTCAGCTCGTCGGCCGCGCCGCCGCACAGGTAAGCCCAGGCCTGTGCGCTCATGCGTTCCCGCGCGAACGGCTCGTAGTCGGCCGCCGCGACGATCTCGGGCGGAATCTGCTGCAGCGGCGGAAGAGGGCGGTCCATGCGCGCGGGAGAGGGTCAGGTGTCGGACCACTGTCGCAGCAGATTGTGGTAGACGCCCGTGAGCCGCACGAGCGCGGGATGGTCCGGGACCGTCTGCGAGAGGCGCTGGATGGCCGTGTCGAGGTCGAACATCAGGGCGCGCCGGCTGTCCTCGCGCACCAGGCTCTGGATCCAGAAAAAGGAGGCGAGACGCATGCCGCGCGTGACCGGCGTCACGCGGTGCAGGCTGGTGCCCGGATAAAGCACCAGGTGGCCGGCCGGCAGCTTGACCCGGTGTTCGCCGTAGGTGTCCTCGACGATCAGCTCGCCGCCGTCGTATTCCTCGGGCGCGCTGAAGAACAGCGTGGCGGACAGATCGCTGCGCACCCGGTGCGGCGTGCCCGGGACGGCGAAGACGGCGCTGTCCACGTGGCTGCCGTAGTCGCCGCCGCCCTCGTAGCGGTTGAACCGCGGCGGCAGGATCTTCAGCGGCAGCGCCGCCGAGAGGAAGAGCGGGTTCCCGCCGAGCGCTTCGAGCACGAGATTGCCGATGCGCTCCACGAGCGGGTGGGACTGCGGCAGTTGCAGGTTGTGTTTTGCCTTGACCGCGACGTGGCCCGCCGTTTCCCGGCCGTCCGACCATTCGGCCTGCTCCAGCGCCTGCCGGCACTGCCGCACCTGCTCGGGCGTCAGCAAGCCGGGAATCGTCACCATCATCCGCGATATCCCCATCGATTCCGAAACATGCACATTATATTTTATAAACAGTATTGATAATGATAATAATAATGATTACTATTTATCAAGAGTAATAAGGGTGCGGACGATAGCCGCACGATTTTCTGTTTTTCATCTCGGGAGAGTGTTTATGCCAATGATTAAAAATAAAAATTCCAGCAACAACCCTTTTCGCCTGAAGCCCGTCGCTGCTGCAATCGTCTACGCCGGTTATGGCAGCCTGGCCGTCCTGGCGGCCACCCCGGTGCACGCGCAGCAGGCGCCGTCCACCGGTGAGGTGACCCTGCCGAGCGTGAGGGTCCAGGCGCAACCGGAGGTGAACCAGGTGTCCTCGCCCAAGTCGACGGCTCCGCTGCTCGACACGCCGCAGACCATCAACGTCATTCCGCAGGAGGTGTACCAGCAGCAGGGCGCCCGCAGCCTGACCGAGGTGCTGCGAAACACGCCCGGCATCAGCTTCAACGCCGGCGAGAACGGTTTCGCGACCAACACCAACAACTTCAGCCTGCGCGGCTTCGACAGCAGCGGGAATATTTTTGTCGACGGCGTGCGCGATTCCGGCAACTATCGTCGCGACATTTTCAACATCGAGCAGGTCGAGGTCGTCAAGGGCCCGGCCGCGGACAACGGCCGCGGGGGCGCCGGCGGTTACATCAACCTGGTGACCAAGACGCCGAAGCTGGAAAATTTCGCGACCGGGGGCGTCAGCTACGGGTTCGACCGGTACGACTCGGATAACCGCCTGCGCACCACCGTCGACCTCAACCGGGCGTTTTCCGACAGCGCGGCGTTCCGCCTGAACCTGCTGGTCGAGGACGGCGGCGTGGCGGGCCGCCGGCATGCCGAACAGGGCACCCGGGGTTTCGCGCCCTCGCTGGCGTTCGGGTTGGGCACGCCCACCAGCCTGGTCTTCTCCTACCAGCACATGCGGCAGGACGACCGGCCCGACTGGGGCGTGCCCGCCGCGATGCTCGGCGGCACGTTCCGCTTCGACCCGGTCGCCAGCACCGCCAGCCGCGACAATTTCTACGGCCTGACGTCGGATTACGACGACGTCACCTCCGATTCGCTTCTCGCCCGCATCGAGCACCGGTTTTCGCCCTCGACGGCGATCAGCAACCAGACGCGCTGGTCGAAGACGGACCGCACCGCGCTCTATGCATTACCCACGGGTTACGCCCCGGCGACTCAACTGGTGACGACCCAGCGCCAGGGCTACAGCCGCGAAACCTCCACCCTCTCCAACCAGACCAACCTGGCGGTCAATTTCGAAACCGGCGGGCTGAAGCACAACCTGGCGACGGGGGTCGAGTTCTCGAAGGAGCAGTCCGATGCTGGCCGCTATCCCACCAACGGCATCCTCGGCAACCCGGGAACGACCAATATTTTCGTCCCGGACCCGTACCGCAACGCCGCCGGCTTCGTCGGCCTGATTCCCACGCAGACCTCCAAGGTGGACATCGACACCGTCGCGGTCTATGTCTACGACACGGTGGAGTTCAACCCGCGATGGCAGGTGACCGGCGGCCTGCGTCTCGAGCGCTACAAGGCCAAGATCGAGAGCCACACGGCCGCCGGCGCGCCGCAGGGCCCGGACGGCTACGACCGCGAGGAAACCAGCCTGAACGGCAAGGTCGGCCTGGTGTACAAGCCGGCGACCAACGGCAGCGTCTACGTTTCCTACGGCCAGTCCACGCTGCCGCCCGGATCCTATCTTTCGAACCCCGATATTTCCCGCGAGGGGAACAATGCCTTCCCCGGCTTTACCGGGCAGAACCACGTGGATTCGAAAGAGCAGGAAATGGTCAATTACGAGATCGGCACGAAATGGGATCTCAACGACAATCGCCTCTCGCTGGCCGCCGCCCTGTTCCGCACCGAGAGAAAGAATATCGCGATGGGGCCGTCGCCCACGCCGCCGGCGCCGCCCGCGCCACCAGTCGGTTACGGCGAGCAGGCCGTCCAGGGCATCGAGCTCGGTGTCGCCGGCGCGATCACCCCCGCCTGGTCGGTGTTCGGGGGCATCGTGCTGCTGCACAGCGAAAGAAAACACAATGCCGCCATCGACGCGGCGTTGAGCGGCGACTACGGTCCCGGCATCACGACCACCAGCGGGGACCAGCTGGCGTTCACGCCCGAGAAGACCGCCAACCTGTGGACGACTTACCGCTTTCCCACCGGCCTGACCCTGGGCGGCGGCCTGCAGTACGTGGACAGCTCCTACATCGGACGCCCCGACACGGCCGACCGCGTCATCCCCAACGGCCAGGTGGGCAAGCTGCCCGGCTACACGATCTTCAACCTGATGGCCGCGTACGAGGTCAACAAGAACCTGACGCTGCGCCTGAACATCGACAACGTGACCGACAAGCTGTACGCGGTGTCGGCCAACTGGTCGGCGCAGCGCGTGACACTGGGAACGCCCCGCGCCTTCCTCATGACCGCCGAAATGAGCTTCTGATCCTCCTCACCGCGGGATTTGCTTCGCGCCCCGGACGCCTGCCGCGACCGGGGCGCTTTTTCATTCCTGCCGGACGGCGATCGCCGCCGAGGTTTCCGTCCGGGCCGGGCGCTAATTCGCGCCGCGGCGCGAAAACTCCCGTTCGAGCCAGTCGTCGAGCAGCTTTTTTTCGTGGCGAAGCGGGTCGTCGCGCACGCCGCCGGCATAAGTCATGAAAAGCGGGTCGGTCAGCTGGCGGCGGCTTTCTCCGATGATGTTTCCGCCTGCCCGTGTCAGCTTGAAATCGAGGGTGATGCGCGGCGGATAAAGGTCTTTCACGATGCGCGCGCCGGCCAGCCCGGGCCGGCGCCACGGTTCGAAGCCGCCGGCCATGTCCACGTCGGTGATCGAGATCGCCAGCTTGCCGCCGTCCGGCACGTAACGGGCAGCCTGTCGTTCCAGGTATTGCCCGAGTTGCGCGAGCAGGGCGTCGCGCTGGCGGTCGGTGGGCGTGTCGTCGTATCCGACGTCGGTGAACCTGGCAGACTGGACGAAGGCGACTTCTACCGGCGCCGCCGCGACGGGGGCCATGCCCGCTGCGGTCAGAAGCAGGGCGAGGGCGAGGTTTCCGAAACGATTGCCGAATAGCGAAAGTGCCATGACTGACCTCCGGTGCGTGGGTGGACAGCTTGGCTGGCTTCTCCCGGCGGGAGTGGCTGGCTTGCCGGATCAACAGCCCGACGATGCGCGTTATTCCCGGCGCCGGCAAGCCTGGCCGTCGCCGTTTCTTTGTTCTGTCGCGGTCGCGTAGTAGAATCCCGTCCGTCATTGGGGAGTAGCCGCCCTTCGTCGCTCGAAGGGGCCTGCGTCAACACACTTGGCCGAAAGGCCATGGCTCAGGCGGTTTCCGGATCTGGCAAGACTTTTGACTGCATCGTCTCCGGTTGGCCGGGGGAACGTGCAGTCATTCGTCATGCCCGGCCGGGAGATCAAGTGGAAGCCTTCCTCGTCTCGACGGGCGTCGTCGCCCTCGCCGAAATCGGCGACAAGACCCAGTTTCTCGCTCTCGTCCTCGCCGCCCGGTTCCACAGGCCCTGTCCGATCGTCGCCGGCATCCTGGCGGCGACGCTGGCGAATCACGCGTGCGCCGGCTTCCTCGGCTCGTGGATCACGACCTTCGTCGATCCGGCGGCCCTGCGCTGGGTGCTCGGCGTTTCCTTCCTTGGCATGGCCGCGTGGATTCTGATTCCCGACAGGTTCGATGCGGCCGACGCGCGGCCCGCGCGCTTCGGCGTGTTCGCCACGACCCTCATCGCTTTCTTTCTGGTCGAGATGGGCGACAAGACGCAGGTCGCGACCGTGATGCTCGCCGCGCAGTATCCGGCCTTGCCGGCCGTCGTGCTGGGAACCACGCTGGGCATGATGATCGCCAACGTGCCGGCGGTGATCTTCGGCGACCGGATGGCCCGCCGGATGCCGCTGCGGCTGGTCCGCGGCATCACCGCCGCGATCTTCGCGGTCCTGGGCGTCGCTGCCATCGCGGCAGCGGCGTCGTGACCGGTTCCCGGCAGAAGCGGGCTGCTACGCCGCGGCGCGTGAAGCGCGCCGGATCAGGCCCTGCTGGTATACCGGGTGTCGACGCGCCGGCGCGTTCGCGAGCTCCGGGGTCGCATCCCGCCGCTTAAGCGGCGTGAACCTGCTCCACCCTCCGCTCGCGCTTGCGCTCGTGTTCCTTGAGGTGGCGCTTGCGGATGCGGATCGATTTCGGGGTGATCTCGACCAGCTCGTCGTCGGCGATGAACTCGATCGCGGATTCCAGCGTGACCTGGATCGGCGGCACCAGGCGCACTGCTTCGTCGGTGCCCGAGGC
>CAYSRR010000060.1:0-10513 GCA_964433375.1 uncultured Streptomycetaceae bacterium
GGCGGTGATCTGGCCGTTGAAGAAACGGCCGAAGGCGTTGGCGGCCTCGATGACGGCGCGGTAGCCGGCGACGCCGGCCTGGGAAGTCAGCGCGTCCATCTTCTGGGCGCGGCTCAGCATGCGCGGCAGGGAGTCGATCGCCAGCACGGTGGCCTTGCGCGCCGCGAGGCTTTGCATCAGCTCGGGGTTCTGCGCCGGCCAGATGAAAGTCACCAGCGTGCCGCCTTCGCGCAGCAGGCCGACCTCGTCCGCGCCGGGCGCGCGCACCTTGAACACGATGTCCGACGCGCTCCACAGCGCGGCCGCGTTGTCGACAACCTGGGCGCCCGCGGCGCGATAGGCGTCGTCGCTGAAATTCGCCGCGTCGCCGGCACCGGACTGCACGGCGACCTTGAAACCGAGCTTGATGAGCTTTTCGACGACTTCCGGCACCGTGGCGACGCGCTTCTCGCCCGCCGCCGTCTCCTTCGGCACTCCGATTACCTGAGGCATGCAACCCCCTGCGTTATCCCGCTGGAATTATAGCGGATGTGCTGCGATGCAATATGCGGGATAAGGGATGAGGGATGAGGAAAAACCCTTGGCGCCTTGGCGACTAATTTCAGGTTTTCACGGCGCGGAGGAACTCCGAGCGCGCCTTCGCGCCGGCCATCATGAAGGAGAGGTCGGAGCCGGAGAGGATCATGCGCATGCCGTAGCCGATGTATTTCTCCATGAGCATGGGCTCGTAGACGCCGCCCATGCCGGGGATCTTGTCGTGCTTCTTGCAGGCGGAGACGACGGCGCGGTAGGCGTCTTCGACCTTGGGGTCGGTGAACTTGCCCGGGATGCCCATCTCGGCGCACAGGTCGTTGGTGCCGATCAGCAGCCCGTCCACGCCTTCCACCTGCGCGATGGCGTCGGCGTTGGCGATGGCCTTCGGCGTCTCCAGCATCACGATCACCAGCGTTTCCTCGTTGACGAGGCGCGTCGCGTCGGCGGTTGGCAGCGTGCGGAAACCCAGCTGCGGCATCGCGCCGGCGAGCGAGCGGTGGCCGATCGGCGGGTAGCGGCAGGCGCTGGCGACGCGCTTCGCCTCCTCCACCGTGTCCACGTGCGGCGCGACGATGCCCTGCGCGCCGTTATCGAGCAGGCGCGAGGCGTGGTAGTGCTCCAGACCGGGCACGCGCACCAGCGGCGTGATGCCGGCGCCGAGGCAGGCGTTGGCGAGTTGCGCCGCGAGGTCCACGTCCATCGAACTGTGCTCCATGTCGATGAACAGCCAGTCGAAGTCGCAGGTCTTCGCGATCGAGGCGATGTCCACGGTGCGGGCCTGCCGCGCTCCCATGCCGAGCGCGAGCTCGCCGGCCTTCAGCCGGCGCTTGGTGTGATTCGGGATGATCATAGGTGTTCTTCTCCGGAAGCGTGAGCGCGCATTCTAACTGCATACGCCCCCGCCACCCAAAAGGATGAACGTGGAAGGATGAAGGATGACCCCACGCTGCGCGTGACTTGTGATGCCCCTCCCTTGCGCCTTCGCCCGGTCGGCGGCACGGCCCAGGGGCTACCGACCGCAGGAAACGAAAGGTCGGGGCCTGACTTTGCGCGCGAAGCGCGCAGGTCATCCTTCATCCTTCATCCTTCCGCCTTTATAATTCGGGCATGGCCGCGATACGCGTCTTGCCCGAATTATTGATCAGCCAGATCGCCGCCGGGGAAGTCGTCGAACGGCCCGCGTCCGCCCTCAAGGAACTGCTGGAAAACAGTCTCGACGCGGGCGCGCAGGCGGTGTCGGTGCAGCTCGCGGGCGGCGGCGCCAAACAGATCAAGGTCACCGACGACGGCCACGGCATCCCGCGCGACGAGATCAAGCTCGCGCTGGCCCGCCACGCCACCAGCAAGATCGGCTCGCTCGAGGACCTCGAGCGCGTCGGCACCCTCGGCTTCCGCGGCGAAGCGCTGGCGAGCATCGCCTCGGTGTCCCATCTCACGCTCTCCAGCCGCCGCGCCGGGGAAAAGCACGCCTGGACCGTCACCGCGTCCGGCGCCGGGATCACCCGGGCCTCGCCCGCCGCCCTGCCCGCCGGCACCAGCATCGAGGTGCGCGACCTCTACTTCAACACGCCGGCGCGCCGCAAGTTCCTGAAGTCCGAGCCGACCGAGTACGCGCACTGCGAGGAAGCATTCAAGCGCGTCGCCCTCTCCCGGCCCGACGCCGGCTTCAGCCTGCAGCACAACGGGCGCGTGCAGTGGCACCTCAAGCCGCAGCCGCTGCGCGATCGCATCGGCGAGCTGCTCGGCGGCGAGTTCAGCGCGTCCTCGCTCGCGCTCGACGAGGCCAGCTCAGGGCTGCGCATCACCGGCGCGATCGGGCTGCCGGCACAGGCGCGCTCGTCCCGCGACGCCCAGTACGTCTTCGTCAACGGCCGCTTCGTCCGCGACAAGCTCGTGACCCACGCCATCCGCCAGGCCTACCAGGACGTGCTGCACCACGACCGCCACCCGTCCTACGTGCTGTTCCTCGAGATCGACCCGGCGCAGGTGGACGTCAACGTGCACCCGACCAAGACCGAGGTGCGCTTCCGCGACTCGCGCGCCGTGCACCAGTTCATCTTCCATTCGCTGAACAAGGCGCTGGCCGGCGCGACGGCGGGCGCCGAGCCGGCGCGCAGCCCGTTCCCGGCGCTGCCATCCGCGGGCGGTTTCCCCGCCCCCATGCGCCAGGCCGCGATAGCGCTCTCCGCCGCCGAGCCGTCGGTGTTCTACGAAACGCTGTTCCGCCAGCCCGCGCCGGAAATGCCGGCGCCGGAAACGGAGGACGTGCCGCTCGGCTTCGCGCTGGCGCAGCTCGCCGGCATCTACGTGCTCGCCCAGAACCGCCACGGCCTGGTGATCGTGGACATGCACGCCGCGCACGAGCGCATCATGTACGAGAAGCTGAAGGGCGCCCTGGATCAACGCGAGATCCCGATGCAGCCGCTGCTGGTGCCGGTCACCTTCCCCGCCGAGACGCTCGACGTCGCCACCGTGGAGGAGCACGACGAAGTCCTGCGCGCGATCGGTTTCGACATCGCCGCGGCTTCGCCCAAATCGCTGATCGTGCGCGCCGTGCCGACGCCGCTCGCCGACGCCGACGCGCGCAGCCTCGCGTCCGACGTGCTGCGCGAAGTGCGCGAGACCGGCGCGAGCCGCGTGCTCACCGAGCGGCGCAACGAGCTGCTCGGCACCATGGCCTGCCACGCCGCGGTGCGCGCCAACCGCAAGCTCACCGTGACCGAGATGAACGCCCTCCTGCGCGAGATGGAGGCGACCGAGCGCTCCGGGCAGTGCAACCACGGCCGGCCGACGTGGCATCAGATTTCAGTAGCGGAACTGGACAAGCTGTTCATGAGAGGCCGCTGACGTCCATGAAGAGTGACTCGTTACTCGTTGCTCGTTTCTCGTGACTGCGAAAAAGAAAAGCAAGTCTAGGGCCGCGCGGAAGAAGCCCGCCGCGCCGCGCCGCGCCGCGAAACCCCGGAAGCGGCCTGCGGCTGCGCCGGCAAAGCCTGCCGCAACGCCTCTACCAGCCCCTTCATCCTTCATCCTTCATCCTTCATCCTTGGCGGCTGAGCCGGCACCACCGGCGCCGCGCCAGCCGCAGAAATCGCCTCCGGCCATTCTGCTCATGGGGCCAACGGCAAGCGGCAAGACGGCGGTGGCCCTGCGCCTCGCGCGCGAGCTGCCGTGCGAGATCGTCAGCGTGGACTCGGCGCAAATCTACAAGGGCATGGACATCGGCACCGCCAAGCCAGGGCCGGAGGTGTTGCGGGAGGCGCCGCACCACCTGATCGACGTCATCGAGCCGCACGAGCGCTATTCCGCCGCGCGCTTTCGCGACGACGCGCTGGCGGTCATGCGCGAGATCACCGAGCGCGACCGCATCCCGCTGCTGGTGGGCGGCACCATGATGTACTACCAGGCGCTCACCGAGGGCCTGAACGACCTGCCGGAAGCCGACCCCATGGTGCGGCTCATGATCGACACCATGGCCGACGAGCAGGGCTGGCCGGAAGTGCACGCCAAGCTGCGGCGCGTGGACCCGGAGACCGCGGCGCGGCTGCAGCCCAACGATTCGCAGCGCATCCAGCGCGCGCTCGAGGTCTATTACCTCACCAACCAGCCGCTGTCGAAGCTGCTCGCCAAACCCAAGTACGTCTACTTTCCCTACACGCCGATCCGCATCTCGCTCGTGCCCAGCGACCGCGAGGTCTTGCACATGCGCATCGCGCGGCGCTTCGACGCGATGCTCGAGGCCGGGCTGGTAACGGAAGTGCGCAAGTTGCGCGAGGATTACGGCCTCGATCCCGGCATGACGTCCATGCGCTGCGTCGGCTACCGGCAGGCTTGGGACCACCTCGAAGGCCGCCTCGACGCCGCCGCGCTGCGCGAGCAGGGCATCGCCGCCACCCGCCAGCTCGCCAAGCGCCAGCTCACCTGGCTGCGGTCGATGGACAACGTGACCGAGTTCGACTGCCTGGAAGAGAGCCTCGACGACCTGGTGCTGGAATACATCAGGAGAGAACTCGAGGCGCAGCTGGTGGGAGGATGAGCGCCTTCCAAAGGATGAAGGATGAACGTGGAAGGATGATCCCCCGCTTCGCGTGTGCCTAAGAGTCCCGGCCTTGCACTGACGTCCGGCCGGATGTGAATGAAAGGCCGGGAACCGTATTTCGCACGAAGTGCGGTGTCATCCTTCCACGTTCATCCTTCATCCTTGTCGTTACATGGCTCGCATCACTTGTGATGTGAGGTCATGTAACGCAGCCGATCGGCCAGCCCCTTCAGCAGCGCCACGGCGAACGCCGGGTTACCCTTCACCAGTGCGAGGAAATCGTTGCGGTTGATCGACAGCAGCTCGCAGTCGGTTTCCGCCGTGGCGGTGGCGGCGCGCGGCGACTGGTCGACCAGCGCCATCTCGCCGAAGATGCCGCCCGCCCCGATGCGCCCGACCGTCTTGCCCTTGATCGAGATCGCGACGCGGCCCGCGACCAGCACGTACATGAACACCCCGCCCTCGCCTTCCTTCATGATGACCTTGTTGAGGGGGGCGTGGGACGGCGGGCCGGGCACGTGGTCCACCAGCTCGGCCAGCAGCTTCTCGTCGAACACCCGGCTCTCCGGCGCCGCGCCGCCGGCGCCGATGTTCCGGCTGACGATCGTGGCCGTCAGGCGCAGGCGGTTGATGAGGATGTTCATCAGCATGAGCGCGAATTCGGGCGTCTTCTGGATCGCGCCCAGGAACTGCTTCGCGTCGAGCGACAGCGCGCGGCAGGCGGTCTTCGCGGCCGCCGTGGCGCTGCGCGGCAGCCGGCTGATCGCGGCCATCTCGCCGAAGATCTCGCCCGCCTTGACCTGGTCGATCACCTTCCTGCCGCGGATCAGGCTGACGTCGCCTTCCACCAGCAGGTACATCCGGTCGCTGTTCTGGTTCTCGGTGAAAAAGCTCCCGCCCTGCGAGATGAGCTCCACCTTGCCGAGGGTCTCGAAGCAGGTGCGGGCGACCGCGGGATCGTAGATCGCGCTTTTCGCCGGCCTGCCGGTACTCGTGAAATCCAGGTCGTCCATGTTTCCCGCTCCCGTGCGGCTACTTGTATTTCGAAGTCATGAACCTCAGCCGCTCCGCGAGGGCCTTCAGCAGCGACAACGCGAACGCGGGCTTGTTCTGCACCAGTTCCATGAAGTCCTTGCGGTTGAGCGACAGCAGGGTGCAATCGGTCTCGGCGACGGCGGTGGCGACGCGCGCGGACTGGTCCACCAGCGCGATCTCGCCGAAGACGCCGCCCGGGCCGATCTTCTCGATCACCTTTTCGGCGACCGAGATCGCGACCACGCCCTCGCGCACCACGTACATGAAAATCCCCTTGTCGCCTTCCTTCACGATGACCTTGTTGAGGGGATGCATCGCCGGCGGCCGATCCTCGAACTCGCGCTCGATGTCCGCGAGCAGCTTGCGGTCGAACACGGCCGCCTTGTTCGGGTCCTTGCCCGACAGCTTGCCGTCGCCGCTCAGGATGGAGAGGGTCTCGCGCACGCGGCCGATGAGGATGGCCATCAGCATGATCGCAAACTCCGGCGCTTTCGCGAGACCGGCCTGGAACTGCTTTTCGTTGAGCGAGATGACCTTGCAGGCGGTCTTCGCCGTCGCGGTGGCGGTGCGGGGCAACTGGCTGATCGAGGCCATCTCGCCGAACACCTCGCCCTTGACGACGCTGCCGATGGGCTTGCCCGCGACGCTCAGGGTCACCTCGCCGTCGAGCAGCAGGTACATGCGGGCGCCTTCCGAGAACACGTTGGCGACGCCCTCGTTCTCGGCAAAGATGACCTTGCCCGCCGCGACGTCCTCGGGCTTGCCGGCCGACTTGAAGAACTCGAGCGCGACGGCAGGCTGGTAGAGACTGCCGCTACCGCCTTGCGCGGGCCTGACGGACTTCGGGCCCTCCTTCTCCATTTCCAGTTCCATTGCGTTTCTCCGCCGAAAGCCCCTGTGATCAGATTTTTCGTTTGACCTGGGCTCCAACCTTACCCTGTGCAAACGTAATTGTAACGTCCTCGCCGATGTCCAGCCGCGCGGCCTCGCGCACGATGCGGCCGTCGGCGGCCTCGGTAATGCTGTAGCCCCGCGCCAGCACCAGCTCCGGATTCAGGTGCTTCAGGCTCGCATCGAGACGGACGAGCAGCGTCGCGGCGGAATCGAGCCGGCGCCGGCCGGCCTCCCGCAGGCGCCGCGCCAGTTCCGCCGAGGCGCGCGAGCGCCCCGCCACGTCGGGCGCGCTGCCGATCAGCCGCAGGCCCAGCTCGCGCGCCTGCCAGCCCCGCTCTTCCGCCTGGCGCCCCCACGCGCCGGTGAGACGGGTCGCGAGATGCCGCAGTTCGCCCAACTGATTGCGGATGCGCTCGCCGGGATGCGTGAGGCGATGCGACAGGATATCGAGCCGCTGCATGCGGTTCTCCAGCCCGCGCTGGAACACCCGCAGCAGCCGGTAAGCCTGCTGCCGCAGCAGGCGCGACAACTCGTCCCGCGCCGGGCTGGCCAGCGCCGCCGCCCCGGTCGGGGTCGGCGCGCGCGCGTCCGCGACGAAATCGGCGATGGTGAAGTCGGTCTCGTGGCCGATGCCCGTCACGATCGGGATCGCGCTCGCCACGATCGCGCGCGCGACGACCTCTTCGTTGAACGACCACAGGTCCTCGATGCTGCCGCCGCCCCGGCACACGATCAGCACGTCGCAAGCGCCGTGCGCGTTGGCCCGCGCGATCGCAGCGGCGATGCGCGGCGCCGTGCCTTCGCCCTGCACCGGCGTCGTGTAAAGGATGACCGGCAGCCGCGGCATGCGCCGCCTGAGCGTGGTCAGCACGTCGCGCAGCGCGGCCGCTTTCGGCGAGGTCACCACGCCGATCGCGCGCGGAAAGCGCGGCAGCGGGCGCTTCCGCGCCGCGTCGAACAGCCCCTCTTTCTCCAGCCGGGCCTTGAGGCGCTCGAACGCCTCGTAGAGCGCGCCCATCCCGGCGCGGCGCATGTTCTCGACGTTCAGTTGGAACTTGCCGCGCGCCTCGTAGAGCGTGGGCAGCGCCCGCACTTCCACTTTCGCGCCGTCCTGGGGCTGCCAGCCGAGCGCCTGGGCGCGGCCGCGGAACATCACGCAGTCCACCTGGGCCTGCGCGTCCTTCAGCGTGAAGTAGCAGTGGCCGGAGTCGTAGCGCCTGAAGTTGGAGATCTCGCCGCTCACCCATAGCAGCGGCAGGTTGCGTTCGAGCAGGTCGCGCGCGAGGCGGTTCAGTTCGGCGACCGAGATGACCTGCGGCAACAGCTGGCCTTGCGTTCCGGGCATGACGTATTTTAAGACAGTGATGAGTAACGAGCGGGAAAGCCCGGAAATTTCTGATGGAAATCAGCGCTATCGGAAAAACGGGCAGGGAAATCCGCCTGTTTTTCCGTCCACAGCCGTCATGCAACCGTCACAGGGGCTCCCCGGAAACCCGCGCTGGGCGCGGGATTCCGGCGGGCTGCGTCAACCCGTTGAATTCATGCCCCAATGTGACGCGGTCAAAAAATAATCAGGACAGAAAAACCCCATACAAAAACTTCACTTACGCGCATGCCCGACAGTGTGTGCACAGGGTTATCCACAGCCATTGTGGACAAACAACACGCCCCGGATCGGCGAGCAGACGCGAAATCCTTCGGCGAACGCCAAGTTGCTGAAAACTCAACCGACGGATAAAGTTACGACCACTTTTCAAGGAGTCACTTAAATTGTTTGCCATCATCGAAGCCGCCGGATGGCCCATCTGGTTTCTCATCGTCGCCTCCATCGTCGCGCTGGCCATCATCGGGGAGCGCTGGTGGTCGCTGCGCGGGCCGGTGGTCATGCCGCGCAACCTGCTGGCGCAGGTGGTGCAGGACTACCGCCAGAACGGGGCGACGCCCCAGATGCTCTCGCGCATCGCCAAGGGCTCGCCGCTCGGCCAGGTATTCGCCGCCGGGCTGAAGAACATCAAGAGCCCCCCTTCCATCATCAAGGAGTCCATCGAGGAGTCCGGCCGCTCGGTCGCGATCGAGCTCGAGCGCTTTCTCACCACGCTCGGCACCATCGCCGCCATCGCGCCGCTGCTCGGCCTGTTCGGCACCGTGGTCGGCATGATCGAGATCTTCGGTTCGCAGACGCCGCAGGGCGGCAACCCCCTGCAGATGGCGCACGGCATCTCCATCGCGCTCTATAACACCGCCTTCGGGCTGGTGGTCGCGGTGCCGGCCATGATCTTCTACCGGCACTACCGCGCCAAGGTGGACGAAATGCTGGTGGACATGGAGCTGCAGGCGGTCAAGCTGGTCGAGATACTCCACGGCGAGCGGCAATGAGATTTCGCCCGCGCGCCTTTCGCGAAGAGCCGGAGATCAACTTCATCCCGTTGATCGACGTGCTGCTGGTGATCCTGATCTTTCTCATGGTCACCACCACTTATTCGCGTTTCGCCGAGCTGCAGATCAACCTGCCGACCGCCGAGGCCGACCAGCAGAAGGAGCGGCCCGGTCAGGTCGACGTCGCGGTGGACGCGCAGGGGCGCTACGCGATCAACCGCACGCCCGTCGGCTTCGCGAACTCCGCCGGCTTCAGCGCGGAACTGAAGCGCGCCGCCGGCGACGCCAGGGACCCGGTGATCGTGATCAACGCCGACGCCAACGCCCCCCACCAGTCCGTGATCAACGTCATGGAAGCTGCCCGCGTCGCGGGCTACGGGCGCATCACCTTCACTACGCAGGCCGGGAAGAAGTGAGGGGTAAGGTGTAAGGAGTGAGGAGTCGACGACCCCGCTCCGGGCCTCCTCACACCTCACTCCTCTCTCCTCACTTCAATGCGCAGCATTGAACGCCATTGGGAACGGGTGACTCCCGTCTCCCTCCTCCTCTACCCGCTGAGCCTGCTGTACGGCGCGGTGGCGGGGACGCGCCGCGCCGTGATCGCGCCCGAGCGCCTGCCCGTGCCGGTCGTCGTGGTCGGCAACATCACGGCGGGCGGCACCGGCAAGACTCCGCTCACGCTGTGGCTGGCTGAATTCCTGAAGGCGCGCGGCTTCGCGCCGGGCATCGTCAGCCGCGGCTACGGCGGCAACGCGAAGACGCCGCTGCCGGTCGCGCCCGACTCCGACCCATTCGCCTGCGGCGACGAGGCGGTCCTGCTCGCGCGCCGCAGCGGCTGCCCGGTCTGGGTCGGCGTCGACCGCGTCGCCGCGGCACGGGCGCTGCTCGCGGCGCAACCGTCCTGCAACGTCGTGCTGAGCGACGACGGCCTGCAGCACCACGCGCTCGCGCGCGACATCGAAATCTGCGTGGTGGATGCCGCGCGCGGTTTCGGCAACGGCTGGCTGCTGCCCGCCGGACCGCTGCGGGAGCCGTTGTCGCGCCTCGCGACAGTGGACGCCGTGGTGGTGAACGGCGACACGCACCATCCTTCGCTCGCCTGTCTGCCGGACGGCACGCCGCGGTTTGCCATGAAGCTGGAGGGCCACGACTTCCGCAATCTGGCCGATCCCGGCCTGACCGCCGGCGCGGCGCGCTTCCACGGCAAGCGCGTGCACGCCATTGCCGGCATCGGCAACCCGCAGCGCTTCTACCGGCACCTGCAGGAAATGGGTCTGGACTTCACGGCCCGTACCTTTCCGGACCATCACCCGTTCACCGCTTTCGACGTGCGGCACGCCGGGGCGGAAGTGATCCTGATGACCGAGAAGGATGCGGTAAAATGCCGGAAGTTCGCGACCGCAACGCACTGGGAGCTGGCGGTGGATGCCGTTCCCGATGCCGGCCTGGGCGAATGGGTGCGGCACAAGCTGGAATCGGCGAGTCACGAGTCACGAGTCACCAATCACGGGTCTTGAATGGACAGCAAGCTGCTCGACATACTGGTGTGCCCGCTGTGCAAGGGCCCGCTGCTGTATCGCAAGCCCCAGGCCGAGCTCGTCTGCAGGCCCTGCCGCCTCGGCTACCCCATCCAGG
>CAYSRR010000060.1:10523-13651 GCA_964433375.1 uncultured Streptomycetaceae bacterium
ATGCTCGAGGACGAGGCCAGGAAACTTCCTCCCGAGGAGGAAGTTTCGTGAGGAGTGAGGCGTAAGGAGTGAGGTGACAAACCGAACACTCCTCACCCCTCACCCCTCACTCCTCACCATGAAGTTCAGCGTCGTCATTCCCGCCCGCTACGCCTCCACGCGCTTTCCCGGCAAGCCGCTCGCCGACGTGCGCGGCAAGCCGATGGTGGTGCGCGTGGCGGAGCGCGCGCGGGCGAGCGGCGCCGCCGAGGTGCTGGTCGCGACCGATCATGCCGGGATCGCCCGCGCCGTCGAACAACACGGCTTCGAGGCGGTGATGACGCGCGCGAGCCACGCCTCCGGCACCGACCGCATCGCCGAGGTCGCGGCGAAGCGGCGCTATCCCGGCGACCGCATCGTCGTGAACGTGCAGGGCGACGAGCCGCTCATCGCGCCGTCCCTGGTGCGGGCGATCGCCGCCGACCTTGCCCGCCACCGCGGCGCGGCGATGGCGACCGCCTGCCACCCGATCCGCAGCGCGCGCGACCTCGCCAATCCCAACGTCGTGAAGGTCGTGCTCGATCGTGACGGTTACGCGCTGTATTTCAGCCGCGCGCCGATTCCGCACGCGCGCGACGCCTTCCGCCGCGGCGTGACGCGTGTGCCGCCTGGCCTGCCGGTCTGGCGCCACCTGGGGATCTACGCCTACCGCGCCGCCTTCCTGCGCGACTACACGCGCCTGAAGCCGGTCGCGATCGAGCGCTTCGAGGCGCTCGAGCAACTGCGCGCCCTCGCCCACGGCTATCGCATTCATTGTGTGATCACGCGCTCGGCGCCGCACCCCGGCGTGGATACGCCGGCGGACCTCAGGCGTATACTCCGCGGCGGGGAGATACGATGAGAATAATATTGCTCGGCATGCCCGGCGCCGGCAAAGGCACCCAGGCGCGGTTCCTGATCGAGAAGTACGGCATCCCGCAGATCTCGACCGGCGACATGCTGCGGGCCGCGATCAAGAACGGCACGCCGCTCGGCGTCAAGGCCAAGCAGACGATGGACGCCGGCGCGCTGGTGCCCGACGATCTGGTCATCGAGCTGGTGAAGGCGCGCGTCCGCGAGCCGGACTGCGCGAAGGGCTTCATCATGGACGGCTTCCCGCGCACGCTGCCGCAGGCGCAAGCGCTGCGGGAAGCCGGCATCGACATCGGCTTCATCGTCGAAATCGAGGTCGGCGACTCGGAGATCCTGCGTCGCATGAGCGGCCGCCGCGTGCATCTGGCCTCGGGCCGCAGCTACCACGTCGACTTCAATCCGCCCAAGGCGGCGGGCAAGGACGACGTCACCGGCGAGCCGCTGGTGCAGCGCGCCGACGACAACGAGGAAACGGTGAAGAAGCGCATCGCGACCTATCATTCGCAGACGAAGCCGCTTATCGCCTATTACATGAAGTGGGCCGAAACCGGCGACCCGCGCGCGCCGAAGTACGTGAACATCTACGGCCGCGGCTCGGTCGAGCACATCCGCGACAAAATATTCGCGGCGCTCGCCGGGAAGCAAAAATCCGCGGCCGACGACGGCGTGATGTGAGGTCCGGCGGTCGCGCCGCCGGCCTCAAAAAGCCATAAATTCAGTGGCCTGCCGGGGGTGTCCTGGGGTAAAATGGCGCCCGCTTTTACCCCAACCAGCCGTCATGACAAGCAAGAAGAACGCCTTTTACGCCCAATCCGGGGGCGTCACCGCCACGATCAACGCCACGGCCTGCGGCGTCATCGAGACCGCCCGCAGGCACAAGGCGAAGATCGGCAAGGTCTACGCCGGCCGCGACGGCATCATCGGGGCCCTCACCGAGGACCTGATCGACACCTCGAAGGAATCCGCCGCGGCCATCCGGGCGCTGCGCCACACGCCCGGCGGCGCGTTCGGCTCCTGCCGCTACAAGCTGAAGGGCCTGGAAGAGTCCCGCGCCCAGTACGAGCGCCTGATCGAGGTGTTCAAGGCGCACGACATCGGCTATTTCTTCTACAACGGCGGCAACGATTCCGCCGATACCTCCTACAAGGTCTCGCAGATCGCGCAGAAGCTGGGCTACCCCCTCGCCTGCATCGGCGTGCCCAAGACCGTCGATAACGACCTCGCGATCACCGACACCTGCCCCGGCTTCGGCTCGGTCGCCAAGTACGTCGCCATCAGCATCCGCGAGGCGGGTTACGACGTCGCCTCCATGGCGCGCACCTCGACCCGCGTGTTCATCCTGGAAGTGATGGGTCGCCACGCCGGCTGGATCACGGCCGCGTGCGGGCTCGCCCAGGAACAGGAAGGCGAAGCGCCCCACATCCTGCTGTTCCCGGAAATCCCGTTCGACCAGGAGAAGTTCCTGGCGAAGGTGGACGAGACCGTGCGCCGGCACGGCTACTGCGCCATCGGCGTCTCCGAGGGCGTGCGCTGGCCCGACGGCAGGTTCCTGTCGGAATCGGGCCTGCGCGACGCGTTCGGACACGCGCAACTGGGCGGTGTGGCGCCGCTGCTCGCCCAACTCGTCAAGGACAAGCTCAAGTACAAGTATCACTGGGCGGTGGCCGACTACCTGCAGCGCTCCGCGCGCCACCTCGCGTCGAAGACCGACGTCCTGCAGTCCTACGCCGTCGGCAAGGCCGCTGTCGAGCTGGCGGTCAAGGGCCGCAGCGGCGTGATGCCGGTCATCGTCAGGAAATCGGGCAAGCCGTACCGCTGGACGATCGGCGTGGCGGAGCTGAAGGACGTCGCCAACGCGGAGAAGATGATGCCGCGCGATTACATCACGGCGGACGGCTTTCACATCACCGCGAAGTGCCGGCAGTACCTCGAGCCGCTGGTGCAGGGCGAGGACTACCCGCCCTACCGCAACGGCCTGCCGGCCTACGTGAAGCTGAAGAACGCGGCGGTACCGAAGAAGCTCGGCGCCTTCAAGATCTGATCAAAAAAGACGGTTATCAAAGGGAGTGGTTATGACAAATGGTTTGTGGTTCGCACTGGTCTGCTCGATCGTCGCGCTCGTCTACGGCGGCGTCTCGATCAAGTGGATACTCGGCCAGCCGGCCGGCAACGAGCGCATGCGCGAAATCGCGTCGGCGATCCAGGCCGGAGCGAAGGCCTACCTCAACCGGCAGTAC
>CAYSRR010000061.1:0-13603 GCA_964433375.1 uncultured Streptomycetaceae bacterium
CCGCGAAAGTGCAGAGCGCGCTGCTCGAGGTGATGCAGGAACGCCAGGTGACGATCGCCGGCGAGACGCACCGGGTGCCCTCCCCGTTCCTGGTGATGGCGACGCAGAACCCGATCGAGACGGAAGGCACCTATCCCCTGCCCGAAGCCCAGGTCGACCGCTTCATGATGAAAGTGCTGGTCGACTACCCGACCGAGGAGGAGGAATTCGTGATCGTCGAGCGCGTGACCGGGGCCGCTACCAGTGTCGCGGCCGTCGCCAGCACCGATCAGCTCGCGGCCCTGCAGGACGAGTGCCGCAACGTCTATGTCGACCCGGCATACATCCAGTACGCCGTGAAGCTGGTGTCGGCCACCCGGCGTCCCGACCAGTACGGCCTGGCTGAGCTCGGGCGCTACATCACCTTCGGCGCCAGCCCCCGCGCGACCATCTGGCTCATCGAGGGCGCGCGGGCGCTCGCGTTCCTGCGCGGGCGCGGCTACGTGCTGCCGGAAGACATCGCGGAGCTCGCCCCGGACGTGCTGCGCCACCGGCTCGTGCTCACCTACGAGGCAATGTCCGACGGCCGCACGGCGGACGCCCTGATCGCGCGCGTGATGCAGGCCGTGCCGCTGCCGGAAAAGCCGCTCGAGAACCGCGCCCGCGCCGGGGGCTGACTTGAAGCTCGTCCACTCGGCCGATCCCCCGGTGCCGGCGGCGCAAGCCGCCGAGAACGTGCTGCACCGGCTCGAATGGACGGTGCTGCGCCGGCTCGACGGCGCGCTGCAGGGCGATTACCGCATGCTGATCCGCGGTTTCGGCATCGACCTCGCGGACCTGCGCGAATACCAGCACGGCGACGATGCGCGCACCATCGACTGGAATGCCACGGCCCGCCTCGGGGTGCCCCACGTGCGGCAGCACAACGAGGACCGCGAGGTGACGGCCTGGTTCCTGGTGGACCTGAGCGGATCGGTGAATTTCGGCTCCGGCAAGGTCACCAAGCGCGCCCTGGCGGTAGATTTCGTCGCAGTGGTCGCGCGGCTGCTCACCCGCCACGGCAACCGCGCCGGCGCGCTGCTCTACACCGACGGCATCGACACGGTGCTGCCCGCGCGCGGAGGACGCCGGCACGTCCTGCACCTCATCGACCGCGTCGGCAAGGCCGCCCCCGCGTCCGGGCGCGGCAAGTCCACGCAGCTGGGCGAGCTGTTCGCGCGCGCGGCGCAGGCCATCAAGCGCCGCTCGCTGGTGTTCGTGGTGTCGGATTTCATCAGCGAGCCGGGCTGGGCGCGCGGGCTCGCCTTCCTCGGGCAACGCCACGAAGTCATCGCGGTGCGGCTGCGCGACGCCCTTGAAACGGCCCTGCCCGACCTCGGCATGGTGATCATGGAGGACGCCGAGACGGGGCAGCAACTATTCGTGGACACGCACGATGCCGGTTTCCGCAAGCGCTTCGCCTGCCTCGCCGAGCGGCGCGAGACCGCCCTGCGCGAAGCGCTGGCCGAAGCCGGCGCCGATTGCATCGAGCTTTCGACCAGCGACGACCTGGCCGACACCCTGTTGCGCTTCGCCCGGCTGCGCAAACGCAGGGCGCAGCTGGCAAGCGGCGGCGTTCCGGTCGCGTTGACGAAATGAGCGTCCTCGAGCAATTGACGGGATTCACGGTGCTGTGGCCGCGCATGCTGTGGCTGCTGGCGCTGTTGCCGGTCCTGGCCGTGCTGTACGCCCGGATCGCGGCGCGCAGAAGGCGCTCGCTCGCGCAGTTGCCGGGCCTGTGGCAATCGTCCGCGCAGCAGACGGCGGGCGCGCTGCGGCGGGCCGTGCCGGTCATCCTGCTCCTGCTCGGCCTGTTCGCGCTCCTTGGCGCGGTGTCGCGCCCGCAGGCGGTCCTGACGCTGCCCTCGGTGCACAAGGACGTCGTCCTCGCGCTCGACACGTCGGGCAGCATGCGCGCCGCGGACGTCACGCCGGACCGGCTCACCGCCGCGAAGAACGCCGCGCGCACCTTCATCGAGCGCAAGCCGGCGCGCACCCGGGTCGGGATCGTCACGGTGGCCGGCAACGCGGCGCTGGTGCAGTCCCCCACCGATAACCGCGAAGACCTGCTGAAAGCGATCGAGCGCGTGCAGTTGCAGCGCGGCACGGCCCTGGGCAGCGGCATCTACGTCTCCCTCGCTACCCTGCTGCCGGACGCGGGCATCAATGTCGAGCAACTGGTGCGGGGGCTACCGGATTTCCGGACGCGCTGGCCCGATGGCGCGGGCAAGGAGCGCAAGCCGGTGGCCCCCGGGTCGAACCGCTCGGCCGCGATCGTGCTGCTCTCCGATGGCGAGAGCAACTTCGGCCCCGAACCCCTGGCGGCCGCGAAGCTGGCCGCGGAACACGGCGTGCGCGTCTACACCGTGGGCATCGGCAGCGTCGAAGGCATCGCCCTCGCAGTCGGCGGCTGGTCGATGCGCGTGAGTCTCGACGAGGAAACCCTGCGCAAAATCGCGGAGGCCACGCTCGGCGAGTACTACACCGCCGGCTCGGCGCAGGACCTGCGGCGCATCTACGAGCACCTCAGCGCGCGCATGGCCATCGAGCGCGCGAGCAACGTCGAGATCACCGCCTTCTTCGTCGCGTTCGGCGCGCTGCTGCTGGCGATATCGGCGTTCTGCTCAATGCTCTGGTTCAACCGCATCGCCTGAGCAACAAGGCAGAAGGACTTACCCCAGTGACAGGAGTCGGTCCCTTTTGATTGACGCCCACGCCAGCAGGGCAGGAAATCGTTTCACATGTTGGATTAACAATCAAAAGGACATGCAGTTAGTGCTAGCATTGAACACGATTTCTCCGTCGCGGAACCGCCGGCTTTCCCACCGCGTGGGCCACAAAACCACCACAAGATAGGAGTTCGTGTGATCAGAATCGTAGACATCCCGCCGTACCAGCGCGCCGGCGTCAATTACGACCCCGCGGAAGGCCACTTCATGATGAAAGCCCTGCTCGCCGACATGAAGGCGCGCAGGCAGCTGGAAGGCGTCGAGATAACCGTGGATGAGGGCGAACCGACGGAGCACGGCGCGGAGTCGCGTGACGAGCTCGTCGTTTCGACGATCGCACTGGGCGTCATCAAGCGTGTGCAAGCCGTCTGCAAGATGAACCAGTACGACGCCATCATCACCCAGGCCGGCATCGAGCCCGGATTCCTGGCGACACACTCGATCTCGACCCTGCCGATCGCCTACCCCGTCCACTCGGCGATGCACTTCGCCTCCCTGCTCGGCGAGAAATTCTGCGTGCTGACGACGACCGATGCGCAGTCCATGATCGTGCGCCGCAACGCGGCGCTCTACGGCATGAATCACAAGCTGACCAGTGTGCGCTACGTGTCGCGCTCGTCCAGCTACACGATGGCGCTCGTACGCAAGTACAAGAAGTCCGAGCGCTCGAAGGCGCCCGAGGTGCGGGAATTCGTGGACGCCGTTGTAAACCAGTTCGTGCGCGCGATCGAGGACGAGGGCGCGGACACCGTGATCATCGGCTCGCCGCACCAGCAGTGCTTCCTCGACGAGGTGCGCGAAGGTCTCGACGCCAAAGGCTACGGTGAAATCATCCTGATGGGAGCCTTCCCGGCCGCCGTCGAGATGGCCAAGGCAATGGTGAGCATGGGCGTGAAGCAGTCGGCGCGCGCCTACCCGATGGATACGTTGAAGGCCAAGCCGGCCTTCCGCTAGGGTGTAACCTGACCGCCGCCGCGCGGGATCGACAATACGGAATACGGAGGAGAAACCATGCTACGACCGCAATCCGCTGCATACGTGCTCGCGCTCGGCCTGGCGGCTGGCGCGGCGCACGCCCAGAACTATCCGGCCAAGCCCGTGCGTATCGTCACCACCGTACCCGGCGGCAGCCAGGACCTCACTGCGCGGCTGATCGCGCCCAAATTGAGCGAGCGCCTCGGCCAGCAGTGCATCGTGGACAACCGCGGCGGCATCCTCTCGATGGAGTTGGTGGCCAAGGCGCCCGCCGACGGCTATACCCTGCTGCTCGCCAGCGGCAGCCTGTGGACATCGCAGTTCCTGCGCGACGACGTGAGCTGGGATGTGCTGAAGGACTATGCGCCGATCTCGCTGCTCGTCAGCTCGCCCAACATCCTGGTGGTGCACCCGTCGCTGCCGGTGAAATCGGTCAAGGAGCTCGTTGCGTTGGCGAAGCGCAGGCAAGGCGAGCTCAACTACGCATCGGGCCAGTCGGGCTCGTCGTCGCACATCGCGGGAGAGCTGTTCAAGTCCATGGCCGGCGTGGACATCGTGCGCATCGCCTACAAGGGCCAGGGCCCGGCGATGTTGTCGCTGATGACCGGCGAAACGCAGCTCAGCTTTCCCAACGCCGCTTCGGCGACGGCGTACATGAAGACCGGCAAGATCAGGCCGCTCGCCGTCACCACGCTCCAGCCCTCGGCACTGGCGCCGGGACTGCCGACGCTGGCCGCGTCCGGGCTGCCGGGCTACGAATCGAAGGCGATACTGGGGATGTTCGCCCCGGCGAAAACACCGGCCGCGATCGTCGAACAGCTGAACAGGGAGATCGCCGCCGCCCTCAACAGCCCCGACGTGAAGCAGCGGTTGTTCGATTCCGGCGCGGAGCCCATCGGGGGCACGCCGGCGCAGATGGCCGCCGAGATGAGAAACGAGATAGCGACGTCGGGAAAGCTGCTGAAGAGCGCCGGCATACGCAGATAGGTGCGCCGGAGTCCATTCACCATTCACTATTCACGAAGTCGAGCCGGCGCTACTTCGCACTGAACTGCTTCACGCGTTTCTCGTCCACCTCGACGCCCAGACCCGGCCCCGTGGGGATGAGAACCTGGCCGGCGGAATACTGGATCGGCCTCGCGAGAATGTCGTCCCTGAGGTAGGTGCTGGTCAGCGCCACGCCCCACTCCAGCGACGGGATGGCTGCCGCCATGTGCAGAACGGCCGCGGTGCCAATGCCGGCCTCCGCGATCTTGCAGGCGAGGTTCACCTTCATGCCGAGGTCGCGGCACAGCAGCGCCATGCGCTGTGCGGGCCTCAAGCCACCGAGCTTCCCGAGCTTGAGGCTCGCGCCGGACGCGGCGCCGGCTTCCTTGTAGTCCTTGAGGTCGCGGACGCTGCGCAGGCCCTCGTCGCAGCCGAGTTCGATGCGGGTCGCCGCCGCCACCTTCGCCATGCCGGCCAGGTCGTCGCCGCGCACCGGCTGCTCGAGGAAGGCGAGCGTGGTGTCCTCCACCGCACGCACGTAGTCGAGTGCCTGCTCCGGCGTCCACGCCTGGTTGGCATCCGCGCACATGAGCAGCCCTGGTCCCAGCACCTCGCACACCCGGCGCGTGCGCTCGATGTCGTACCGCAGATCCTTCGCGCCCACCTTCAGCTTGAACGCGACGTAACCCTGCGCCTTGAGCGCCGCCGCGTCGGCGACGTCGATGTCGGCGTCGCCCGAGGCGAGGTAGCGCAGCACCGGGATGCGGTCGCGCTTGCCACCGCCCAGCAGTTCGTAGACCGGCTTGCCGGTCACCTTGCCGAGAGCATCGTAGAGCGCCATCTCGATCGCGGCCTTGACGCTCTGGTTGCCGTAGAGCTCGCGGTTCATTCTCGCCGCGGCCTGGTCGACTTCCTCAAGTGGCATGCCCTGCAGCAGCGGCGCGAGGTAATCGACGGCGGCGATCATGCCGGCCATCAGTTCGCCGGTCATCGCCGGCGCCGCGGCGGCCTCGCCCCAGCCCGTCACCCCGCCCGCCTCGATGCGCACGAGCAGGTTGTCGGCGGTTTTCATCTCACCGCTGGCACGCTTGAGCGGTTGCACCAGCGGCAGGCGGACGCCGACAGGCTCGATACGGTCAATCTTCTCCGGCATGTCGTCTTTCCTGGAACCCCGCTACGCGTTCCACATCTCGTTGTGAATGGAGGCCGGCTTCCGGCAGCCGCCTCATCGGATCAGGACCGGTTTCATGATCCCGCTTTCGTTCTGCGGCGGCGCAGTTCCTTGATGATCGCCGAGTTGTCGAGATCGCCCTCGCCGTGCGCGATGCAGTTCTCGATCAGTTGCAGGTAGAGCCCGGCGAGCGGCAACTCCTGGCCCGAGCGCTTCGCCGCCTCGTGCATGAGCAGGAAGTCCTTGCGCGACTGCGTCACCTTGGCGTGCGGGGTGAAATCGCTCAGCGCCATCTTCGCGCCGCGGTTGTCCATCGTGCGCGAGTACGCGGCCGAACTCTTCAGTACCTCGAGCAACGGCAGGAGGTCGAGGCCCATGGACTCGGCGAAGGCGAGGCCTTCCGCCATGACGGCGCGGTTGAGACCGCCGATCAGGTTGACGGTGAGCTTGGAGCGGCCGCCGGCGCCGACGCCCCCCAGATGGAAGCGCTTCGGACAGATCGCATCGAGCACCGGGGCAACGGCGACGGCCACGTCGCGATCGCCGCCGATCAGGCCGACGCCTTTACCGAGCGCGACCTGGTCGCTGTTGCCGGACAGCGGCATCTCGAGAAAGTGGATGCCTTTCGCGGACAGGCGCTGCGCGAGCGCGGCGATGCGGTCCGGATCGCAGGTGCTGGTGCAGATCACCGTGTGGCCGACCCCGAGATCGAGTGATCCGGCGCCGGACGCGCCTTCGAGCACCGACTCGACCTGGTCGGTGCTCAGCACCGAGACGATGATGGTGCGCGTAGCCGCGCCCAACTCTCCTGTCGCGACGACCGGCTTGCCACCAAGGCCGGCAAGCACCGACCCGCGGGCGGCGTCGACGTCGTAGCCATAGACGGAGAAACCGGCCGCGATCAACCGCTTCGCGAAGGATGTTCCGATGAGACCGAGGCCGACGATGCCGATCGGACCGCCCTGCTGTGCCATTCCTCTCCGTCGTCCTCTTCTTTTTGTGGCGCGAGCTTTTCGCTCACCAAGAATCCTACATAAACCTTGCTTATTCTACCGCGACAGCGACTCCTCGCCCGAAACGCTGGGGGGTTGGTTAAAGGCGTGGCTGGTGGATGGTGGAAGGATTTCCCTTCCAGTCTTGTTTACTGCTTAGCCCCCTATCCCCATGCAGGAGGATCCTATGATGCGGCCGGTCAGCCTGATCTGCTTGTTTTCCCTCATTCTGTCGCTCGCCGCATGCGCGGGCTTCGGCGGCCCACCGCGCGTCGCCACTTCCGCCGAAGCGATGGACCGCCTCGGCCGGCCGACCGACGTGCGTCGCGCCCCGGGCGGCGATGAGCTATGGGATTACGTGAAAGGTCCTTCCGGTTTCGTGACCTGGCGGCTGAGGATCGCCCCGGGCGGACGGGTGACGGAAGTTACCCAGCTCGTGAGCGAGGAACGTCTCATGATGATCGAGCCCGGCAAGTCGACCAAGGCAGACGTCGAGCTGCTGCTCGGGCGCCCGTCGGAGATCGATTTCCTGAGAACCGGCGAAGCGTGGTCCTGGCGCACGCTCATCGGCGCGATGCCCGGCCACATCGCTGTGACCTTCAACCCGGACGGCACCGCGCGCGAGCGTATGGCGCTGCGCGATCCGACCATCGACGATGACCATGAATAATTGCGACACGGGCGAGATAACGGCCTTTTTTTACCTCACCTGCCGCCGATCAATCAGCGTCTCGCGCAACGTGCGCCAGTGCGCATTCAACTTATTGATCTTTACTATTTTCTAATGGGGTCTGTCCCTGAGGTTTAACGCCCCATCCTTCGCTCGTACGCCTCCGAGAAACGTCCCGCGAGACCCGGGTCGCGGTCAGTCGGGCCCCTGGAATCGAACTGCACCCGCACGCGCCCGTCCGGCAGACGCTCGACGGCCACGGTCACGTCGACGTCGTTCGTCGTGCCCCTGATGAGGCCGGCGCCATAGTCTTCCGATATGACCCTTACGCCAGCGTCGCGAACCGCTCCGATCGACGCGCTCCACGCCCGGTCGTAGTTCGGTGCGTAGTAGTGATAGTACGGGTACGGCGCGTACACGCAGCCCGCCAGCGGCAGGCTTACGAACGCGATTAGTGCGGCGAAACGGGAGATGCGTGTCATGAGCGTTCCTTCAGTAAGTCATATCAGCACGTTGCGTCGGTCCGGCCCAGATTCATAACAAAAACCCGCCGAAGCGGGTTTTTTATGCCTCTTCCAACGGCCTGAACTGCTTGGCCAACTTGAGGCTCTGCCCTTGATAGTTGGAGTTACTGTCTTGCCCATACAGCAAGTCAGGACGAGCCGCCATACGCTCGTACCGGAGCGAACCCACGGTCTGGCCGTGCTCGAGCAGGAAAGGAATCACGTGAGAACGAACTTCGAGCACGCCCCTGCTGCTCCCCGCCTTCCTGGTACGGGCATTCCAACCGAATCCCGGATCGAAAAAACCCGCGTAGTGGACCCGGAACTCCCCGGCACGCGTGTCGTACGGAAGCATTTCCGCCGCATATTCGGGGGGCACCGCGATCGATTCCCTCGTCATGAGTATGTAAAACTCGTCAGGATCCAATATCAAAGACGGAGTTCTATGGAAGCGAATTGGCTCCCAATACTCGAGAGGATCATAGTCCCTCCTCTCCAAATCGATCCGCTTTGCGTGCTTCTTCGCCCGATAGCCAATCAGGGCGCCTTCCTTGCCCGAACCTTTCAAATCCACAGTGAACGGCAATACCCCTTTCCTGAGCAGCTCCGAATATTCGCCTTCACCGATTTGATCAATAACCTGGCCACCATCAAGGAGCTGTTTCCACTCCGCGACAGTGACGGACTTCGGCGCTTCCCCGCGGGAGCGCTGGAAGCGCAACTGGTTCAACCGCGTGCCGGTCTTCACGACTACGCTGAAACTTCTCGGAGCGACTTCAACGTAAAGATCGCCTTTATAACCTTCGCTTACCTCGTCAAAAACCGTCGCTTCGTCCGCGATTAGTCGCGTAAGTATGTCCAAGCGTCCCGTCGAACTCTTGGGATTCGCGAACGCAGCCACTTCACTCTTCAGGTAGATGGATTCCAGGAGCGGAATTACGTAGATGCGCCCCTTCTCCAGAACCGCGCCGTTGCGCAGATCGATCCTGAATGCGTCTACGCGCTCATCCAGCTGCCGCATCTTGTCGAGAACCTTCATTCCACGACCCGGAAGAAAGCTCGTGTCGATCGGATAAGCAAAATCGCCGAGCCGCAGGTCTATACTGGCCGGCTGGATCTGGTCGTCCTCGATCGGCGCCATGTAGTGCTTGATCTCGCTATTGGCGACCATGTCGCGAATTCTCTGGCATGGAAGAATGCCCGTGTCCACTTCCGCACGAAGCGCGGCAAGTGGGGCAGAAACTTCCGCCACCCGGCTTTTCGCAGCGGCATCACTCATCCGACTTTCCTTTTTTCAACCGCTCCACATTGGCGCAGATAATCTTTGTCGGCGTCCGTCATGGATCTAGCGCCCGTAGTACTTGACCCCCAGCTTGATGACCTCCCGCCCTTCCTTCTTCCGCTTGCGGTTGGTGTCACGTAGCGAGTAAACGCACCCGCAGTACTCCTGCTGGTAGAAGTTCTCCCGCTTGCTGATCTCGACCATGCGCTCGGCGCCGCCCTTCTTGCGCCAGTTGAAGTCCCAGTAAAGCAGTCCCGGATACTTGATGGCGGCGCGGCAGCCGGCGTCGTTGATCTGGTTCATGTCCTTCCAGCGCGAGATGCCGAGCGAGCTGGTCATGACCGGGAAGCCGTGCTCGTGCGCGTAGAGCGCGGTGCGCTCGAAGCGCATGTCGAAGCACTGGGTGCAGCGCTTGCCCTTCTCCGGTTCGTTCTCCAGCCCCTTCACGCGCGCGAACCAGTTGTCCGTGTCGTAGTCCATGTCCACGAACGGCACGCCGAACTTCTCCGCGAAGCGGATGTTCTCGCTCTTGCGCAGCTCGTATTCCTTCAGCGGGTGGATGTTCGGGTTGTAGAAGAAGATCGTGTAGTCGATCCCCGACGCCCGCATCGCCTCCATCACCTCGCCCGAGCACGGCGCGCAGCACGAGTGCAGGAGGACTTTGTCGTGGCCGCCCGGGAGAGGCAGCGGCATTCTCTTGCCGTTTTCCATGAATCCCATTTTACAGCCGGGCGGCCCCAAAAGGCGTCTCAGATAAGACGTCTCAGGTACTGCGTCTCAGATAGTGCGTCTCAGGTGAAGCGTCCTAGGGTGGACGCCAAGATTTTATTCCCTTTGTGTCGAGGCTTTACGTCTTTGCATGCACGGCCAGGACCTTCTTCACCGCCGGCCGTTCCGCCATGCGCTTGTGCTGCTCGTGGATCTTCGGGAAGCGCGCGATGTCCACGTTGTCCCGCTCCAGCCACTTCGCCACGGTGAACAGATAGGGATCGCAGATGGTGTAGTCCCTGCCCATCACCCACGGGCCTTCCACCATCTCCTTCTCCATCAGCGCGAAGCTCTCGCCCACGTTCTTCGGCACCTTGCGCTTCATGTCCTCGATGGACGAAGGCTCATCCGCCCAGCGGTAACCGCGGCCGAGGTGCGCGTGGTTAATGTGCGCCGTCGAGCAGAGATAGCTGTTGAACGCCTGCGCGCGGGCGAACGCGAACGGATCGGCCAGCGGCGCCAGGTTCGCCTTCGGGAACACCTGCGCGATGTAGGCGAGGATCGCCGGCGTCTCCGTGAGGATGCCCTTGTCGGTGACCAGCGCCGGTACCCGCGCCTTGGGATTGATTTTGAGGTACTCCGGCTTGCGCTGCTCCTCGGCGCCGAAGTTCAGCCGGATCGCCTCATACTCCGCACCTGCCTCCTCCAGCGCGATGTGCGAAGCCAGCGCGCACGTCCCTACCGCGTAAAACAGCTTGAGCATCGTTATTCTCCTTTATGATTTTTCATGATCATATACGCTCCTGCCCCACGTCAGGATCAGCGTCACGATCCCCGCCGCGAGCAGGGCCAGGTCTTCCAGCACGCCCAGCTTGAACGCCGCCACGGATTCCACCACCGCCCAGGCGAGCGGCGCCACGAGAACCCAGCGCGGCGCGGGGTGGACGGCGAAGAGCAACACGCCCAGGGTAAATATCGTCGTCGGGCACGGCGAGCCGAACGTCGGCACCGCCGGGTAGCGGTGACCGATGGCGTAACCGATGGCCGGATAGATCACGAGCGCGAACACGATCATCGCGACGCCCGCGATGCCGCGCGCGCCGGCGACCGGCCGGAATGCGAGCGTCGCCTTCACCACGCCGTACCAGACGAACGCGAACGCTCCCAGCAGGAACACCACGCCGAACGCCCACGCGGCGGGATTGATCCGCGTGAAATACTGGAAGTGGTACACGACCGCCACCCATGCCCAGAGCACGGCCAGCAGCTTGGCGATCTGCCGGCTCGACCAGCCTCGCCCCGAAATCAGCAGGGCCACGATCAGAACCGCAAGCGCGGCCAGCACGACCTGCATCGGCCACACGCCCTGGTTGTAGCGGGCGAAAACCGCGAAGAACTGCTCCGGCGTGAACGGAAGATCCAATTGTGCCCTTTTTACCCTTTGTGTCCTTCGTGTCCTTTGTGTCGAGGCTTTTCACTTCTGCACCGGCTCGCGATACGGCTGGTTCGAGCGGTACAGCAGCAACCTCGCCTCCGCCGCCAACTCGCCCGCCGTGCTGAACTGCTTCAGGGCCAGCGCTTTCTGCTGCCACTGCGCCGCCGCCTTGAAATCCCCCGCCTCGGCGTGCGCCGCCGCGAGCGTGTTGATGTAGTAAGCGTTCCTCCAGCCCGACAGCTCGCACGCCCTCTGCGCCATCTCCACCGCGCGCTTGCCGTTCCGCGCCTTCGCGTCGGCCGACGTGGCGTGGATCAGCGCGAGCGAGTCGTAGGCGTCCGCGAACTTCGGGTCGAGCTTGATCACCTGGTTGAAATCCGCGAGCGCCCGGTGGGGGTCGCCCTTGGCGCGCCAGGCGAAGCCGCGCGTGTTCCACGCGTCCGGCATGCCCGGCTCGAGCTTGATCGCCATGTCGAGATCGGAGATCGCGCGATCGTTCTCGCCCTTCTGCAGCCAGGACACGGCGCGGTTGCTGTACGCCACGGCGAGCTTCGGGTTGAGCTTGATCGCGGCGCCGTAGTCCGCGAGCGCCTTGTCGTTGTCGCCGCGGTCGCCGTGCAGGTTGCCGCGACTGCTGTAGGCCGTCGCATTCTTCGGGTCGCGCCGCAGCGCCTCGTCGAAATCCGCCATCGCCCGGGCATCGTTGCCCTTCTCCCGCCACGAAATACCGCGGCTGTTGAGCAGGATGGCGAGGTTGGCGTCGGAGAACTGCTTCGATTCGATCGCGCGCGTGCACGCCGCGATCGTCTCGTCCACCGAGCCGCTCGCCTTGCCGCACCGCTCGGCGTCCACCGCTGGCTGCGCGAGCGCGACGCCGGACAGGACAAAAGCGAACGCGACAAGAAGACAATAGACAGGATTCACGGTAATCAATAGTCGAAAATCAAAACCTGATTATGAACTTGTTCTTTGTACTAATCTGTTAAGGAATCTCTGCACAAATGGGGGTTCAGAGATTCCTTAATCCTGTCCATCACCAGAACAACCCGCTCAACACGAACGGCCCGCCGAATATCACCGCCAGCGCCACCACAACCGCCGCCGCCACGCCCGCGATCGACAGCAGGATTCTCGCCGGCATGCCCGGGCGATGCCGCTGCTGACGGGCCAGGACCGCCATCCAGATGCACTCCACCCAGGCCACCAGCAACAGGGCCGGAGTGATGATCAGGTCTATCCGGATGTTGCCCCGGACCGCGCCCTGGTCCGTCGTCGCCACCAGGATCGAGCCGATGAGCGCAAGCACGCCCGCGGTCGCCGCCGCCAGCCGCCGGCTGAAAACGAACACGGCCCACGGCAGGACGAGCGCGGCGAGACCGCAGCCGAGCGCCGCCAGCATCATCCCCTCCGCCAGAACGGTCCTGTCGATCGACCACGATTTCGGCGTCGCGCTGTCAGCCTGTTCCATGCTCTTCTTGTCGGCTTTCCCGGCCGGTACGGGCGGCGGCGCCACGCTGGCGCCTTTCTGCGCGACCAGGGTACTGCCTTTGCCGAAATGGATGGCGGCCAGCCTGAACGCGCAGTCCTGCCTGTTTGGCCCGGCATTCGGCTCCAGGACATGGGTGTCCTCCGCGCCCGCGAGGCCGGTCATGACGCTGACCGATCCGGGAGACACGATCACGGAATTGATCGAGCGCGGCAGCGGCGGTGCAGCGGCCTTCTGCCCGGCCAGCGCCTGGTGCTGGATGAGAAAACACGGGGAATACATGAAATCCACGACCTCGGCGGCGGTGCGCCCGTCGTTCGTGATGCCCTGCAGCGTGACCAGCGACAAGACATGCTCGGCGCCCTGCGCCTGCACCCGGACTTCGAGTTGCGCCCTCGAGCATTGCCACTTGTCCGTGAGGCGCACCAGATTGCAGACGATGCGCCGCCGGGTCTCGATTCGCTCCGACATCTTCTCGGACGGATAGGCGAAGACGGCGTAGGCCGGCAGCGGGCTCTTGTCCTCTCGCTTGCCCGAAGCGACGAGCTGATATCGCGCTGCGTTGAGGGCGATGTGCCTCAGCGCATTGGTCGCCGCCTTAATTTCCTCCGGCGACAGCACGCCCGGCTGGTCCGGAAACGCATCCG
>CAYSRR010000062.1:0-5505 GCA_964433375.1 uncultured Streptomycetaceae bacterium
GCACGCCGACCCGGAGGTGGCGCGTGCAGCGGATTGCGATCGCCGTTGAGACGGTAGACCAGCGCCAGATTGCGCGCGGTGGCGATTTCCAGGCTCGCGTGCGGCGGCGAATCGGGCGTCCGGGACGACAGCGGTGGCAACGTCGACCGTCCAGGCCCGCCGAAGCCCCCGTCCGCGCGGCAGAAAGGCGTGTAAGTCACAGTGCATATCAGGTTGCCGCCGGCCTTTTCGTACACTTTGCGTTCGACCGTGATGACCGCCCCTTTGCCCTTCCCCTTGTCGACGATATCGACCACGCGCGGCGTGCTGATGAACGTCCCCTCCGTGGGGAGCGGACGATGAATGACGAACCGGGTCCCGCCGTTCACGATGGAGTGGTAGTTCACCCCCGTGCCGGGATCGCGAAGCCAGTTCCCCGGATGGCACAGTATCGAGGCCATACTGGGGAAAGCGAGCATATCTTTTTCATATACGAAACGGAGCTGGTGCGGGTCTATGGGGTCGGCGCCCAGGCCGATGCCCAGCGCATAAATGATCGCATCGCGCTGGGTGACGTTGTGCTCCACCTCGGGAAACGGCCAGTTCATCAGTTTGTCGTAATCGATCATTGTTTCTCTCTTTCGCTCCGTCTTACTCGCCTTTCACTCCAGCCAACTTGACCAGACGGGCGCTCTGCACGATCTCGCGTTGAATAAACGACTTGAACTGCGCCGGCGTGCTGGTCTGTGAGTCGAGACCTTGCTTGTTGAGCGAATCCTTCATATCGGGAGAATTGATCCCCTTCTCAACCGCTACCGCCAAGCGCGCGATGATATCGTTCGGCACGCCCGCTGGCGCGACCAGGCCGTACCAGGAAGCCCGATCGAATCCTGGCAGCCCGGATTCGTCAATGGTCGGGACCGCAGGTAATACGGAAGCGCGTCGCGCGCTGGTAACCGCAATCGCCTTCAGCTTGCCGGATTGCAGCAGGGGCAATGCCGCCGTGACGGCGCCGAAGCTGATGTCGACTTCGCCCGTCATGGTTGCCATGGCGCTTTGAACTCCGCCCTTGTACGCCACGTGCAAGATATCCACCTTGCCCATCAGCTTGAACAACTCGCCCACCAGGTGCGCCGCGCTGCCGATACCGGCAGACCCGAAATTAAGCTTGCCCGGCTGCGACCTGGCCAGCACGAGCAGATCCTTGACGTTGCGAGCCGGAACGGATGGATGAGCCGCGAGCAGGTACGACACAGTAGCCACCATCGATATGGCGGTGAAATCGCGATCCATGTCGTACGGAAACTTGGCGTATAGCGCAGGCAGAATCGTATAGGCCGAAGCCATTGTCAGCAGCGTATAGCCGTCTGCCGGCGATGTCGCGACTCTTTCGATTGCTATCGCACCGCTAGCGCCCGGACGATTTTCGATGATCACGGGCTGGCCGAAGGCATCGGTCAATTTCTGTCCGAGTAGTCGTGATGTTATGTCGGTGGACCCTCCCGCAGTAAATCCCACGACCAGTCGAATTGGCTTGCTGGGATAGCCTTGCGCAAACGCACTGGAAACAGACAATCCGGCCGCAATCGCCGCGATCCCGGCGAGCAGGCAATACATGCCTCGCGCCGCTGTCTGGACTCTCATTTTCTCCTGCCTCGGTTTCATCGTAATCGCCTCTTTTCTTTTCTCGTGGTTTAGAAAGATGCGTGTTTTCGCTATCTCCTCGAGCGCCCCGCGCCCCAGGCGATCGTGCGGCGCGAACGCCCACAGACCCTGTTCGAATCTACGCCCCGCGGCTACAATAAGTCTATAAGTAACAATGAATACCAGTAATTTGATTTATGGATAATTCAATGCCCGACCTGAAGCTGCTGCGCTGCTTCGAGATGCTCATGGCGGAGCGCAGCGTCTCCCGCGCCGCCGCCCGGCTCAATCTCAGCCAGCCGGCGATGAGCTACGCTCTGGCCCGGCTGAGAGCCCTCTTCGACGATGCGCTGCTGCTCAGAAGCAAAGGAGACATGCTGCCGACAGAACGGGCGCTCGAACTGGAAGCCGAAGTGCGGAAGTTGATCGAATCAACGGAACGCCTTATAAGCAGGCCATCCACCTTCGATCCCGCCAATGCGCGGGCTCGATTTTCGATCATGGCCGCCGAGCCGGTTCAGTATCTGCTGGCCACGCCGCTGATCGAGCAATTGGGCAAAGCTCCCGGCATCGACGTCGAGTTCATCTCATCCGACAGGCAACGCGCCCAAGGAATGCTGGAGCGCGGCGAGATTGATTTCCGGCTGGGTTGGTGGCCCAACCCCGCGCCGATGCTGCGCTACAAGGCTCTGTTCCGGGACCGTCTGGTGTGTTTGGCGCGCAAAGGGCACCCCGAAATACGCGGCCGCATCACGGTAGAGCAGTTCCTGGCAACACCGCACGTGAGAGACCGTGCGCCCGGCGTTACATCCGAACAAACAGTCGATAACGCCGTCTCCTCGCTCCGCAGAACACTGCGTGTCGCGCTTCGGATCAGGGGCATTTATTCCCTGTCGCACGTGGTGTCGCGCTCGGACTTGATAGCGAGTGTTCCGGAGTCCCTTGCCCGCCGGCTGGTCAAAGACTACCCGCTCCAGCTATTGCCCCTGCCTCTCGCCATCCCAGAAATACGCATTGCGCTGTATTGGCACGAGCGCACTCACAACCAGACGAGCCATCGCTGGTTCAGGCAGTTGTTCACGAGTATCGCAGGAAAACTCTAAGAATCACCCTCAGCGCCCGAGCCGGATGCGATTCCGCCCCATGATCCCGAGTCGGACTGAAGCGTCCCGGTTTTCTCTGATGGTTTAGAGCGCCCTTGGTCTCACTTTGAGGTTGGATCGTGCCAACGATTCCGTGGGAGCCCACCAGGGAGGCATCCCTCCTGCCCTCCCCCTTGATAAGGGGGAGGGATGGGGTGGGGGTCAGCCCGAAACCAGCGCGGCGTGCTGGCTCTGGCCTTCGGTCATGCCCCGCGCACGCATCCAGTCATAGGCCCGGTTGAACAGCGCCGGGTCGTAGTAATCGACGTGCTTGTAGCGCATGAAGCAGCGCAGCAGCTCGCGCGGCTGCAGCGCTCCCTTGGCATGGGCGGTGACGAGATGGGCGTACTGGTAGAAATCCGCGTTGATGAGGTCCACCGCACGGTTCTCGGCGTCGTAATAGGCCTTGCGCTGCTCGGGGGTCAGCTCCGGCGCCACCACCTCGCCGCCGCGATAGAACGACGCGGCGACGATATGCGCGCCCTCCTTGAGACCGAGACTGATGAACGGCTCCATCACCGTGACCGCCCGGTGGCTGCCGTCCTTCAATCCCGCCCAGCGCATCTGCGGCAGGCCGCCGTGCACGATCCTGACGTGCTCGCGCCCGATGGCGCTCTCCAGCATCTGCAGCGTCGTGTAATGCGAGCCGGTCAGCTCCTGCACCACAACCGGCACGTCGGCCATGTCGCGCGGAGTCTGCAGCGATTCGTCGAACGTCAGGATCGCCTGGGCGGCGACCGCCGCACGCAGTGCGGCGATGTTGCCCCCGCGCTGCCCGCGCTCCAGCCGGTCGATGCTGGCCCACTCGCAGACGTTGTAGCTGTCCGCCGAGCCGCACTCGAACAACTGCTCCTTCAACCGCGACAGGATCGGCTTTTCCGCCTGGTCCCGCTCGCGGTCGGCATGCGTCGCGGAGAAGCTCACGTCGAGCCCGGCCTGCTCGAACAGGCCCTCCTGGATCGCGACCATGACCGGCAGGTCGAACACCTGGTTGTTGGGGGCGATGCGTACGACCGGCTTCGCGGCTTGCGTCATGGTCTCCTCCTTGCGCTGCGTATGCGGCAGCTTACTCCCGTCCCGGCGCTACCTGCCACCCAGGATGCGGTTCCTGATCAGGCCGACCTTCTCCACCTCGCACTCGCAAACGTCGCCGTCCTTGAGGTACACCGGCGGCTTGCGCGAGAAACCGACGCCGAACGGCGTGCCGGTCGGGATCAGGTCGCCGGGCTCGAGCGTGGTGCCCATCGAGGCGTAGGCGATGATCTTGTTGACGTTGAAGATCAGGTTCTTCGTGTTGGAGATCTGCATCTCCTTGCCGTTCAGGATCGTGCGTACCTGCAAAACGTGCGGATCGGGAATCTCGTCGCGCGTCACGATGTACGGCCCCCACGGGCAGAAGGTGTCGAACGACTTGCCGCGGTCCCATTGCTTGGCGTTGGCGAACTGCTGGTCGCGGGCGGAGACGTCGTTCACGACGGTGTAACCCATCACGTACGACAGCGCGTCCTTCTCGGGCACGTTGAGGGCGCGCTTGCCGATCACCACCCCCAGCTCGACCTCGTAATCCACTTCCTTGCTGCACGCGGCGGGCCAGGTGACATCGTCGTACGGACCGCAGACCGAGGTCGTCCACTTGGTGAACAGCACCGGCTCCGGCGGCACCGGCAGGTTCGCCTCCTTGCAGTGGTCGATGTAGTTGAGTCCCACCGCGAGCACCTTGCCCGGGCGGCGGATCGGCGCCTCGACCTTCACGTCCGCCAGCGCGTACGACCTGGCCTTCGCATCGTTCATCGCCTGGCGCGCGCGTTCGAGCATGGCGTCGCCGCCGCGCGCGATCTCCAGCAGCCCGCCATTGGGGCCCGCCGGCAGCCCGGCCGCGGCGAGGTCCACCACCCGGTCGCCCTTGAGCACGCCGGGGCGAGTCTTGCCTTCCACCGTAAATGTCAGCAGCTTCACGTCGTCTCCTTTTTCAGCGTTTTCGTGACTTCAAGTACCAATCCAGTATCTGTTCGCCGTTCCAGATCAGCACGTTTTTCTGTTTCCTAAGACGCTTCATGACCGCCTCGAAGTACTTGATGCGGTGCGGCACGCCCGATATGTAGGGATGCACCGCGATCGCCATGACCTTCGCGCGCTCCCTGCCTTCCTTGTACAGCCGGTCGAACTGGTCCATGCAGCGCGTCTCGAATTCCTTCGCCGCGTGGTGCTGCACCACCATCATGGCGATGTCGTTCAACTCCAGCGTGTAAGGCATCGTGACCAGCGGGCCCTTGCGGGTTTTGATCAGGCACGGCTCGTCGTCGATCACCCAGTCGGCCACGTACCGGATGCCCGCGGCAGCCAGCTGCTCCGGGCTGTCGAGCGTCTCGGTCAGCCCCGGCCCCATCCAGCCCACCGGGCGCCTGCCGGTGAACTCGCGCAGGGTCTTCACCGAGCGGCGGATCATGTCCGCCGCGTCGGGCTCGGTATGCGTCGGCCGCTGGTCCCAGGAATGCCCCATGAATTCCCAGCCGGCATCGCGACACGCGCGCGCGATGCGCGGGTAATCGAGGCAGACGCGGGCGTTGACCGAGAGCGAGGGCACGATCTTCAGCTCATCGAGGATGGCCTTGATGCGCCAGAAACCGACGCGGTTGCCGTACTCGTGCCAGCCCCAGTGCGGCACGTCCGGAAGCAGCGTGACGCCGGTGGGCGGCGGCAGCACCTGCCGCGGCATCGGCCGGGCGATGTCCCACACCTC
>CAYSRR010000062.1:5605-13575 GCA_964433375.1 uncultured Streptomycetaceae bacterium
TCTCGCTCTGGTATAGTCTGCGCCGATCCGCCGGAAAGAAAATTCATGGACGCCCCCTGTCTTCCTCCAGTACTGAATCCGAAAATGCCCGATCTGGCAACGCCAGACCGGGCCTGCGATGCCCACTTTCACATCTTCGGCCCATTGAGCCGGTTTCCCTACTCCCCCGAGCGCGCCTACACGCCGCCCGAGGCGCCTCTGGAAAAGCTGCTGGCGATGCACCAGCGCCTGGGCTTCGAGCGCGGCGTGGCGGTCCAGGGCAACGGCCACGGCACCGATTGCTCCGCGCTGCTCGATGCCCTGAAGCGCGAGCCCGCGCGCCTGCGCGGGATCGCGATCATCAAGGACGTCACGCCGAAGGCCGAGCTGAAGGCGATGGCCGACGCCGGGGTGCGCGCGCTGCGCTTCCACCACCAGGTGCGCCAGGCCGGCACCTATAGCAGCCAGGGGCTCGCCTCGTTCGAGAAACTCGCGCCCTGGATGATGGAACTCGGCCTGCACGTCCAGTTCTTCATGGATGCGCGCGAGCTGCCCGCGCTGGCGCCGTACCTGAAGAACTGGAAGCTGCCCGTGGTGCTCGACCACTTCGGCTCGACCAAGGCCGCCGAAGGGATCGCGGCGCCCGGCTTCGAAACGTTGAGGCGCTTCCTCGGCGAGGGACGGGTCTGGGTCAAGATATCCGGCGCTTACCGCGCCTCGGAGCGCTATCCCGACTACGAGGACGCCCGGCCGCTGCACGAAGCGCTGGTCAAAACCAACCCCGACCAGCTCCTGTGGGGCACCGACTGGCCGCACCCGCGGCTCGACCGGGACATGCCGGACACCGGCCACCTGCTCGACCTCTTCAATGCCTGGACCCCGGACGCCGCGCTCCGGAAGAAAATCCTGGTCGATAACCCGGCCAGGCTCTACGGGTTCTAGCTCACCAACCGGCGATCAGTTCCGGCGACGGCTTCGCCTCGCCCCGCTCCACCCGCTGCACCGCTTCGTGCATTTTCGCGTGCGTCGGCGCAGGCACCTTGATTTCTTCCCCGCGCTTCGCCACGTAGCCGTTGATGTAGTCGGTCTCGGTGCGCCGGCCCTTGGCGATGTCCTGGGCCATGGACGGCCTCTGGTCGTCGGAGCGCTTCTTCGCGCCCTCCGCCAGAACGTTGATGATCTCGGTGAGCGCGTCCTTGTGGCCCTCGCCCGCCCGGCCCAGCACCTCAGCGTCCATGCCCAGCATCCGCTCGAGCTGGAAGCCGAGCGCCTGCCCGACCCGGACGGCTTCGCTGCCAAGGCGGATCGAGACCCAGCGCGGGCCTTCCATGGAATCGCGCTGGTTCCCGAACAGGCCGGTGGCCGCCGACAGGCCGTTCCTCATCGAATTGATCACCAGCTTCGACCAGCGCTCGCCCCACAGGTTGGACGTGACTTTCGAGCTGTCCACCGCTTTCAGCATCTCCGCGACTTCCTCGACGCGCCGGGTCGAGCGGCCGTGCGGCTCGCCGACCCGGAACACCGTGTGCCTGTCGCCGCCCATCGGCACCGTGCGCTTGACGTGCCCGGGCTCGTACAGCTCGACCGCGATCAGGCTGGCGATGCAGCCAACGACCCTGCCCCAGCCCACGTGATGCGCGATACGCTCCTCGTTAATGCAGTTCTGCAGCGACACGATGAACCCGTCCGGCGCGAGGAAAGGCCGGATCATCATCGTCGCCCACTCGGTATCGTAGGACTTCACGCTCATGAACACGATGTCGGCCGGCTTCCGCTTCACCAGGCTTTGCACATCGGTGATATGCAGGGCGTTCACCGGCACGGTGCAGCGCTCGGCGGGCGTCGTGCCGGAGAGCGAGAGGCCGTGCCTGCGCATGTGCTCGACGTGCTCCGGCCACGGGTCGATCAGCGTCACGTCGTTGCCGGCGCGGGTGAGATGCCCGCCGACGTAGCCGCCGAGAGCGCCCGCCCCCACGAATATGATCCGTTTACTCATTTTTGTATCCTCAAGAAGTGGCTCGTTTCTCGTTGCTCGTTTCTCGTGTGTGCATTTCGCGTTATTGACGTCCACCTCGCAGGGAACGAGTAACGAGAAACGAAGAACGAGTCACTCCTTCAGCTTCTCGACGATAGCCGCCGTCATCGCCCGGGTGCCGGCAGTGCCGCCGATGTCACGCGTGACGGCGTGCTTCTCGCGCAACACCGCGGTCAGCGCGGTCTCGATGCGGTCGGCCGCCGCCGTCTCCCCGATGTAACGCAGCAGCATGACGGCGGACAGGATCATCGCCATCGGATTGGCGACGTCCTTACCCGCGATGTCCGGCGCCGAGCCGTGCACCGCCTCGAACATCGCGCACTCCGGCCCGAAGTTGGCCCCCGGCGCGACGCCGAGGCCGCCGACCAGGCCCGCCGCGAGATCGGAGACGATGTCGCCGTAGAGATTGGGCAGCAGCAGGCAGTCGAACTCCTCCGGCCGCATGACCAGCTCCATGCACAGGGCGTCCACCACGCGCTGGTCCACCGTGATCCCGGGCTGGCTTTTCGCGACGTCCTGCGCGGTCCTGAGGAAAAGGCCGTCGGTCATCTTCAGCACGTTGGCCTTGTGCACGATCGTCATCCGCTTGCGCCCGAGCCGCTGCATGTAATCCAGCGCGAAGCGGGTGACGCGCTCGGTCCCGCGCACGGAGATGATCTTGATCGCCTCGGCGGTGCCCCCGTCCACCATGCGTTCCATGCCGATGTAGAGGTCTTCGCTGTTTTCGCGGAAGATCACGAGATCCACCTGCCCGAAGCGCGAGGCCACGCCAGGGTAATTCTTGACCGGGCGCACGTTCACGAACAGTCCCAGCTCCTTGCGCAAGGCGATCGCGATGCTGGGATAGGAGCGCTTGCCAATCTTGCCCGGCGCCTCGGCGCGCTCGATGTGGACGCGGTAATCGCCGCCGAACGGCGTCTGCGTCGGCCCCTTGAGAACGAGATGGGTGGAATCGATCGAGTCGAACACGGCGCGCGGCAACGGCGTGCCATGCTCGCGCTCCGCGCGCTGGCCCGCCACGGCCTCCTCGAAGCCCACCCGCGCGCCGGAAGCGAGAACCACGGCGCGGGCGGCTTCGGACACCTCGGGCCCGATGCCGTCGCCGGCTATGAGCGTGATCGCGCGCATCGACCCTGACTTTGTGATCTCCCGCCGCGGTCCCGGTCAGAGCCGGTCATGCCGCGCGCCGATCAACGGGCGGCCTTGGTCTTCTTCCCCAGCTCCTCGATCTTCTTCAGGATGACCGGCAGGAAGATCGAGAGGATCGCCAGCAGGAGCAGGATGACGCAGATCGTGCTGCTCACGAAAACCTTGGGATTGGCTCCCGATATCGTCATCGCCTGCCGGAACGACTGCTCCATCATGCCGCCCAGCACCAGCGACAGCACCAGCGGCGCGATCGGAATATCCACCTTCTCGAACAGATAACCGAGCAGGCCGAAGACCAGGATCAGATAAAGATCGACCGGGCTTGAATTCAGCGCATAGGCGCCGATCGCCGAGATCACCAGGATCAGCGGAAACAGCAGACCTGCCGGCATATACAGCATGCGCACGAACAGGCCGATCAGCGGCAGGTTCAGGATCAGCAACATCACGTTGCCGACATACATGCTGGCGATCAGACCCCATACGAGGTCGGGACGGTTCTGGAACAGCAGCGGTCCGGGCTGGATGCCGTACATGATGAAGGCGCCGAGCATGACCGCCGTGGCGCCGCCGCCCGGTATGCCGAGCGTGAGCAGCGGCACCATCGCTCCGGCCGTGTCCGAGTTGTTCGCGGATTCGGGCCCCGCGACGCCCTCGATCGCTCCTTTGCCGAACTCCTCGGGATGCTTCGACACCCGCTTTTCCCAGACGTAGGACATGATGGAGGCGATGGTGCCCCCGGCGCCGGGCAACACGCCGATCACGAAGCCGACGACGCTGCCGCGCAGGATCGGCATGACGGAACGATTCCATTCCTCGCGAGTGATCCAGAGCCTGCCCTTCAGCTTGATGATCTCCGGCCGGACGCCCTTCGTCATCTCCTCCATCGTCTGGAACACTTCGCCGAGGGCGAACAGCCCGACCACCGCGATGACGAAGCCAACGCCGTCCTGCAGTTCCGGCACGCCCATCGTGTAGCGCGGCTGGCCGCTCTGCAGGTCGATCCCGATCGTGGCGATCATGAGGCCGAGCAAGGTGGAGATCATGGCCTTGGCCGGGGACTTGCCCGCGAGCGAGGACACCGCGGTCATGGCGAAAAACATGAGCATGAAGTACTCGGCCGGGCCGAACTTGAGCGCCAGCGCGGTGAGCGGCAGCGCAAACAGCGTCAGCCCGATGATCCCGATCGTGCCGGCGATGAACGAGCCGATGGCCGAGATCACCAGCGCCGCGCCCGCGCGCCCGTTCTTCGCCATCTCGTAACCGTCGATGGCGGTCATGACCGAGGAAGCCTCGCCCGGCGTCTTGATCAGGATGGCCGTCGTGGACCCGCCGTAGCGGGCGCCGTAGTAAATGCCGGCCATCATGATCAGCGCCGACGTCGGCTCCATCCCGTAGGTCACGGGTATGAGCAGCGCGATGGTGGCGGAGGGCCCTATGCCGGGCAGCACGCCGATGACGGTACCGAGAAAACAGCCGAGAAACGTGTACCAGACGTTGATCGGCTGCAGGGCGACGGCAAAGCCGTTGAATATGTGGGTCAGTGTATCCATGGCGGTCCTAGAACGGCAGGAAGCCCTTCGGCAGGCTGACGTCCAGCGTGGCGAACAGCCAGTAGGTGAGCCCCGAGAACGCGATGGTGCTCAGCACGTTGGAGACCCACTTGCCCCGGTGGAACCAGGCCATCAACGGCAGCAGGTAGAGGATGGTGGCGACGATATAGCCCGCTTTCTGCAGCGATGCGTAATAGACGGCTGTCCAGACCACGACGCCGAGCAGCACCTTGATGACGCCCCACTCGAACAGGCTGTCGGTATCCACCTCCGGTTTCGTGCCGGACTTGTGCTCTTTCCACATTTCCATGGCCAGCATCCCGGCGGCGAGCAGCATCCCGATGCCGATCAGGCGCGGAAACGCCTTCGGACCCAGCGGGTCGCCGATTTCAAGCGAGGGGATCAGCGTGGTGGCGTAGAGATACGCCGCCGCCAAGATCAGGGTACAGACGAAGATAACCCGGTCGGTCATCATGATTGAGTGGTTCTCCTCAGCGGTGGTCGTTGTGTTGTCGTGAAACGCCGCCCGCCTCGCAGCGCCCCCTCTCAGCCGAGCGCCAATTTATACCAAGAAATCCGCCGCCGTGAAACCCTGTTGACGACCAGGCCATCCGCGCCGATCCGGCGTGAGATATAATCGCGGCCTGAACGGCGTCTTACCCGGCGCCGGTCATCACGCAGGCCGATGCTCACAAGGCATCGGCCTGTTTTTCGCCTGTCGGCGGCCGGCCGCCAGGCGCGCGCGCCCTCGGGCAACGGCAGTTCACGGTACAATGCGGGCGGATGTCCATGTCCACCACAGCCACGAATGCCGCCGCCCGACCGGCCCTCCTCGAGCGGATACGCGCGATCGTCGGCGCGCCTGGCCTGTTGACCGACGCCCGCGAGATCGAACCCTACGCGATCGACTGGCGCGGTTACCACCGGGGCCTCACGCCCGCGGTCGTGAGGCCGGCGAGCGCCGCCGAGGTCGCGGCCGTCGTCCGGATTTGCGCGGAGTCGCGCACCGCCGTCGTGCCCCAGGGCGGCAACACGGGCATGTGCGGCGCATCGGTCCCCGATGCGAGCGGAACCGCGATCGTGCTCAATCTCGGGCGCATGAACCGCATCCTGGAAGTGGATGCGCTCAACAACACGGTCAGCGTCGAGGCCGGCTGCGTCCTCGCCGCCATCCAGCAGGCCGCCCGCGATGCCGGCCGGCTGTTCCCGCTTTCTCTCGGCGCGGAAGGCAGTTGCCAGATCGGCGGCAACCTCTCGACCAATGCCGGCGGCGTCAACGTGCTGCGCTACGGCAACACGCGCGAGCTCGTGCTCGGCCTGGAAGCCGTGCTGCCCGACGGGCGCGTCTGGAACGGCATGCGCAGCCTGCGCAAGGACAATACCGGCTACGATCTCAAGCAGGCGTTCATCGGCGCCGAGGGCACGCTGGGCGTGATCACGGCAGCCGTGCTCAAGCTCTTCCCCCTGCCCCGCTCCGGCGCCACGGCGTGGGCGGCCGTGGCCTCGCCGGAAGCCGCGCTGGAATTGCTGGCGCTGCTGCGCGGCCACTGCGGCGACAAGATCACGGCTTTCGAGCTGATTTCCCGCAATTGCGTCGACATGGTGCTGCGCCATATCCCGGGCACCCGCGACCCTTTGCCCGCGCCGCATGACTGGTACGTGCTGACGGAACTGGGCGATGCGCGCGCGGGCGGCGCGATCCGCGAAGAGCTCGAGCAGGCGCTGGCGGGCGCCATGGAACGCGGCCTGGCGGCGGATGCCGTCATCGCCGAAAGCGAAGCGCAATCGCAGGCGTTGTGGAAGCTGCGCGAGACCATACCGGAGGCCGCGCGCGCGGAGCCGGGCATGCTCTACCGCCACGACATCGCGGTCGCGGTGAGCCGGGTGCCCGCGTTCATCGGCGAAGCCCGCGCCGCGCTGCAGGCGCGTTTCCCCGGCACCAACGTCATCTGCTTCGGCCATCTCGGCGATGGCAACCTGCATTACAACGCTTTCGTGCCGGGCCGGCGGCGCGAGGACGCCGCGGCGCGCGAAGCCCACGACGTCACGCAATGCGTCTACGACATCGTCGGCCGCTACCACGGCAGCTTCAGCGCCGAGCACGGCATCGGCCAGACCAAGCTGGCGGAAATGTCCCGCTACAAGGCCGGCGTGGAACTCGAGATGATGCGCGCGCTCAAAACCGCATTCGACCCGCTGGGCATCATGAACCCAGGGAAAGTGCTTCCGAAGTGACGAGGGGTGACGGCGTGACGGACAAAGTGAAAAAATCGGACGCGGAGTGGCAAAAGGAACTGTCGCCGGAGCAATTCCAGGTGACGCGCCGGCAAGGCACCGAGCGCGCCTTCACCGGCCGGTACTGGGACAACCACGAACCCGGCGTCTACCGCTGCGTGTGCTGCGGCGCCGAGCTGTTCAGCTCCGAGCACAAGTTCGAATCCGGCTCGGGCTGGCCGAGCTTCTGGCAACCGGCGGTGAAGGACAACGTTGCCGTCGAGGATGACCTGAGCCATGGCATGCGCCGGACCGAGACCCGCTGCAGTCGCTGCGACGCGCACTTGGGCCACGTGTTCGAGGACGGCCCCCGGCCCACCGGTCTGCGCTACTGCATCAACTCCGCGTCGCTCAAGTTCGAGAAGAAGTGAGCAAATACAGTAGAATAGCGTTCCATGAAGTTTCTATTCGACATCTTCCCGGTCATCCTGTTCTTCGTCGCCTTCAAGTTTCACGACATCTACGTCGCGACGGCGGTCGCCATCGCCGCCACCTTCCTGCAGATCGGCTGGCTGTGGCTGCGCCGCCGCAAGATCGAGAACATGCTGTGGGTCAGTCTCGCGGTGATCGTCGTCTTCGGCGGCGCCACGCTGCTGCTGCAGAACGAAACGTTCATCAAGTGGAAGCCGACCGTGCTCTACTGGCTGTTCGCCGCGGCGCTGGCCGTGGCGCAGCTGGGCTTCGGGAAAAACCTGATCCGCGCCATGATGGAAACGCAGGTGGCCCTGCCCGATCCCGTCTGGATCCGGCTGCTGGCCAGCTGGATCGCCTTCTTCTCCGTGATGGGCGTGCTCAACCTGATCGTCGCCTACACCCGATCTCTGTACGCCGGACTCTTCTTCAAGGCTCCGCCTGAACGTGTCCTTATGATCGGGCTGGGCGGGGCGGGATTTCACCGGCTGTTCGCCCATGCGTACCCGCAGGCGTTGCTGCAATCGGTGGAACTCGATCCCAAGGTCGAGGAACTCGCCCGCACGCAC
>CAYSRR010000063.1:0-13248 GCA_964433375.1 uncultured Streptomycetaceae bacterium
GACGATGTCTGTGCAGGCCTTGGGCTACATCGGGGTGGACGCGACGGATTTTGACGCGTGGCGCCGGTTCGCGACCGACGTCTTCGCGATGCAGGTCGTCGAGCGCGGGGCGGATGCGCTGGCCCTGCGCACGGACGAGCGTTGCCAGCGCGTGCTGGTGCAGCGCTCCGATCGCGATGGCGCCGCGTTCTACGGCTTCGAGGTCGCCGACGCGGCCGGGATGAAAGAAACGATCGGCAAGATCGAGGCCGCCGGCCTGACGGTGACGCGCGCAACCGAGAAGGAACTGACCCTGCGCGGCGTGGATGAAATGGCCTGGTGCCGCGACCCGGCCGGCAACCGCGTCGAGATCTACCACGGCCAGGCGCAGGGCGAGGGACCGTTCAAGGCGCCGCGCCCGCATGGGGGTTTTCGCACCGGCAAGATGGGCATGGGCCACATGGTCCTGCACGCGCGGGACGTGGATGCCATGAGCGCGTTCTACCGCGACCTGCTGGGCTTGCGCCTGTCGGACTACATGACCAGGCCGTACCGCCTCATGTTCCTGCGCGCCAACCCGCGCCACCACAGCGTGGGGCTGCTGCAGTCGAAAGAAAACGGCGTGCACCATGTCATGTTCGAGGTGATGGCGCTCGACGACGTCGGCCGCGCCTACGATTTCGCGCAGGAGGGCTGGCGCATCGGCCAGACGCTGGGCCGCCATTCCAACGACTGGATGCTGTCGTTCTACGCCTTCTGCCCGGCCGGCTTCATGATGGAGTACGGCTGGGGCGGGCGCACGGTGGACGAGGCGACGTGGACGCCGCGCGAAGTGACCCACGGCGGCAGCATGTGGGGCCACGACCGGCTGTGGCTGGACGAGGAGCGCCGCAAGACGGCCAACGAAGTTCGCCGCAAGACGATCCAGTCCGGGCTGGGCGCGCCGTTGCAGATCACCCGCGGGCAGTACAAGGAAGTCGAATGAAAAAGCCCGGGTGCTCCCGGGCTTTTTCATGAAGGCAAAAGACCCTGCCTGAAGCCTCATGCAAAAAAGCCTGCGATTCGCAGGCTTTTTTCCTGGAGTGTGAAGACGAGGGGTTCGATGGTCCTTCGACTTCCGCCTTCCGACTTTCGCCTTGGGGAGCGCGTCAGCGCGGCGGCGGGGGAGGAGGCGGCGAGCTGTAACGCCGCTCGGGCCGGTCACTGGCGGACGCGAAACTCCCGGAGACCGGGACCTTGTGGCCTTTCGCATACATGCACTGCGTGTAGCCGATGTCGTAGCGCCGCTGCAGGGAGTACGAAGACGCATTGGCGGCGCCCGATCCCGCGAGCGCGCCGCCGAGCAGCCCGATCCCCGCGCCTACGCCGGCGGCGCCGCTGCTGCCGCCTATCGCCGCGCCCGCGGCGGCGCCGACGACCGTGCCCACGGCCGCGCTTTTCACACCGCTGTCGGAGGCGGCCTGGTCGGGCGTGGCGCCGCCCGACTGCAGGCTGGCGTACTGACGGCAGTCCTGGTCATCCGCGCGAAACTGGTCGAAGCTCTTGCCGGTGCCCGGCAGGGACATCTGGCTGGGGCCGCCCGGCACCGACACGCACCCAGCGATGACGGCGAGCACAAGCATGGAACCACCGATCTTCAGGGGTCTAATCCTCATCCCTCATCCCTCATCCCTCATCCCTCATCCCTTATTGCTGCGGCTGGGGCGGCACTTTCTGCCAGCCCTTCGCGCACTGCTTCACGTAGGGGTAGTAGGCTTCCGCTTCGGGGCAGTAGTACCAATAGTCCTGTCGGGTTCGCTCAGGGGCGGCCCGGGTGTTGTCGGGACGCTCGATGTAGACCGTAGGCTCGGCCGGGACTGCCGCCATCGGCGGGTAGTAGTAGGCGGGTGGGTAGTAATAGTAGGGATACGGGGAGCCCCAGAAAACGGGGGGACCGAAGACGAAACCGAAACTCACGCGCGGGCCGTAGCGATACCCATGAGCCGTCGCCGGGCCGGCGGCTGCGATACCCGCCAGCATCACGACCAGCGCCAACGCCGCCGCGGTTCTCATGATCGCATCCTCGATAAACAGTCTTGCGTGCAAGACTAGCAAGACCGGGATGCCGTCCGGCAACTAAAGTGTTACGAAATGTGACACGCCCTAGGCGCCGTGCGATTGCCCGCCTGCTACGAGTCTTCGACGACCAGGATTTCGTTGCGCACCGAACGGACGCCGGGAACGTGGACGGCCAGCTGTGCCGCCCGGTTGCGGTCTTGCGGGGTTGCCGCCGCGCCGTCCAGCGTGACCACGCGTCCCCGGGTGGTCACGTGGATATCCGCGACTTGCAGGGACGGTTCGGTGGACAGCGCGGACACGACCCTGGCGGTGATCGAGGCATCCGGGCTCGAGGCGGAACGGGCGGGATCGCGCCCGGCCAGTTCCCGTGCTATCGCTGCTTTTCTCTCCGACTCGACCAGCATGCGTTCGATGGGGTCGGCTAACAGCGGCGCGATGCGGGGTGCGGCCCCGCTTTTCCCGGCCGTGTTGTCCAGTCCGCAGGATGTCATGCTCAGTAAGGCCAGCGCGCCGGCCAGTGCCGCGGTGCGCGCGAGCCGGTTTCTATTAGCGTTATTCAGCGTCACGGTGCGCTCCGAAGATCGTTGATCCGTGCCCTGTGCGCGCCACGACAGGAGGGGGCGGGAACGTTTCCGTTTCCACCCCCGATCCTCATGCAGACCCGGAAATTACTTGCAGCGCGGGTCGTTGGGGTCCTTCTTGCAGTCCGGCGCCGTCGGGCTTTGCTGCACCGAGTCGGACCCGGCCAGCACCTGCGACTTCACGGGCGAGACATCGGACGCGGCGCCGGCCACGCCGGCGAATGCCATGAAGAACGCCACCATCAGCGTCGAAAGCATCTTGTTGAGCATCTGCATTGAAACCTCCTTGGGTAACGTGGATGGGAAGAGGAGCTCGTCGACGGCTCACCCGGAGCCCAGCGACATCCGTGCCAGGTGTGCTGAATTTCACGAAATGGGGCGTTCAGGCCCCTGACGCGCCCGTACTCCGGTGCGCGCTGTCGCCGTCCTGCAACACGCCGGGTTGCCGGTTTTTCAGGCGGATGATTTCCTGAAGGTTTTCAATTCGCCGTTCGGCGACAGCGGCGTGCGGTCATCCCGTTATAATCCCCCGCCAGGCCCTCTCAGAAACGCTTCATTGATTTCCTTTCCCCGAGCTGAAGGCGAGCGGTGATTCGCCTCACGCTTGCCCTGACTTATCTCAATTTCGTCGGCGCCAACGGCGCGCGCGTCGTGCTGACCCTGTTCGCCCTCGAACTCGACGCGCCGGCGTACGCGGTGGGCTTGATTGGGGGGCTGCTCTATCTTTTTCCGCTACTGCTGTCGTGGCCGATCGGAGGGCTGGTGGACCGCCACGGCGCGCGCGGCCCGCTCACTTTCGGCACCGCCTGCGGCGCGTTCGCGCTGGTGCTGCCGTACTTCGTGCCGACGTTGCCCACGCTTTACGCGGCGGCTGCCCTGAACGGTCTCGGCCTCGCGTTCTTCCACGTGACCCTGCAGAACCTGATCGGCACCCTGAGCAAACCGGAAGACCGGGCACGCAACTTCAGCAGCTTCAGCCTGGCCGGCTCGGTCACCAATTTCGTCGGCCCGCTGATCGCGGGCTTTTCGATCGACCACATGGGCCACGCCGCGGCCTGCCTCGTGATCGCGGTGCAGCCGGTGATCGGTATTACCCTGCTGCTGGCCTTGGGGCGCCGTTACCCGCGGGGCAATCCGCGGGCGGCGGAGGGGGGCAGCGTGCTGGACGCGCTGAAGGAACCGGGGGTCTGGCTCATGCTCGCCGTGAGCGGCTTGGTGCAACTGGGCCAGGACCTGTTCCAGTTCTTCCTGCCCGTCTACGGCCATTCGATCGGGCTCTCGGCGTCCCTGATCGGCGGGATTCTTGCGTGCAATGCCGTGGCGGCGTTCGTGGTGCGAATGATGCTGGCGAACCTGGTCAGGCGTTACGCGACGGAAGCGCTGCTCGCCTGGGTATTCCTGGTCGGGGCGGTCAGCTATGCGCTCCTGCCGTTTTTCACGCACCCGGCGGTGCTGGTGATGATCGGCTGCCTGTTCGGGCTGGGCATGGGCATAGGCGTACCGCTCACCGTGATCATGATGTTCGCCCGCTCGACCGAGGGGCGATCGGGGCAGACGCTGGGACTCAGGCTCACTGCCAACAACCTCGTGCGGATGGGCGGCCCGGTCGCGTTCGGGGCGATCGCCACCGCGATGGGCATCGCGCCGGTGTTCTGGATACTCGCGGCGGTCATGGCGGGCGGCGGCTGGCTGGCGTGGTCAGGCCGCAAGAAGCACAGGGATGAGGGGAAATACCGGTGATTCAGTGATTCAGTGATTCAGTGATTCAGTGATTCAGTGATTGGATGATTTAGTGATTGATGTTTCGCGCGGAGCAAGCGCCGGCAATTGCTCAATCACCGAATCCCTCAATAACTGGAGCACCATCGCCCGTCACGTATTTCCCGCGTTGCGAAGGCCCACAGGATCGTCTATGTTTGAGTCTCTTCGAAAACAAGAACCATCACGGAACATTTCCATGGCCCACGACCTGAAGCTCGACATCTTCCCGCACATTTTTCCGGCGGAATTCTTCGAGCGGGTGCAGAAGATCGCCGGCAGCAACCCGGCGCTGGCGGCGACCATCACGCGCTGGATGCACATCCCGGTGCTGTGGGACCTCGATGCGCGCAAGGCTATGATGAAGCAGTTCAAGGGCTACAAGCAGGTGCTGACGCTGTCGCTGCCTCCCATCGAGTTCCTGGCGGGGCCGGACGAGTCGCCGGCGCTGGCGAAGCTCGCCAACGACGGCATGGCGGAGATCGTCGCGCAGTGCCCGGACCTGTTCCCGGCGTTCGTCGCGTCGCTGCCGATGAATAACGTGCGGGCCGCGCTCGACGAGATGGATCGCGCAATTACGAAGCTCGGCGCGAAGGGCATCCAGGTCTTCACCAACGTCAACGGCCGGCCGCTCGACGAGCCGGAGTTCTACCCGGTCTTCGAGCGTTGCGTGAAGAAGTACGACCTGCCGATCTGGCTGCACCCGGCGCGCACGTCGAAATTCGCGGACTACCCGACCGAGTCCAAGTCGAAGTACGAGATCTGGTGGCTGTTCGGCTGGCCGTACGAGACCAGCGCCTGCATGGCGCGCATCGTGTTCTCGGGCATGCTGCAGAAGCTGCCGGACATGAGGATCATCACGCATCACCTGGGGGCGATGGCGCCGTTCTTCGACGAGCGCATCGGGCTCGGCATGGACCAGATGGGGCTGCGTACCCACGACGAGGACTACATCGCGCTGCGCAAGCAACTCGGCAAGCGCCCGCTCGACTATTTCAGGATGTTCTACGGCGACACGTCGGTGAACGGCTCGTCTTCGGCGATCCGCTGCGGCCTGGACTTCTTCGGCGCCGACCGCGTGCTGTTCGGCACCGATTGCCCGTTCGACCCGGAAGGCGGGCCAGGTTTCATCCGCGGCACCATCAAGGCGATCGCGAAGCTCGATCTTCCGGGCACGGTCGAGCGCAAGATCTACTACGAGAACGCTTTTCGCATGCTGCATATGAACCTGGCGCTGTCGCCGGGCGGCAGGAAGCCGCCGGTGAAGGCGAAGAAGAAATAACTAGCCGCCGATACACGCCGATACACGCCGATAACTTCAAGACCGCTCAGCCACAGAGAGCACCGAGGACACAGAGAAACACGGGCATGGAGAAAAGGTCGGCGTGAATGGCCGGCCTTTTTGTTTGAGGAAGCAGATTACGCGGCTTCCAGCAGGAATTCCACCTTCACCGCGTCGAACGGGAAAATGATGCCGCCGCTCTCCGCCCGGTCCAGCACGCCGGCGTTGAGCAGCGCGGTGATGTCGCCGTGCACGGCCTTGACGTCGCGGCCGACGCGCCGGGCGGCCTCCCTGATGGATACCGGACCCGCACCGCACAGTGCCTTGAGCAACTCCCACCGCTTGATGGTCAGGACTTGCCAAAGCAGCTCAGGCGTGGCGAAACTGATGCGTGCGGATTTCCCGGGTTTTCCCGCCTTCCAGCCGCGCGTGAAATCGCCCATTGCGTCGGCAGGGGGGCGAACGTCAAGAGTCACGATTTTCATGGTTCCACCTTGCGATATCGCTTTGGAAATCGGCCATCAGTTGTTCGGGCGTGCTGAATGCGTAAGTGCTTTCCTTGCTGCCGTAGTGCCGGTGGTCACCTTTGCCGACCTCGTTGTCGTAGCGAAGCACGCATACGCCGTCCACAACATAAGCAAGCCGGTATTTGAAGGCGTGGGTTGAGCCGGTGAGTGGCTTTGGCAGTTGCCACAGCACCAGTTCCGCGAAAGCCGACGCGGAGAACACGATGCGGGTCCGAACCAGCTCCACCGCCTGCATGTTGGACATAATGCCAACACCTGAGGGCGTTGTCAATTACTCCAACAGGGGGATGCCGGCGGCCTTGATGCGGCCGAAGATGGCGTCGAACTCCGCTTCACTTACGCGGAAACAGTAGTGGTGGATGGGAAAGGCCTCGTCCGTCTGGATAAAGTCGAGCGTCAGCTCGTCGTTCACGTGCACCGGCGAGAACGGCCCCGCGCCTTTCTCCGCCCACTTTACCCCCAGCAACTCCGCCAGCCGCTTGGCCGATGCGACCTGGTCGCGGCAGGGGACGATGAAGTGGTCGAGTTCTCGAGTTACCCAATTATTGATCATTACGAAACCGGATGACACATCCGGTTTCGCTCGACGTTCCCCTCTCCCCTCGGGAGAGGGGTTGGGGGTGAGGGTCGAGCAACGTAACGAGGTTACGTAAAGCTCGATAAATTCGAGCCTGGCCCCTTTGATTTGCAGCCTCATCACGCAGGCTGGACGGGCAGATCGGTGATGAACATCCGGCCCACCGTCTGAGTGATCATTTCCGGAATGCCGGAGGTCATGGCGGCCATTTGCGCTGTCAGCCCGCATCCCCAGAACATCGCGGTATGCCCCGGCGGGACCGGCTTGCCATCACCCCAATCAGGCTGCTCTATATCCTCGATGCCGATGGCCCTGGGGTCGCCGATATGGACAGGGCCTCCGAGGCAATCGGGCAAGCGGGACGTGACCGCGGTCATTGGAATGACGAACTCGTTGGGCACGATCTTGATGGCGACGACCAGGGGGCCATGGAATACTCCCGCCGGCGCGCATTCGCGGTTGCTGATATACATGGCCGGAGAGGGGGCAGTCCCTTTCGCCATGTGAGGGAATTCGATGCCCGCTTCCTGGAGCGGCCGCGCCAGCGAGAGCGCGCATCCGGTCAGAAAGGCGACGTGATCCGAAGACCACAGAGGGCTGATGTCAGGCATGCGTTCCACGAATTGGCCATTCCGGTACACCGAGTAGTCGCCGACGTCGGTGCGCACGTCGCTGTCCGGCGCAGCCCGGCGGGGGGTAGGGTCGCCGGGATCGGTGACGTCCAGCAATGCCAGCGCGTTGCGATTTCGCAGACAGAATCGCAGGAAATCGAACGCATACTGGCTTCGCATGATGATGACGTTCGCCTGGTGATGACCGATGGCGAGGCGCTTGGTGTGCCCGCGCCAGCGTCCGGCGCGGATGTGCTCGCGAACTTCCCGGGGCGTCGCGATCTCGAGCGCTTCGCTCGTCAGGGACGACCCGCTGGTGCTGACATCCAGCTTCGGCAGCTTGTTGCGCTCCTTGATGGCGGTCATCTGGATTCCTTCAGTCCACGGGTTGGAGGGCGCCTGCTTTTACGAGTGCCGACAGTTTGCCCGCCTCCGACTTGATATAGGCGGCGAAGGCCTCAGGTGTACCGCCTTCCAGTTCGATTCCCAATGAGGCGAACCGGTTGTGGACCGCGGCCGTCTTCAGGAACGTGTTTACGTCACGATTGATTTTATCGATGATCGGTTTCGGTGTTTTCGCCGTGGTCGCCAGGCCGTACCAGTAGCTTGTGCCTGTGTTGTCGACGCCTTGTTCGGCGAGGGTCGCTACGGCGGGCAGCCCGGGAAGGCGCTTGGCGCCGCCTACGCCAAGAACCTTGAGTCGTCCGGCCGCAACGTGCGCCTCGGTCGACGCGAACGTGCTGTAGTACGCGTCGGCCTCCCCGGATACGATGGCCGTGATAGGCGCGGCACCGCCCTTGTATGGAACGTGGAGTATGTCGGTCTTGGTCATGTGCTTGAAAATTTCCAGCGCGGTGTGCGGATTGCTGCCGGTTCCGGCCGACGCCCAGCGAAGCTTGCCAGGGTTGGCTTTTGCGTAGGCAATCAGCTCTTTCGTGTTCGCGGCCGGAACCTTGGGGTTCGCCGCGATAATCAGCGCGGTGTAGCCCACGTGGACGATCGGCGCAAAATCGTTCAATGCGTAGACGGGCCGTTTGCGAAGGATGATGTTCTGCAGGCCGGGCCCGGGATTCGTCAGCAGCAGCGTATAGCCGTCCGGAGCAGCGATCGCAACGCTCTGCGCGCCCAGGACACCCCCGGCACCCGGGCGATTGTCTATCACTACCGGGTGATCCCAAGTTTCGGAAAGCTTCTGGCCCAGTATCCGCGCCACAATGTCAGCCGATGCTCCGGGCGAGCCCGGAACCACCAGTCGCACGGGTTTGGTTGGATAGTTGCTCGACTGAGCCCAGGCCGCGGATGATGCTGCTATGGCGATAAAGCAGATAACGCGAGTCAATGAAAGTCTCATGATTCCCTTGCGTGAAAATGAGGTGGCTCTCGCCGCTTGCAGCACTGGTGGTGCAGGAGTCGAGCTTCCGTTGGCAGACTAGCGCCATTGTACATACTGATACCGCAATTGAAACGAGACAGTGACAACATGTGGAACGTCGACCGCGCCATTGCGGCGTTGGCCGCGGGGCCCGTATAAGTCCGGCGCGGCTTCTATTTCGGGGGCTTGAGTATGAGGCCCTGTCCGGTAGGCAAATTAAGAATGGACACTCCCTTCGTGTCCGCAAAGCGATCCATTGCTTCCTTCTGGGGAGCATAAGCCAGCCAGCCATAGTCGTCCAGCACGACCAGGGCGCCGGGTGAAAGCTTGTCCCAAAAGTACTCGATTGCCGCGATTTCCGGTTCCACGAGATTCATGTCTATGGAGAGGTAGCAGACTTTTGAAATTGTTACGGAGTCGAGCGTATCCGGTACTTTGCCTCTGACCAGTTTCGCGTTGGGGAACTGCGCAAAATTCCGCCTGGTCAGCTCGTAGCATTCGCTGTAGTACTTTTTGCTTTTTTCGGATCGCTCCAACATCTGTTCCTGCGGGGTAATTTGCTCTTGGGGAGGGCCGCTGAAGGTGTCGAAAAGGTAAAAGGATTTTCCGGTACTATTGAAATCCAGGTATTCACACACGGCCAGAGAGTAAATTCCCGTATTGACGCCGCATTCGACAAAGTCTCCCTCCAGCCTGGCGCCGTGTTCCGCGGCCCAGAGCAGAACGTGTATGCGCCATTCGACATGTATGTCCGTTTTCGATCCGGGGTCTCGCAGGATGTGGTGCCCCGAGTCCATGCCGCGATCGTAGGCGGAAATGAATCTAGGGTCCTCCATGAAATCGACATTTTTGTTCCATACAAGAAGACAATCGTTGTTGTAGGTAGGCTCGGGGTTGCTCATCGGAGGGGGCTCCCGCGTCGAGTGATTCAGTTTATTTCCGCTTGTGTTTATCCGCGATCGTTAGTTAGTCGCAAGAACGCGACCTTGTCAATCGCGTCCTGCAGAAACCGCCCATTTTCTGCATAATAGGGCCGGTAGAAAATTATCCAAAGAGGAAGGGCCGTGACTCACGATCGTGAAGCTGCATGGATGCGTCGCGTTCTTGCGCGGGCCCTGGCCGGACTCGCGGTCGCCGGCTTTTGCGGCGCGGCAGCAGCGCAGGACGCAAAGTACCCGTCGCGCACGGTGCAGATCGTCGTCCCGTACACGCCCGGCACCGGGGCGGACATCCTGTCGCGCACGTTCGGCCCCAGGCTGGTGGAGCGCTGGAAGGTGGGCGTCATTACCGACAACCGGCCGGGCGCGACCGGACTGATCGGCACGGACTTCGTCGCCAAGGCCGCGCCCGACGGGCACACGCTGCTGTTCGTGGCGACCTCGTACGGCAGCACGCCGGCACTGCACCGCAAGCTGGCCTTCGACCCGGTCAAGAGCCTCGCACCCGTGATGCTGATCGCGACCAGCGGGCTCGTGCTGGTCGTGCATCCCCAGCTCCCGGTGAAGTCGGTGAAGGAATTCATCGCTTTCGCCAAGCGCCGGCCCGGCGAGATGCATTACTCCTCGCCCGGCAACGGCAGCCCGCAGCACCTCGCCATGGAGCTGCTCAAGCTAGAGACCGGCATCGACATCGTGCACGTGCCGTACAAGGGCGCCGCCGGCGCGATGATCGACCTCGTCGGCGGCCACGTGCAGGCGATGGTGTCGGCTACGCAGACGGCGGCATCGCAGGCGCGGTCCGGCCGGCTGCGCGTGCTCGCGGTGATGAGTCCGGAGCGCTCGGCGGCGTTTCCCGACGCGCCGACGATGAAGGAGGCGGGGCTGCCCCAGATGCAGGTCGAGACGTGGTACGGCTCGTTCGCGCCGGCCGGCACGCCCGCGGCGGTGGTCGGCAGGATCAACGCCGAGCTCAACGCGCTGCTGCGGCAGCCCGACATCCGCGACCAGCTCGGCAAGCAGGGCATGACGCCGCGCGGCGGCACGTCCGAATCCTTCGGCGACATGGTCCGCAAGGAACTGGCCCGCTGGGCGCGGGTGGTGGACGCGGCGAAGATCAAAGCCGACTAGGGACGATATGAAGAAAGCTAAACGCGGTTATGCCGACCTGCACGAGCACCTGGATGCGCTGAAGCGCAAGGGGTTGCTGCTGACGATCGATCGCCCGGTGGACAAGGACGCGGAGCTGCACCCGCTGGTGCGCTGGCAGTACGTCGGCGGCATCGAGGAGCACGAGCGCAAGGCGTTCCTGTTCACGAACGTGACGGACGGGCTGGGGCGGAAGTACCCATTCCCGGTCGCGGTCGGCGCCTACGCCGGCAATCGCGAGATCTACTGCGTGGGCATGCGCGCGAAGCCCGGGGAAGTGCAGCCGAAGTGGGACCACGCCATCGCCAACCCGCTGAAGCCGCGCGTCGTGACGAAGGCGGCGTGCCAGGAGGTGGTGATCCGGGGCGCGGCGCTGAAGGGCGAGGGCAAGGGGCTCGACAGCCTGCCGATCCCGGTGTCCACGCCCGGTTTCGACAGCGCGCCGACGCTGACCGCGACCAACGTCATCACGAAGGACCCCGAGACCGGCATCCAGAACCACGGCACCTACCGCGCCGGCCTGAAGGCGCCGGACCGCTGCGTGATCCGCATGGCGACGCGCGTGGGCGGGGCGGGCGGCTACCGCCATTACCTCAAGCACCAGAAGCGCGGCGACAAGACCATGCCGTGCGCGATCGTGCTGGGCGCGCCGCCGTGCGTGGCGTTCGTCGCGCCGATGAAGCTGCCGCTCGATCTCGACGAGGTGGGCGTCGCCGGCGCCGTCGCCGGCCGCCCGATCAACGTCGTGCGCGCGAAGACGGTGGACCTGTTGGTGCCCGCCGAAGCCGAGATCGTGATCGAGGGGCTGATCGATACCGAGTATCTCGAGCCCGAAGGCCCGTTCGGCGAGTCGCACGGCCACGTCGCGCCCGAGGAATACAACATGCCGATGCGGGTGACCGCGATCACGCACCGCAGGAACGCGATCGTCGCGTCCTACATCAGCCAGGTGACGCCCTCCGAGTCGAGCGCGATCAAGCGCGTCTCCTACGAGCCGATGTTCCTCACGCACCTGCGCAAGACGCTGGGCCTGCGCGGGGTGAAGCGCGTGACGCTGCACGAGCGCATGACGGCGCTGCGCCGCATCGCCATCGTCACGGTGGAGAAGGGCACGCCGCGCACCGAGATCTGGCGCGCGCTGGCCGGGGCGGCGAGCTTCAAGGCCGACTGCGGCAAGATCTGCATCGCGGTCAACGAGGACATCGACCCGGACAATTCCGACGCGATCTTCTGGGCGATCGCCTTCCGCATGGACCCTTCCCGCGACCTGCAGGTGCTGAATTACCGCAGCCCGGGGCACGGTCCCGAGCGCGAGCACGAGGCGGAGCGCGAGGACGCGACCCTGCTGATGGACGCCACCATGAAGGAAGACCTGCCGCCGCTGGCGTTGCCCAAGCAGGAGTACATGGAGCGGGCGCGCAAGGTGTGGGAGGAACTGGGCCTGCCGAAACTGCGCCCGCAGTCGCCGTGGTTCGGCTCGGCCGACGGCGGCGCCGACTGGCCGAAAGCCTGGGACGACGCCGCGAAGCGCGGCGCGACGGGGCGTTATCTGGAGAACGGCCGCGTCAGCGGGAAGCAGAAGCGCCGCGGCCTCAAGCCGGAAACGCGTTTCCGGCCTGGCGAGAAGTGACGCTGTCTCAGTTACAAGTTACAAGTTACAAGTTACAAGTTGCAAGTTGCAAGGGCATGGTTTTGTTTTATCTTGTAACTTGAAACTTGTTACTTGAAGCTGCGCCCCGGGCGCCTAGCCCGGCAGTTGCCGCAAGAGCGCCATCATCGTCTTCCCGATCGGCTCGCGGATGACGATGTCGGCGAGGCCGTCGAGCGGGGTTTCCTGGTTGTTGATGATCACCAGGCTCGCGCCGGACTGCTTCGCCAGCCGCGGGAACGACGCTGCGGGCTCCACCACCAGCGACGAGCCGATCGAGATGTAGAGGTCCGCTTTCAGCGTCGCTTCCGTGGCGAGTCGCATCTCCGTTTCCGGCATCGCCTGTCCGAACGAGATGGTGCGGGCCTTGATCGGGCCGCCGCAGGCGTCGCATTCAGGGGCGTCGTCGCCTTTTTCCACGCGTGCGACGATCTCGGCGGTCGGCCATTCCCTGCGGCAGTGCTGGCACGCGGCGTAGCGGTTGGTGCCGTGCAGCTCGATCACGTTCTCGTTGCCGGCATCGAGATGCAGCCCGTCGATATTCTGGGTGACGATGGTGGAGATATGGCCGCGGCGCTGCAGCTCGGTGATGACGAGGTGGCCGTCGTTGGGCTTCGCGGCGCCGCAGCGGTGGTACATGCGCACGCCGCGCTCCCACGCCCGCACGCGCGCGGCGCGGTCGGCCATGAAATCCTGGTAGTAGACCGGCGTCTCCGTGTTCCAGACGCCGTTGGGGCCGCGGAAATCCGGTATGCCGCTCTCGGTGCTGAT
>CAYSRR010000064.1:0-7273 GCA_964433375.1 uncultured Streptomycetaceae bacterium
GTGTCGGGTGTCGAGTGTCGGGTGTCGAGTGTCGGGTGTCGAGTGTCGGGTGTCGAGTGTCGAGTGTCGGGTGACGGGTGATGGGACACAGTTCGTCACGGGTCACGGGTCGCGAAGGCCGCAAGAAATAATTTCTATCTGTCCTTTGCGCCCTTAGCGTCCTTGGCGTCCCGTATTTCTTCGCGGCCTTGGCGGTCTTGGCGACCCGTCGTAGATACCCCCGTGGCCTTCGCGACCCGTAGTGCTCGCCTTAGCGGCCCATCGCAAAGCGTCAAGGCGTTGGCCGGACGCGCGTCGCGCTCCACGTCCCGCCGGCGCCCTGGATGGCGTCGCCGTTGACCCGGCCCGAGTACTTGCGGCCGCCGGCGGTGAAGGTGATCTCGTTGCCGCGCAGCAGCCCGTCCTTGATCGGCGAGGACGCGCCGTTCCGCGACAGGGTGCCGGTGAATTTCTGGAATTTCTGGCTGATGATCAGCTCGCCCTTGCCGAGCCGCCAGGTGCCTGCCACCTGGGCCGGCACGATGTAGAGCATCGCCGTGCACCAGCTACCGCATTCGCCGTCCGCCTGCTCGGTCACGTCGGCATCCCAGCCGGGGATGGCGAAGCCGTTCAGCACCATGCGGGTGCCCGGCTTCAGGTCGACGAATTTCGGCGTGAGCTTCTCCAGGTTGTCGGGCAGCAGGAACAGGGCCATCACGGTCGCCTGCGAGATGTCGGCCGCGAACATGTCGCCTTCCACGAACTGCGCCTTGTCGGCGACGCCCTGCTGCTCCGCGTTGCGGCGCGACAGCTCGACCATTTCCGGGTTGTATTCCACCCCGAGCGCGCGCGCCCCGCGCCGGGCGGCGGCGATGATGTTGCGCCCGTCGCCGGAGCCCAGGTCCATCACGTAGTCCTGCGGCGTCACTTTCGCGAGGTCCAGCATTTTTTCGACCAGGGCGGGCGGCGTCGGCACCCACACCACATCCTTGCCCGCCTGGCCTTCGACCGGCACGAACGGCTTCGGTGCTTCCTGGGTGTCCTGCGTGTCCTGCGCCAGCACGGCGGCGGCGCCGAGGGCCGAAGCGAAACACAATGCCAACAGCGATTGAACGACGCGATGCGGAATCTTCAAGCGGAACTCCCTGATCGAAAGTGTCGAGTGTCGGGTGACGAGTGGCGGTGACGAGTGATGAACAGCCTGCCGGTTTCAATTATTTCCGGAAACGCACAGCGGTTTCTAACAGCGGCGGCTTACGCGAACCTGACAATCGGCCTATTGCACTGATTTTATTGCAGTAAAACCGGCCGTTTCTGCGCGATCGAGGCGATGACCGCCTCCGTCGCCGCGACGCCGTCCAGCATCTGCTCGAACGGGATGGGATAGGGTGCGCCGGCCGCGACGGCCTGCGCGAACGCTTCCAGCTCCAGGCGCAGCGCGTCCACCCGCTCGAAAGTCATGCGGCGGGGCGCGGCATCCGTCGCGCGCACCACGAGCTCGGTGTCTTCCAGCGCTTCCGCGGAACCCCGGGAGCCGAAGACGTGGACGCGCCAGAACTGCGGCGTGCTCCTGACGCCGCACAGTACCCCGCTCGCGCGATTGGCGAATTCCATGAATACCGTCAGCGAGTCGAACGGGGCGCCGGCGGAGGGGCGGCCCGTCAGGCGGGCATGGACTTCGCGCGCGGGGCCGGCGAGATCCGTGAACGCGTCCAGCACGTGCACGCCGGTCGCGGTGAGCCCGCCCGCCGGCGACTCGGCATCCTCCCCGCGCCAGCCGGTGTAGTAGCGGCCGGTGGTCTCGTTGCTGAAGTGGCCCTCGAGATGCAGGATTTCTCCCAGCTCGCCGCTTGCCACGATCCGTTTCAGCTCGCGCATCGACGGCCAGAAGCGCTTGTTGTAGCCCAGTCCCAGCTGGACGCCGGCGCGCCGGCAGGCTTCGATCGACCGTTGCGCGTCGGCGCGGGCGAGCGCGAGCGGCTTCTCGCAGAACACCGGCTTGCCGGCCTGCGCCGCCGCCAGAATCTGCTCCGTGTGCAGCGAATGCGGCGTGGTCAGCACCACCGCCTGCACGTCCGGGTCCGCCAGCACGCCGGCGAAATCCGTCGACAGCCCGAGCGCGTGCTTCGCTGCGAACTCGCGAGCTTCCTCGGGGCGCCTCACCACGGCCTGGGTGAATTGCAGGTGCTCGCTCTTGCCGTGAACCGACTGGACGAGGTTGCGGCCCCAGCGGCCGAGGCCGACGATCGCGGCGCGGATCATCGCCTAGCGCTTCCCGCTGCCGGCGGCCATCACCTTGTGCAGGGTATGCTGGCGGTTGCGCGTGAACGGCCGCACCTCGCCCGGCCAGCGGCCGGCTTCGACCGCCTCCATCCACGCGGCGCTCGTCAATACGCCGGGATCGTCGAGCTCGACGATGCAGGCATAGCGCGGCCGGCCCTGCGCCTGCGGCTCGATCGTCTTTGTCTCGCCGCCGATCGTCACGCGCAGCGTGTCGAGCTTCGCCCGCGACACCGCCACCACGCCGGGCACCTTGCGCAGGTGCGGCACGTGCTCCGTGTCATAGACCTCGTTGAACAGCGCTTCCTTGTCCGCGTCGACGTCCATGGACGCGGTGAATATCCATTTCCCGGTGATAGCCATGCGTGAACTGCCTCTCCTGCCGATGGTCAATGTGGGGTAGCATCCTATCAGGAAAGGTCGAAGGATGAAGGCGGAAGGATGAAGGATGACCCCCGGCATTCGCCGGAAAACCCGCATCACCCATTACACATCACCACTTGATGCGAAGTATCTCTAAGGAAGAGTTGGCCGAACTGCCCATCCGCCGCTACGAGGGCAGGGTGAGCCTGGTGCAAACGGCGCGCGAGCTGGAGCAGGCGCGGGAAGACATCCGGCAGGAGCGCGTCGTCGGCCTCGACACGGAAACGCGCCCCGCCTTCAGGAAAGGCGAGGTCTACCTGCCGTGCCTGGTGCAGGCGGCCACGGCCAACGCGGTGTACCTGTTCCAGTTGAGCCGGCTCGACGTGTTTCCCGCGCTGGTCGAGCTGCTGGCGAAGCCAGAAGTCGTCAAGACCGGCATCGGGCTCCAGCACGACCTGCGCCAGCTCAAGCAGGTGTTTCCCTTCAACGTCGAGAACGCGCTCGATCTCGGCGTGATCGCGCGCCGCCGCGGGCTCGGCCAGACCGGCGTGCGCAACCTCGCCGGGATGTTCCTGGGCTTTCGCATACCCAAGGGCAACCGCACCTCGAACTGGGCCGCGCCGCGGCTCACCCCGGCGCAGATCAACTACGCCGCCACCGACGCCTGGGCCTGCCGCGAGCTGTACCTCTGCTTCGAGAACGAGGGGCTCTTGAAGTGACGAGTGGCGGGTGACGAAGCTGCAAGGGAAAAGGTAAAAGGTGCATGGCTTCACCTTTTCCCTTTTCCCTTTTATCTTTCCCCTTTGTAATTCTCCCATGCTGAAAGCGCTGAAATCCCTGTTGAACGACGTAAGTCCGCGCCCGCTGCCAAGGCACGAGCGGCGGCACCTGCAGGTCGCGGTGGCGAGCTTGCTGTACGAGGCGAGCCGGGTGGACCTGCGCGAGGACGGCGCGGAGCACGAGGCGGCGCAGGCGGGGCTCGCCGACCTGTTCTCGCTCACGGCGGAGGCCGCTGCCGCCGTGCTCGCCGAAGGGCGCGAGAAGGCACGGCAGATGACCTCGTATTTCGGGCCGGTGGCGGTGGTGAAGCGCGACATGGGCCAGCCGGAGCGGGTGCGGCTGATCGAGCACCTGTGGCGCATCGCCTATGCCGACGGCCCGCTCGACCCGTACGAGGACCACTACGTGCGCAAGATCGGGCACCTGCTGTACGTCACCAACACCGACATCGTCCTCGCCCGCAACCGCGCGCGAGAACGAAAGTGATGAGTGACGAGTTGTAGAGCCAAGTCGAATAAGGATGAAGGATGAACGTGGAAGGATGACCCCACGCGTTGCGTGTTGACTAAGAGTCCTGACCTTTCACCTGCGTCCGGTCAGCAGCCAATCGAACTAATTCAATTTTCCGAAAACGGATACTCCGACCGAAGGTGACGAGAGGTCGGGACCTGTCGTTGTCGCGCGAAGCGCGACGGTCATCCTTCATCCCTCATCCTTCATCCTTCTTCATTGATCCCTCATCCTTCATCCTTGTTGCCCGTGCGCTACCCGCCCCTCACGCTGGCCTTCACGGTCTGGGGCCTGGGCGCGGCGTTGTATCTCCTGGGGTTCTTCCATCGCGTGGCGCCGGCGGTCATCACGCGCGAGCTGGCGGCGGAATTCGATCTGACCGCGGCGGCGCTCGGCAATCTCTCGGCGTTCTATTTCTACACCTACGTCGTGATCCAGGTGCCGACCGGCGTGCTGGTGGACCGCTACGGCCCGCGGCGCATCCTGGCGCTGGGCGCGGTTGGCGTGGCGGCGGGCGCGCTGTTGTTCGCCGGCGCGCACGCGTACGCGCTGGTCGGGGCGGGGCGGATGCTGATCGGCGCTTCGGCCGGCGTCGCCTTCGTCGCGATGATGAAGCTCTCGACGCACTGGTTTCACCCGTCGCGCTTCGCGCTGGTGGCGGGCCTGGCGCTCGTCACCGGTATGGTCGGCGCGGTCAGCGCCGGTGCGCCGCTGCGCTGGCTCGCGGACGTCTTCGGCTGGCGCGGCGTGATCCTCGGCACGGGCGCCGCGACCGCCGTCATCGCCGTCGCCATCTGGCTGCTGGTGCGCGACGACCCGGAAGAGCGCGGCTACGCAAGCTACCTGCCGGCCGCGCGCCACGACGCGCCCGGGAATACGATGATGGGCGGACTGGCGCGGGTGCTGAGCAGCCGCAACGTGCTGCTGGTCTGCTTCATGAACGGCGGGGTCTCGGGCCCAGTGCTGACGTTCGCCGGGCTGTGGGGCGTGCCGTTCATGACGGCCCACTACGGCTTGTCGACCGCCGGCGCCGCGGGCCTGTGCTCGCTCATGCTCCTGGCGTGGGGCCTGGGCGGCGCGCTGCTGGGCGCGCTGTCCGACCGGCTGAAGGAGCGCAAGCGCTTGTACGGCCTGGGCGCGGCGATCGCGACGCTCGCCTGGTTCGCGGTGCTGCTGGTGCCGGGATTGCCGATCGCGGTGCTCGCCCTGCTGCTCGCCGTGGCGGGCTTCGTCTCGGGCGTGATCATGATCGGCTATGCCTATGCCAAGGAGTCGGCGCCCGCGGCGCTCGCGGGCACGACCGGCGGCATCATCAATACCGGCAACATGGTCGGCGCCATGGTGATGCAGCCGGCGGTGGGCTGGGTGCTCGATCGCGCATGGGACGGCAGCCTCGAGGCGGGCATGCGCGTCTATTCCTTTTCCGCCTATCGATACGGTTTCGCGCTGATGCTCGCGTGGCTGGCGGCCGCGGTGGTCCTTACCGCGTTCACGCGCGAGACGCATTGCCGGCAGCAGCGCTGACCTGTGACGAGTGACGGGTGTCGAGTGTCGGGTGTCGGGTGATGGATAAAGCACGGAAGAAATCGTCCCGCCATCACCATTCCGTGTACGTGGTGCTGCTGTCCCGCGATGTCCTCTACGAGCCGAAGTTCCGGCGCTGCAATCCCGATTACGATCCCGCGAAACCGTGCGTCTACGTCGGCATGACCGGGCAGAGCCCGGATGTGCGCTTCGACAAGCACAAGGCCGGCCTCAAGGCCAACCGCTACGTGAAGCAATACGGCCAGCGGCTGATGTCGGAGCTCTACGAGTGCTACAACCCGATGCCGTACGAGGCCGCGCTCGACATGGAGATCGAGCTCGCGATCCACCTGCGCGAGAAGGGCTACGGCGTCTGGCAGGGATGAGGGAAGCGGCCGCGTCGATTTCCTGAGTCGCGAGTTACGAGTCACGATTCACGAGTCGTGGGTCGCGAGAATCAAGGCGGCATCGTCGTGCGATGATGCGGTGCATCAATCCGGAAACTTCCAGCTGAAACTGCTTTCCAACAAAAGCATTCATTACAACAGAGGAGGTTTACGCATGACCCGCATCAAGAATGGATTCATGAGCGGCTTGCTCGCGACGGTGATCGCCGGATCGATGTTGCTCATGAACAATGCGCTTCACCAGTTTCCGGAAGTGCAGTTTGCCCGCACGCTGTCCGAGCTGCTGGGCGCGCCCGGCCAGATCATGACCGGCGTGATCGCGATATTGTTCATCGGCATCTTCGCGTTCGGCGCCCTGTACGCGGTGCTGGCCCCGCGGCTGCCGGTCCCGAGCTACCTGGGCAGGGGGCTCGCGTTCGGGGCGGTATCGTGGCTAGTGATGATGGTGGTGTACATGCCGCTGGTTGGCGCCGGGCTGTTCGGACTGGAGCGCTCCGGGATCGTGCCCATCGCCATGCTGGTGCTGAACCTGGCGTACTGGGTGGTGCTCAGCCTGACGTACCGCTGGCTGTCCAGCGCGGCCGAGCTGACGGACCGCGTCGAAACCTGACCGGCGCGCGTCACTGCAGAAATTCTTCGCGCAGCTTCGCGTAGCGCTCCGCGCCCAGCAGGCGGCTCATTTCCTCCGGGGTGGCGAAGCGCGGCTTGAGGTCAACGGGGGAGCCGCCGTTGTACATATGCGTGTAGATGTCGCGCAGCGCCTTGACCGTGCCGGCGACGGCGCCGTGGCCCTGCAGGCAGAAGCGCACGCCGCGCGCGGCGAGGTCTTCGCGCCCGAGATGCAGGGCGGTGCCGACGATGACCGGCAGCCTGATGGCCGCGCGCACCGCGTCGAGCTGCTCCAGCGTCTGCAGCCCGGTGATGAACACGGCGTCGACGCCGGTCGCCGCGTAGGCGCGAACGCGCGCGACGACGCTCTCGATGTTCTCGATCGTGACGGAGGCGGTGCGCGCCGCGATCAGCAGTTCCGGGTCGCGGCGGGCGGCGAGGGCGGCGCGCAGCTTGCCGGTCATCTCCTCGATCGCGATCAGCTCGTCCGTGCCGCCGGCGCCGAAGCGCGCCGGCATGCGCAGGTCCTCGATGGCGAGCCCGGCGAGGCCGGCGTGCTCCAGCTCCTCGACGGTGCGCATTGCGTTCAGCGCGTTGCCGTAACCCTGGTCGGCGTCGACGAAGATGCTGAGATCGCTCGCGCGCGTGACGCGGCGGACCTGGTCCGCGAACTCGGTCAGCGTCTGCAGCGTCATGTCCGGCGCGGCGAGCATCGTCGCCGCGCACACGGAGCCCGACAGGATGCCGATCTCGTAGCCGACCGACTCGGCAACGCGCGCCGACAGGGCGTCGAACACCGTCGCCGGCGACATCAGTTTCTG
>CAYSRR010000064.1:7373-13219 GCA_964433375.1 uncultured Streptomycetaceae bacterium
CTCAGCGCAGCGCGTCGAGAATCGAGATCGCGTGTCGCATCGAGAATTCCCGCGTGCTCTGGCTGTAGGCCTGCTTGTTGCCGGGGAACATGTAGCCGTGGAGGACGCCGGGGATGATATGCACCTGGACATTCTTCATGCGCGCGGGCAGCGGCCGGTAGGCGTCGAGCACCGGCGCGGGCGCCTGGACGTCCTGGTCGCCCCAGATGATGCACAGCGGCTTGGCGAGGCCGTCGAGTTCGTGCAGGAAATCGAGGAACTGGGTGCCGTGGCAGGCGATGCCGGCGTCGTAGCCCAGGCGCTTCGGTCCGAGGATGGCGTAGGGGCCGCCGTAGCAGAAGCCCATCGCGGCGGCGCGGCCATTGTGCTGCGGCAGCTTTTTCACCTCGGCGAGCGCGTCGGCCATGTCGGCCTCGCCGGTTTTTATTTTCTCGAGGCGCGGCTGCGAACGCGGGCCGGTGCGCTTGTCGTCGCGAGCAAGCGGGCCCGGGACTGTGCGCCAGAAGAGGTCGGGCGCCGCGGCGATATAGCCGTTCGCGGCGAATTCGTCGGCGAGGCCCTGCACGTCCTGGTCCACGCCGTGCACGGCGGATGCGAGCACCACCGCCGGGACCCTGCCGCCGCCGGCGGGCAGCGCCAGGTAGCAATCGAACTCGCCGCCCTCGCGCGAACGCACCTTGATGGTTTTGCCTGCCATGACGCCTCCCGCCTGATGATCGGTGTCGGGTTGAAAGGAATGAAGGATGAGGGATGGAGGACGGGGAATCAAGGCGTGTCCACATGCTGAGCATTCGGATGCGGGCGAGGGGGCGCCGTGTGACAATGCCGCACGCCCTCATTATCCCATCGGAATCCCATCAGAAGATTGACAAGGAGTTCAGGAATGTCCAACGCCGACCTGGATCGCAACCGGCCCCGCTTTGCCCGCATCGTCGCGGCGGGGGCGGACTATAACCACCTGATCGACATCGTGCAGCGCTGCGAGGCCGGCGAGGACTGGAGCGGGCTGTGGGAGGAATTCGGCGCGATGATCGAGGGGATCGGCGACGAGGCGCTGCGCCAGGGGCGCAACATCACCGCGGGCGAGGCGTTTGCGAAGGCCGCGGTGTATTACCACACCGCGCAGATGACCAAGCACCGCGACCTGCCCGAGAAGGAGCGCCTGCAGCACCGCCAGCAGGCCACCTATCGCAAGGCGATGCCGTACCTGCGGCCGCCGGTGCAGGCGCTGGACATCCCCTACAAGGGCTCGAGCTTCCCGGGCTACCTGCGACTGCCGCCGAATGCCCGCGGGCCCGTGCCCTGCGTGCTGATGCTCGCCGGCCTCGATTCCACCAAGGAGGAGCTCTCCGGCACCGAGAGACATTTCCTTGAGCGCGGCATGGCGACGTGCACGTTCGACGGTCCCGGCCAGAGCCTGACGCGCATCAAGTTCCCGCTGGTCGCGAACATCGAATGGTCGGTCGGCGCGGTGCTGGATTACCTGGAGAAGCGCAGGGACCTGGATACGTCGCGCTTCGCGGTGTGGGGCCGGAGCGTCGGCGGGCACATGGCGCCGCGCGCGGCGGCGCTCGAGCCGCGACTGAAGGCCTGCATCTCGCTCGGCGGCTTCTTCAATTCGCCGTGGGAACGGTTCAAGGAAGGCTCGCGCCGGGAATTCGCGATGGTGACTCACGCGAAGGACCTGGACGAGGCGGGGAAGATCGCCGTGGACTTCACCCTGGACGGCATCCTGCACAAACTGAAGGCGCCGCTCCTCGTCGTGCACAGCCAGGGCGATACCGTCACCAGCTACCACGAGGCGGAGCAGATCGCGCGCGAGGCGGGCGGCCCGGTCGAGCTGGTGCTGTACCCGGAAGGCAACCACGTCTGCGACAACGTGGCCTACAAGGCGCGCCCGATGATGGCGGACTGGATGGCGCGGCAGCTCGGACTGTCGGCGGACTGGGCGTAGCCGGACCGGCGCCGGTACCCAACCGGAAATCTTTCTGCTAGACTGGAAACTCGTCAATTTCGAAAGGAGGTGATCCTGTGAGAGACCTTAAAGGCAGTACCGGATTGCACGGCTCGAGCATCGGATCTACCCGCAACCTGAGGATGTTCGACCGGCGCTAAAGCCGGTGTGCCTTGGCAAGTCGGGCGCCCCGCGGACCTCGTGTCCCCGGGGCGCCTTCTTTTTGGGCTTCGCCCGTGACGAGTGACGAGTGACGGGTGGCGAGTGTTCCCGGCGTGCGCCGGGATTTTCTTTTGTCTTCCACCTTCAGGTGGCTGCCGCCCTCGTGCCATAATCGCGCGACCAACCAGGAGGGGGAATGCAGATGGCGGCAGGAGAGGAATTCAGCAGGCACGAGTCCGGCGCCGACGCCGGCCTGGTATTCACCGGGTGCCAGGCGACCAGCGAAGCGCAGGGACGGGCGGGCCCGGGCGGGCACCGCCGGCAGGTGGTGGTGAAAGGCCGCCGCGTGAAGACCGTCGACGTGCACGCGCACTGCGTGATACCGGAGGCGATGAAGCTGCTGGGCATGAAGATGGAGGACCAGCGCGGGCCGGGCATCGACGAGGTCGGCGCGCGGCGCCTGCGCGAGATGGACGAGCAAGGCATCGACGTCGAGGCGCTCAGCATCAATCCCCAGTGGTACAAGGCGGAGCGCGATGCCGCCACCGAGGCGATCCGCATCCAGAACGAGAAGCTGGCGGAGTTCTGCGCGACCTGGCCGGACCGCTTCGTCGCCTTCGCTTCGGTCGCGCTGCAGTTCCCGGACCTGGCGGTGCAACAGCTCGAATACGGCGTGAAGAAGCTCGGCTTGCGCGGCGCGGCGGTGGGCGGCAGCGTTGCCGGCAAGGAATTCTCCGACCCGGTGTTCCACCCGTTCTGGGCCAGGGCCGAGGAACTGGGCGTGCTGATCTTCATCCATCCGCAGAGCACGCCGGAGCTGAACAACCGCTTCAAGGGCAACGGCTGGCTGGCGAACACCATCGGCAACCCGCTCGACACCACCATCGCGCTCTCGCACCTGATCTTCGAGGGCACGCTCGACCGCTTCCCGGGACTGAAGATCTGCTCGGCGCACGGCGGCGGCTTCCTGCCGTCGTACGCGCCGCGCTCGGACAACTGCCTGCGCGTCGCGCCGGAGATGGACACCGGCGTGAAGCTGAAGAAGAAGCCGACCGAGTACCTGCGCGACATGTACTACGACACGCTGGTGTTCACCCCGGAAGCGCTGCGCCACCTCGCGGCGGAAGTCGGCTCCGACCGGCTCGTCATCGGCACCGACCACCCGATTCCGTGGCAGAGCCGGTCGGTGGACCACATCCTCGACGCGCCGGACTTCACCGACGACGAGAAGATCGCGATGCTCGGCGGCACGGCGGCGAAGCTGCTGGGAATCAAGCCCTGACCGGGCATGAGTTTCGCCAACGTCGGCTACGACGAGGCGCTGCGCCGCGCGAGCGAGCTGGTGCCGTTCCTGCGCGAGCAGGCGCCGAAGTGCGAGGCGGCGCGCCGGCTGACTCCCGAGGTGATGGATGCGCTGGCGCGCGCCGGGCTGTTCCGTTACCTGCAGCCCAGGGTTCGCGGCGGCATGGAACTACCGTTCATCGCCTACTTCGACATTCCCGAGATGCTCTCGCGCGGCGACATCGCGGTGGGCTGGACGGTGGACAATTTCGCTTCCCATCACCGCAACCTCACCCTGTTCGACCCGAAGGCGCAGGAGGAAGTGTGGGGCGGCAACCCGGACGCCGGCATCGCGTCCGGCATCGCCTTTGCCCAGGGACGCGGCGTTCCCGCGGACGGCGGCATCCTGCTCTCCGGCGAGTGGGGCTTTTCGTCGGGCACGGATCATTCCGAGTGGTGCCAGCTCTCGTGCATCGTGCGCGACGGCGACAAGGTGGTCGACTACCTGTCGTGCCTGCTGCCGCGCGCGCAGTACGAGGTGGTGGACGACTGGCACACGCTCGGCATGCGCGCGACCAGCAGCAAGACCGTGCGCTGCAAGGACGTATTCGTGCCGGCCCACCGCACCGTCTCCATGTGGGTCGCGCGCGAAGGCCATGCCTGGCCGGGGCTCGCCGCGCACCCGAACCCGCATTACCGCATACCGGTGTCCGTGCTCGGCGCCCACGGCCTCGGCGCCTGCCTCATCGGCAACGCGCGCGCGGCGCTGGAGCTGGCGATCGATCTGGTGAAATCGCGCAGCACCAGCTACACCGGCGCGAAGATGCGCGATTTTCAGACGGTGCAGCTGCGCATCGGCGCGGCGGGCGCGAAGATCGACGCGGCGCACCTGCTCATGCGCAATGACTGCCTGGAGGCGCAGCGCGTCTACGAGCAGGGCGGCGCCCTGGATACCGGGACGCGTCTGCGCTACAAGCGCAATGCGGCGCAAGCGGGACGCTGGTGCGTCGAGGCGGTCGACGGGCTGCACGAGATGGCCGGGGCCAACGGCATCTACGACCATCACCCGCTGCAGCGCGTGTTCCGCGACATGCATGCCGCCGCCGCGCACATCAGCTTCAGCACCGACGCCCAGCTCGCGCCGTGGGGACTGGTGGCGATGGGCGGGGAGTTCAGGAGCCCGACGCTCTGAAGGCAGAAGGCAGAAGGCAGAAGGATGAAGCGCTACATTCACGGACAACAGGGGAGACCATGAAGAAACTGTTCCGGATTACGGCGTTCGCGCTACTGGTTGCGTTGGCGGGAGGCGCCGCGGCACAGGGGCCGTATCCGCAGCGGCCGATCCGCCTGATCGTCGCGCTGCCGCCCGGCGGCAGCACCGACGTCATGGCGCGCATCGTCGCGGCCAAGCTGACCGAGCGCGTCGGGCAGCAGGTCGTGGTGGACAACCGGCCGGGCGCGAGCGGCATCATCGGCATCACGCACGCCGTCAATTCCCAGCCGGACGGCCATACCCTGATCATGGCGGCGGGCTCCTGGGGCACGATCGGCACGCTCTACAAGCTGCCGTTCGACCTGCAGAAAGACCTGTCGCCCATCGCTTTCATCGGTACTTCGCCGTACGTGCTGGTGGCGCAGGCGAAGCTGCCGGTGAAGTCGATGCCGGAGCTGGTCGCGCACGCGAAAGCCAGCCCGGGCAAGCTGACCATCGCCGGCTCCACGCCGGGCTCGTTGCAACGCCTGGCCGGCGAGCTGCTGAAACGCACCGCGGGCATCGACATCCTGTACGTGCCGTACAAGGGCACCGGCGCGGTGATGCCGGACCTGCTGGGCGGCCGGCTCGACCTCGCGATCGACAACGTGCTGGTGCTGGCGCCGTACATCCGGAAGGGCCAACTGCGCGCCCTGGGCGTGACCAGCTCGAAGCGCTCGGTCGTCTATCCCGAGCTGCCGACGCTCGCCGAATCGGGGATGCCCGGTTTCCACGCGGTGGGCTGGTTCGGCGTGTTCGCGGCGGCGAAGACGCCGCAGCCCATCGTCAACCGGCTCAACTCGGAGATCGTGGCGCTGATGAAGGAACCGGAGACGCGCGACCGGCTGCTCGCGCAGGGGGCCGAGCCGCAGCCGGGCCCGCCCGACGAACTGCGCAAGCACCTCGCGGGCGAGATCGCGAAGTGGGGGAAGGTCATCCGCGAAGCGGGCATCAAGGCCGAGTAGTCGGCCTTGATGCCCGAGACACAAGTTACAAGGTACAAGTTACAAGAAGGCGTTCTTGTCTTGAAACTTGCAACTTGCAACTTGCAACTTGAAACTTGTAACTTGAGACTGTTCAGGCAACGCCGAGCAGTTCCACCTCGAACACCAGCGTGGCGTTGGGCGGGATGACGCCGCCGGCGCCGCGCGCGCCGTAGCCCAGCGCGGGCGGGATGGTGAGCTTGCGCTTGCCGCC
>CAYSRR010000065.1:0-13117 GCA_964433375.1 uncultured Streptomycetaceae bacterium
AACCAGTGCTCGTAGATGTAGCGGCTCGCCAGCCGGGCCTTGAGGCTGTCTTCGTTCAGGAAACGCTCCCACTCCGCGATGCGTTGCTGGTACGCGGCAGGCAGCGGGGGCGGATCGCGATACGGCGCGCCGGCCTCGATCCAGCGTGTCAGCATTTCGTATTCGCGATCAGCCAGCCCGGGCAGGCCGAACGGCATGCCCCAGTCCGGAAATCTCCGCTCGAAGCCGTCCATCACCTCGATGGTGGGGCACTGCTGAGAGCGATCGAGGGAAAAATCGAAGCGTTCCTTCGGCAGCACCGCCCCGGCAGGAAGGGGATGGGCGCGCTTCAACCTCAACGAGCGGTACAGCACGCTCGCCTCGCGGTTCGCCTCGGGCGTCATGGCGCGCTCGTTGAGCAGCGGGTAGAAACCCTTGCCGCGCCACGCGGCGTTGCTCTGCGCATCCATGAACATCCGCGCCGGCTCGGCGGCCCGCAGCCGGGCGGCGTCATAGACGTTCTCCTTGCTGGCACCGCGCGTTACCCCCTGGTAGGACGCCAGGTTCGATTGGCAGGGCGCGTCGTAGCAGCCGTGACAGACCACGCAGCGGTTATCCAGGACCGGCCTGACGTCGCGCCAGTAGCTCAGGGACTCGTCATCCGGCAAAGGCCGGTCGTAGCGCGCGGGGTCGGCCGGGCCGTAGCTCTGGTCGAGCCGGTGCCCGTAATACACGGCACATCCAGCCAGCACCGCCGCCATTATCGAAACTGCCAGCGCCCGCATTAACCCCCTCCCAACTGCGTGATTGGTGAGTCGTGATTGGTGAGTGGACCAATGCACATTCGCGCGGCGACGCCGCGCCCGGACTACTCACCACTCACTACTCACGCTTTCCTGACGGCTATCGCCGTCAGTATGCCCTGCATGATCGCCAGCGGCGTCGGCGGGCAGCCCGGCACCGCGACGTCCACCGGGATGACGTTCGACACGCGCCCGCGGCTGGCGTAATTCTCCCCGAAGATGCCGCCGCTGCAGCCGCAGTCGCCGATCGCCACCACCAGCTTCGGATCGGGCGTCGCGTCGTAAGTGCGCTTCAGCGCCACCTCCATGTTGCGCGACACCGGGCCCGTCACCAGCAGCAGGTCGGCGTGACGCGGGCTCGCGACGAACTTGATGCCCAGCCCTTCGAGGTTGTAGTACGGATTGTTCAACGCGTTGATCTCGAGCTCGCAGCCGTTGCACGAGCCCGCGTCCACGTGGCGTATCGTCAGCGCGCCGGCGAAGCTCTCCAGCACCTCCGCGCGCAGCCGGTAGGCCGCGACGCGCAAGGCCTCGTCCGGCCCCGGCGGCGTCTCGGTCTTGATGCCAGTGACGATGATCTGCTTCAGCAGCTGATACATATAAACCTCTCACCGCGGGGGACGCTGAGGACGCAGGGGAAAAGCATCCGAACAATATATTCCCTCCGCGCACCTCCGCGTCCCCGGCGTCCTCTGCGGTTGGAGTTGGCACTCACAGGTCCTGCCCTGAATAGGACAAGTTGAAGGACTTGTTGATCAGCGGGAAATCCGGAACGATGTTCCCGATCACCGCGTGCTCGAGCAGCGGCCAGTTCTGCCACGACGGGTCGTGCGGGTGGCAGCGCCGGATGCGGCCGTCGGGCCCGGTTTCCAGCGCGACCAGCACCTCGCCGCGCCAGCCCTCGACCCAGCCCACGCCGAAGGCGCCCGCCGCCGGGACCGGGACATCCACCGCCGACTCGCCCAACGGCAGGCGCTCGAGGATCAGCCGCTGCAGCCGCAGCGACTCGGCGATCTCCTCGAAACGCACCGTGACCCGCGCGGCCACGTCGCCGTTGCGGTGGGTCGCCATGCGCACGTCGAGGTCCTGGTACAGAACGCACGGGTACTCGACGCGAAGGTCCCACGACTGCCCGCTCGCGCGCCCGGCGAGCCCCACCAGCCCCAGCCTGGCGGCCAGCTCAGGCACAACGCGCCCGCAGGCGATGAAACGATCCTGCAGCCCGGGGTGCTCGTCGTAAATGCCCCTGAGGACGGCGACCGTCTCCTCGAGAACGTCGCATTCCTCGACCAGGCGCGCGACGCCGTACGACGGCAGGTCGCGCGCGATGCCGCCCGGCGCCACCACATCCATGAGATAACGGTGACCGAACAACTCCTGGTTGAGGCGCAGCACGTCCTCCTTCAGGCAGGAAAACTGCGAGAACCCGAAGGCCAGCCCCGCGTCGTTGCCGAGAAACCCGAGGTCGCCCAGGTGATTGGCGATGCGCTCGCGCTCGAGCAGGAGGGCGCGCAGCAGCAAGGCGCGCAGCGGCGGCGCGACGCCCGCGACACTTTCCACCGCCATGGCATAGGCCCAGGCGTAAGCCACCGTCGAATCGCCCGAAACCCGCCCGGCAAGCCGCGCGCCCTCCGCGAGAGTCATCTCCTCGAAGCGCTTTTCGATGCCCTTGTGCTTGTAGCCCAGCCGCTCCTCCAGGCGCAGGACGCGCTCGCCGACGATGGAGAAGCGGAAATGGCCGGGCTCGATGGTACCGGCGTGGACCGGGCCGACGGCAATCTCGTGCACGCCTTCTCCCTCCACCCGCACGAAGGGATACGCATCCGCTGGAGAGGCGTGATTCGTGACCCCTACCCCATCCCTCCCCCTTGGCAAGGGGGAGGGCGAGGGAGGGGGTTGTGATTCGTGATTCGACCGGAAATCCTTGCGAAGCGGAAAATCGTTCTCCCGCCATGCGGTGTGGCGCAGCCACTTGCGCGTATCCGCCGCGCCGGCGGCGGATACGCCCAGCAGATCGTGCGCCGCGCGCTGCATGCGGATCGCCGGGGGAAAAATCGCGCCGAGATCGGGATACGACTCGCCGGCGAGCGGCAGCGAAAGCACCACGAGCCCGTCGCGCGCCGCCAGCGCCGCGTGCATCGTAAAGCCGCCGCCCGCATGGTTTCCTTCCTCGCGCGCGTCGGCGCCCCAGAGAGACACCAGCCGGCCGCCCTGCTCCTTCACCCGCAGGCAGGTCCCGGTCCACAGCGCCGCGTCCACCACGGCGCGGAAAACCTTCACCGCCCCCGGCAGCCGCTCCACCTCGATGTCGATGCCTTCGAGTCTCACCGTTTGCCCGTCACTCGTCACCCGATCAGCGCCGCCGCCTGCCTGTACCAGTCCGCCAGGTACGGCGGGGTGTAAATGCCCAGCATCAGCACCAGCGCGAGATGCGCGAACACCGGGATCAATGCCGGCGGATGCGGCAGCCGCGGCAGCGGCGTCTCGCCGAACACCATCGGCTGCACCTTTCCGAAGATGGCGGCGAAAGCCACGCCGAGCGCCAGCAGCAGGATCGGCGTTGCCCATGGCTGCTGCTGCATGGCCGTGCTGAGGATCAGGAATTCGCTGGCGAATACGCCGAACGGCGGCATGCCGAGGATGGCGAGGCTGCCCAGCATCAATCCCCAGCCGATAGTCGGGTTGGTCACGACCAGCCCGCGGATCTGGTCCATCATCTGCGTGCCGGATTTCTGCGCGGCGTGGCCCACGGCAAAGAAAATCGCGGACTTGGTGAGGCTGTGCACCGTCATGTGCAGCAGCCCGGCGAACGTCGCCACGGGACCGCCCATGCCGAAGGCGAAGGTCATGAGGCCCATGTGCTCGATCGACGAGTACGCGAACAGGCGCTTCACGTCCTTCTGCCGCACCAGGAAAAACGCCGCCACCACGACCGACAGGAGGCCGAAGCCCATCATGAGATTGCCGGCGAAGTGCGTGCCGAGCGCGCCGTCGACCAGCACCTTGCAGCGCACGACCGCGTAGAGCGCGACGTTGAGCAGCAGCCCGGAGAGCACCGCCGAGATCGGCGTGGGACCTTCCGCGTGCGCGTCCGGCAGCCAGTTGTGCAGCGGCACCAGGCCGACCTTGGTGCCGTAGCCCACCAGGAGAAACACGAACGCGAGCGACAGCACGGTGGGCTCGAGGCTGCCCTTGACCGTGTTCAGCTGCGTCCACAACAGGGCCGTCCCGCCGGCACCCAGCACCTTCTCGGCCGCGAAGTACAGCAGGATGGTGCCGAACAGCGCCAGAGCCAGCCCGACCCCGCACAGGATGAAATACTTCCACGCCGCCTCGATGCTGGCCGGCGTGCGGTAGAGGCTCACCAGCAGCACGGTGGTGAGCGTCGCCGCCTCCATCGCCACCCACAGCACCCCCATGTTGTTGGTCAGCAGCGCGAGCAGCATGGTGAACACGAACAGCTGGTACATGCTGTGATAGAGGCGCAGCATCCCCGCCGTCAGCTTGCCGCGCTGCTGCTCGTTCAGCATGTAGGGCCGGCCGAATATCGCCGTGGTGAACGCGACGAACGCGGTGAGCGCCACCAGGAACACGTTGAAGGAATCGACGAAGAAGAGATCGCCGAACGCCGTGATCGAGCCCTCTCCCACCACCCTGAACGTGAGCAGCGCCGCGGATATGAACGTCAGCAGGCTGAACAGCACGTTCACAAGTGCCGCCTGCGCCCAGCCGCCGCTGAAGGACAGCACGAGGCCGCCGGCCAGCGGGATGCACAGGAGAAAGGCGATCTCGTTCACCGTCTAAGCTCTCACCGCAGAGGACGCGGAAAACATATTCGTAACTCGCCCAAAAACCAAGGCGCTCGAAACCCAGGCTCTCACCGCAGAGGACGCGGAGGACGCAGAGGAAATCTTCATAAATTATTCACTACCCTCTTTATTCCGTCTTTCATGTGGACCACGTTGAAGTTCAGCAGATAGCCAAGCTTGAAATTTCCGAGCTTCAGGTATGTCAACACCTGCGCCGTATGCACTGGCAAGAGCGTTTCCACCGCCTTTACCTCAATCACCACTTTCTCCTGAACGACCAGATCAAGGCGGAACGCACCTTCGATCTTGTCACCATCGTAAGTTATCGAGCACGGCACCTGCCTCGCCACGGCCAACCCACGCTTATGCAGCTCGTGCGCAAGACAAGCCTCGTAGACGCTCTCCAGCAGCCCCGCGCCGAATGCAGAATGAACCTTGAGAGTCGAGTCCACGATTACATTTCCAATTTCGTTCTCTGTCATGGGTTCCCCGCGTCCTCTGCGTCCTCTGCGGTAAGAGGTGTTCAATTCTTTGACGACTTCGTTCTCCTCTGCGTCCTCTGCGTCCCCCGCGGTTAGAGCTTCCGCTAATCTTCCTTCAGCTTTTCCATGTGCCTCAGGTCGAGGCTGTCGAACGCCCCCCGCACCTGGAAGAAGAAGATGCCGAGGATCAGCATGCCGACCAGCACGTCGAGCGCGACGCCCAGCTCCACCACCATCGGCATGCCGTAGGTGGCGCTGGTCGCGGCGAAGAAGAGCCCGTTCTCCATCGCGAGAAACCCGATCACCTGCGGCACCGCCTTGCGCCGGGTCAGTATCATCAGGAACGACAGCAGGACGATGGCCATGGCGATGCCCAGCGTGCTGCGCGTGATGGTGCCGGCCAGCTGCGAGATCGGCAGCGCGAGGTTGAACGCGAATACGACGAGCAGGATGCCGACCAGCATCGTCGTCGGGATGTTGATGAGCGTCTCGACGTCCCATTGCACGTTCAGGCGGCGGATCAGGTAGAGCAGGATCAGCGGCAGCACGATCACCTTCAGCCCCAGCGTGAGCGCCGCGGAGTAATAGAGATGGCCCTGCCCGGTCGAATACGCGACGATCACGCTGTTCACCGCCAGCACCAGGCCCTGCCAGGCGAACAGGTAGATGAGCGACTGGATGCGGCGCTGCGACAGCATGGCGAACGCGATCAGCAGCAGCAGCGCCGCCATGAGATTGATGAGCTGGGCGCCGAACGGCATCGGTCAGGCCCCCAGCAGCAGGTAGATCAGCATGCCGAGCACGCCCAGCAGGAACGCCATGCCGAGAAACTCGGGCGCGCGGAAAATGCGCATCTTGGCGGACACCGTCTCGAGCAGCGCCAGCCCCGCGCCCGCGAGCGCGAGCTTCACCGCGAGCACCAGCACGGCCACCGGAACGGCCTGCCAATGACCGGCCTCGGCCATGCCCCAGGGGGCGAACAGCGCGATGCCGAGCGCGCAGTACACCGTGAGCTTGACCGCGGTGGCCCACTCGATCAGCGCCAGGTGGCGCCCCGAGTATTCGAGGATCAGCGCCTCGTGGATCATGGTGAGCTCGAGGTGGGTGGCCGGGTTGTCGATCGGCACGCGCGCGTTCTCGGCGAGCAGCACCATCACGAACGCGACCGCCGCGAACGCCAGGCTCGGGTAGAGCGCGAACTCGCGGTGCGCCAGCGTGTCGACGATGGTGTTGAGCGAGCTCGACTGCACGATCAGCAGCGGCGTGAAGAACACCATCAGCAGCGCCGGCTCGGACAGGCTCGACACCAGCATTTCGCGGCGCGCGCCGAGGCTGCCGAAAGCGGTGCCGACGTCCATGGCGGCGAGCGCGGAGAACACGCGCGCCAGCGCGAAGATGCCCACGAGCGCGATCACGTCGGCCGCCGGGGCGAACAGCAGGTTGGTCTCGATGACCGGCACGATGCTCGCCACCAGCACCATGCAGCCGAACTGCACGTAGGGCGCGACGCGGAACAGCGGCGAGGCGTCGTGCGCCATCACCACGTCCTTCTGGAACAGCTTGGCCAGCACGCGGTACGGCTGCAGCACGCCCGCCCCGCTGCGGTTCTGCAGCCACGCGCGGCACTGGTTGACCCAGCCCAGCATGAGCGGCGCGATCAGGACGACGATCAGCGTCTGCGCGAGCTGGTACGAGAACGATTCGAGGTAGTTCATCATGGCTGGCGCACGAACAACAGCAGCACGATCAGCGTCACGAAGCTATAGAGCAGGTAGATATGGATGCGGCCATGCTGCAGCCGGCCGATCAGGGCCGCGACGCGCTCGTTGAGTCGCGCCACGGGCAGGTAACACAGGTGCCAGATCCGGTCCCCGGCCGAGGCGGAATACTCCGGCCGGCTGTCGAACGGGCTCGGCAGGTGGCGCTCGATGCGGAAGAACGGCTCGAAGATCTGCTTGATCGGCTGGCCGAAGCCCTCCGCCGTGTCCTGCATGCGGGCGGTCTGCTCGGGATAGCCGCAGTCCCATGGAGCGCTCCTGCGCATGCGGCCGTGGTACACCTTGCGCACCAGCAGGAACGTGAGCAGCACCGCGCCGACGACGCCGAGCAGGAACAGCAGCGGGCCGTAGCTCGCCCGCTCCGGGGCGATCGGGGCGATCAGCAGCCATCCCGCGGCGCCAGCGTTGGCGCCGATGGCGTACTCGACGAACGGCAGCGTGATGTGATCGAGCATCAGGATGACGGCCATCGGGAAGATGCCGAGCACCACGCAGCCGGCGGCGAGCCACGCCAGCCCCACCCGCTCCCAGGGGCCGGCATCGCGGGCCTGGGCCAGCCTCGTCTCGCGGCACTGGCCGAGAAAGATCACGCCGTAGAATTTGACCATGACGTAAGCCGACAGCGCCGCGGCCAGGACCAGCGCCGCCGACGAAACCGGCACCAGCATGTTGAGGTACGGGTTGGGCAGGCCCGGCGAGAACAGGAACGCCTGCAGCAGCAGCCATTCCGACACGAAGCCGTTCAGCGGCGGCAAGCCGGCGATCGCCAGGGTGCCGACCAGGCACAGGCCGGCCACCCACGGCATGTTGCGGATCAGGCCGCCGAGCCGGCCGAGGCTGCGCTCCCGGGTCGCGTGCAGCACGGATCCCGTGGACAGGAACAGCAGGCTCTTGAAGCAGGCGTGGTTCAGGCAATGGTACAACGTGGCGACGAGCGCGAGCGCCGCCAGTCGCGGGCTGTCGTACGCGTGAAAAATGATCGCGAGGCCGAAGCCCGCCAGGATGATGCCGATGTTCTCGATCGACGAGTACGCCAGCAGCCGCTTCATGTCGGTCTGCACCGCGGCGAACATCACGCCGAAGAGCGCGGTGAGAAGTCCCAGCGAGAGCGCGACCACCCCCCACCACGGCAACTGCAGCGGGAGCAGGTCGAAAGTGACCCTCAGCATGCCGTAGACGGCGGTCTTCAGCATGACGCCGCTCATCAGGGCCGACACCGGGGACGGCGCCGCCGGGTGCGCCTCGGGCAGCCAGACGTGCAGCGGCAGCACGCCCGCCTTGGCGCCGAAGCCGAACAGGGCCAGCAGGAACGCGATGCTGCACCAGAACGGCGGCAGGTCGGCCGAGCGCATGAACTCGAACGTGTACTCGCCGCCCGCGCCGCGCATGACGCCGAAGCAGAGCAGGATGGCGATCGCGCCGACGTGCGCGATCAGCAGGTAGAGAAAGCCCGCGCCGCGGATCTCCGGCACCCGGTGATCGGTGGTGACGAGGAAATACGAGGACAGCGCCATCGTCTCCCACGCCACCATGAAGAGATAGGCGTCGTCCGCGATCAGCACCAGCGCCATGCTGGCGAGGAACCAGTGGTACTGCAGGCACGCGAGGCCCGCCGTCCCGCCCTTCATCTCCTTGAAGTAGCCGGTCGCGTAGCAGGAGATGCCCGCGGAAGTCGCGCCGAGCAGCAGCAGGAAGTACGCGGAGAGCGCGTCGAGCCGGACGTGAAACGGCAGGTCCGGCAGGCCGAGGGGCAGCACCAGGCTTTTCCACGGCAGCCCGATCGCCATCAGCCCGACGGCCGCCAGCACGAGCCCGGCCAGCGCGCCCAGCGGGTAGAGAAAGCGGGTGAACCGTTCCGCCCGCGCGGGACGAACGATCGCCAGCACGCCGATTGCCAGCCAGAACAGCACCACGCCGAGGACGACTTCGAGGGGAGAAACGCTGACGGCGGGCATCGGCTCTGTGCAGTGGCCGCGCGCGGTCATGCAACTGGCATCGCGCGGCAAAGACCCGATTCTATTCGCTCTGCCGCTCTCTAGGCAAACCGCTCACCGCTGAGCAAAACTCTCACCGCAGAGCAAGACTCTCACCGCAGAGCAAGACTCTCACCGCAGGGCAAGACTCTCACCGCAGGGGACGCGGAGGACGCGGAGGAAACCAATCAAAACGAATTGAACCACCTGGACACCAAGGCCGCCAAGAAAATCACAATAGACAGGATTTACAAGATTAACAAAAACGCAAAATTTAACGTTCCGGTTGAGGCGCGCGGCCCGAGGCGGGCAGCGACGCCGAGCTTATCGCGTCGCTCTCGAACCGGTGGTTAGGACGCAGCCCACGCGATATCACCTTTCGCATATTTACCGCACTAAGGGGGAATGGAGCAATCACTTTCTGTTCCTTTATAGTGCCAGCCCACGATCTTCCGAGTGCGACTATCAATTTCAAAAAATACCCAACAGGTAGGGCCACGGCCCATTCGATACTGTTCCTCAATATTCCCGTTCGGAAGCCTTCGCTCACTCACAAAAAGTTGTGGAGCACGATTGCGTATAGCGTCGGGATCACTAGTGCTCTTGCCAACTTGACGTTCCATCCTCTTTTTAAAATTAGCGTGCCCGGAATATGAAGCGCACGCTGGCAACAATGCCAGAAACAAAAATACAGCGGGTCCGAGATGGCGCGGCATACCTTGATGCGGCCTAACTACAATTGGTTGACAGATATTAAGTGACAGATATTAGTTGACGCACGCCGATTGACACTCATGCGTGTCTTTTTCCGTCATTTTCGCGGTTAAATTACTATTGGCTCTCTCCGCGTCCCCAGCGTCCTCTGCGGTGAGAGGTTGAGAATTTTCCGCGTCCTCTGCGGTGAGAGATTGAGAATTTCTCCGCGTCCCCTGCGTCCTCCGCGGTGAGAGTTTGGTTTCAGGGACGCAGGTACGCGTAGCCCTCACGCTGCTGCAGCCGCGTGATCTCGGCCACGCCCGACGGCACGAAGGTCGTCTCCGGGATGAACTTGCCTCTCGTGATCTTGCGGTTGCGCAAGGTGATCTCGCAAACGTCGAACTGCACGCCGCGCCCCTTCAGTTCCTCGACCGCGATGTTGTAGGGATTGCCGTTGCGGTCTTTCGCGCCGTCGAACAGGAAATCCACGCCCTGGGCGTGGGTGACCACCACGATCCTCGCCTTCGGGTTGACTTCCAGGTGGTTGCCGATATTGCGCAGCGCGTTGGCGGCCTGCGCGCCGGTGTCGTTGACGTGATAGACGACCTTGTCTTCCGCGACGTTGCCCTTCGTGCCGCCGCCCGTGGCGGCGCACCCCGCCACCGCCAGCAGGAAAACCGCGACCGACAGTGCCGTGCCGAACCGAACTGTATCCATGACCCCCCCTGAATTGGAACGATGCGCTGCATACGGTAGAGCACAGCCCCTCCCGCCGCAATACCCTCCCCGGAACCAGACCGGTTTGTCCTATGATAAGCAGGGTCCGCCCATGGAACCCGTTACCCGTCACCTGATCATCACCGGCCGCGTGCAGGGCGTCGGCTACCGCTTTTACGCGGAACGCAAGGCGCGCGAGCTGGGGCTCTCCGGCTGGGTGCGCAACCGCCGCGACGGCACGGTGGAGGCCGTCATCCAGGGCGAGCCGGGCGCGGTGGAAACGATGATCTCCTGGGCTCGCCGCGGCCCGCCCAGCGCGCAGGTCACCGACGTGCGCATCTCCGGGGACAGCGGGGAATACCGCGGGGAGTACAACGGGTTCGAGACACGACCGACGGAGTAAGGCAACCGCCCACCGCGGAGGACGCAGAGGACGCAGGGGACGCAGGGGAAAACAACAACTATCGAACCGCCAGAAACCTGTGATATTGCAGCGGAGGTAGTGATAGTAATAGTTTGCGTCGTAACCACCCCGTCTGCTGCGCAGACACCACCTCTTGAACTGGAGGGGAGCAAGCTGGGTTTGTCATTTCGTCAGCCGCTCTTACTTTCCTGTCTTGCAGGCCCCCGCCTGCTCTGCGGTAAGCGGTTGGAATCTACTCCGCGTCCCCTGCGTCCTCCGCGGTGAGAGGTTGGCAGTTCAGCCCGCCTTTCGCCTTCAGTTAGACGCCCGGCTTCATGGGCGTCTGGGCGCGCTGTCGGATGCCCTCGGCGCGCTTCCTGTAGCGCGCCGCCTCGATGTCGCGCCCCTGCGCGGCGAGCACGATCGAAAGCTGGTCGAGCGTGTGCGCGACGCTGAGGTTGCCGGGCTTCAGCAGCTGCTCCTTCACCGCGAGCGCGCGCCGCAGGACTTTCTCGGCATCCTTGTTCCTGTCCTGCGCGTAGAGCATGGCGCCGATGTTGTGCAGGGTCACGGCGACGCTCATGTGTTTCTCGCCGTAGGCCTTCCGGTAGATGGCGAGCGCTTTCCGGTGCAGATCCTCCGCCTCCGCGTACTGCCGGCGCGCGGACTGCACCTCGGCCTGGATCTGCAGCGCGCTGGCCGTGTGAGGGCTGCCGGCGCCGTGCTGCCGCGTGCTGAGTTTGACGGCGCGCTCGGCCAGCGGCAGGGCCTCGTCCGCCTTGCCGCGCAGCCTCAGCACGTGGGCCGCGCGAGCGAGCGACAGCTCGGTCGCCCGCGTCTTCTCCGGCAGCAGCTCCGATTCGCGCAGCGCCTCGCGCGCGAACAGCTCGGCCTGCTCCAGGCTGCCGGCCTGCAGGTGCGCCGAGGACTGCTCGTAGAGCATCTTCCACTCAGCTTCCCCGGCGAATGCCGGGGAAGCTGACAGTAAAAGCATCGACACAAAAATGGAGGCGACACGAGCAACGAGCAACGAGCAACAAGTCACTTCTTTCATCATTGTCCGACGTGCGTATCGTTGTAGACGACGCTGACGTTCTCCGGGCTCAACCACTCGCGCAGCGACTGGATGAGGTCCTCGTGCGGATGGACGCGCCAACTCTCGCCCAGGTCGATCTCGCATACCGCGCCCTTGTTGGAATAGACGACCGAGACCGGGCAGCGGCCGCTGCGGTACGGCGCCAGGAGATCGCGCAGCTTGCCGCCCGAGGAGCCGCCGTTGCAAATGATCCGCACGCCGCGCGCGTAGCGGTTGCGCGCCTCGCTCAGATCCAGCACATCGACCGCGCGGATGCTCGCGCGCACCTCCCCGCCGCCCTCGAATTCGCCGTTGACCATGCGCCCGCCGCCGCCGCGGGCCCGCAATTGCACTTCCATCACCAGCAGATCGTCTTCCTTGATCTTGTGACGGAACTTGTCGAACACGTCGCCGAAAAAGACGATCTCGTTCGGCTCCGAGTCGTCGGCAAGCGTGACGATGCCCATTCTGCCGTTCGCCGAGTTCGTGATACGCACGCTCATCACCACGCCCGCGATGCGGTACTTCGCCCCGCCGCCCGACGAGAAATTTCCGGGCGACATCGATGCGACTTCGGCAATCCGCATCGGGACGAAGCCGCGCACCTCGTCGCGGTAGATGTTGAACGGATGGCCGCTCAGGTAGAAGCCGAGCGCCAGCTTCTCGTTCTGCAAGCGCTCCTTCGCGCCCCAGCGCGGCACGTCCGCCAGCGCGGGCCGCTGCGCGTCTTCCGTAAGGTCGCCGAACAGGCTCACCTGGTGCGCGGAGCGGCTCGCCTGCTCCGCGCTCTCCAGCGCCAGGCCGACCGAGGCCAGCAGGCTCGCGCGGTGGTCGTTGATCGAATCGAAGGCGCCGGCACGGATCAGCGATTCCACCACCCGGCGGTTGACCAGCCGCTTGTCCACGCGGTGGCAAAAATCGAACAGGTCCTTGAACGGCCCTTCCTTGCGCGCCTCGACGATGGAGTTGATCGCCGCCTCGCCCGTGCCCTTGATCCCGCCGAGGCCGTAGCGAATCACCCCCCCTTTGCCTTCCCCCCCTTGGGAAGGGGGGGATTCGCCGGGGGACACCTTCTCCCCCCTTCCCAAGGGGGGAGATTGAGAGGGGGTTTCCTCCCCCCCTTCCCAAGGGGGGGACTGGAGGGGGGGTTGGGGTTCGAAGCGAAAATTGGAGTCGTTGACGTCCGGCGCGCACAGCACGATGCCGTGCGCCTGCGTGTCGTCCACGAACTGCTTCACCTTGTCGGTGTCGTTCATCACCGCCGACATGTTCGCGGCGAGGAAAGCCGCGGCGTGGTGGGCCTTGAACCAGGCGGTCTGGTAGGCGACCAGCGCGTAGGCGGCGGCATGCGACTTGTTGAAGCCGTAGCCGGCGAACTTCTCCATCAGGTCGAAGATCTCGT
>CAYSRR010000066.1:0-13033 GCA_964433375.1 uncultured Streptomycetaceae bacterium
ACCTGTTGTCCGGGCTCTGGCTCAAGCTTTCCTGGGTGCAGAAGTACTCTTACACGTTCACGTGGATGGGGCGACCCGTCATCCAGCATCCAGAGGATCTCGTCCGGCTCCAGGAAGTCATCTACTTCCTGAGGCCGGACGTGATCATCGAGACCGGCATCGCGCACGGCGGCTCTCTCGTCCTGAGCGCCTCGCTGATGAAGGCGATGGGGCGCGGCCGGGTCGTGGTCGGCGTGGACATCGAAATACGGCCGCATAATCGACAGGCCATCGAGGCGCACGAGCTCTACCCCATGATCCGCCTGATCGAGGGCGACTCGACGGCGCCGGAGATCGTGGCGCAGGCCGCGAGCCACGTGCGCCCGGGCGACACCGTGCTGGTGATCCTCGACTCGAACCATAGCCGCGAGCACGTGCGGCAGGAGCTCGAAGCCTATCATCCGCTGGTTACGCCGGGCTCATGGATCGTCGCCACCGACGGGATCATGCGCGATCTCTGGGATGCGCCGCGCGGCCATCCCTCGTGGCGCGAGGACAACCCGGCGCAGGCCGCGCGTGATTTCGTGGCGGCCCACCCGGAATTCATCATCGAGCCGCCCGCCTGGCGCTTCAATGAAAGTCGGCTGACGCGGCCGATCACCGGCTGGCCGGATGCCTGGATCAGGCGGCTCCCCCAATAGCAGGAAAGGCTTCGACAACACCCATGACCACGCCGCGATTTTCCGTCCTGGTGCCCACCCGGGACCGGCCGGCCACGCTACGCCACACGCTGGCGACGGTCGCGTCGCAGCCGGGCAACGACTACGAAATCGTCGTGGCCGACAACTGCAGCGGGCCAGAGACCCGGCAGATCGTGGATGCGCTCGACTCGTCCAAGGTTCGCTACGCCCGTTCCGACGAAATTCTTCCGATGGCGGAAAACTGGGAGCGCGGACTCGATCTGTGCTCGGGCGAGTACGTCACGGTGCTCGGCGACGACGACGCCTTCGTGCCCAGCACACTGGAAATGGCGCGCAAGCTGCTTGCCGCCACGGAAAGCGAGTTGATCTCCTGGTCCCCGCATACCTACTGGTGGCCGGATACGATCGTTTCCTGGAACCGGAACCTCCTGATCGTCGATCTCCGGGACGGGGCGATAGAGGCCAGGTCCAGGAATACGCTCGAGCAGTTCTACCGCGGCGAAGTGTCGTTCAGCGTCATCCCGATGATCTACTGCGCCTTCTTTCACCGTGGAATCATCGACGAGGCGCGCCTGCGCTACGACGGCTTCTTCGTCCCGAAAGACACGGCGCCCGATATTTCATCCGGCATCCTCGGTCTTCACGTCACGCAGAGCTACGTCTATTCCAGACGACCTCTTTCCATCCGGGGAAATTCCGGCAAGAGCAACGGCACCGCGCAATGGGCGCGAAGCCTCGGCGCAAAGCAGCGGGAAATCTATTTCCGAGAGGAGCGGATCGGCCTGCAGGGAATCGTGCACAAGTCCCTGGTTCCGAGCCCCAACCTCCACATCATCGTCACGAGCGCCCTGCTGAAATGCAAGGAAACCTACTTCCCGGGGGACAGCGGGCTGTCCGTCGATCTTCATGGCGTTCTGCGTTCGATGGTTGCCAACCTCAATTTCGAGCCGGAGGCCTACGAAGAAAATCTGCAGGACGTCCTGGCGCTCTCGGCGAAGCTCGGAGTCAAGCTGGATCCGGCCGAAATCCCGGCGATGCAGCCGTACGAGCGTCAACGCGGCTGGGGACCCGCGATTGAGAAAGACGGAAGTGTCTCGATGCTCCACGTGAATTGCGATCTGGCGGGTGTGCGTCAGGTCGCGGAAGCCGCCAGCCTGGTCGACGCGCTGCTGCCCTCGGTGGAAGGTTATCTGGTCCCGCGTGACGCCGCCTCCGGCAGCGACGGCGAATCGTAACGACGCGCCATTGGCCGGCAACCCGCTCAACCGCGAGCCGCCTCAGCCGCGCCGGGCGAGTTCGTCAAGCGCCTGGATGAGAGCCACGCGCCGCCCGCGCAACTGTTCGAAGACCATGTCTTTCTGCTCGGGAAGGATCCAGGGCGTCCCCTTGCGAAAATCCATCGACTTCGGGATGAAGGTCGCATAGCACTGGTAAAAAGTGGAATCCGAGGGATAGTGCCCCTGGTCGGTGATGTCGTACAGCGCCCAGCCGTTGCCCTGCATGAAGCTGAGCAGCTCGACGAGGGTGTCCCTCTCGGTGAAAATCTGGATCTCGGCGGTCACGATGACCGCTTCGTCCAAGGTATGCAGGGCGCCGCGCAGCACGTCCAACTCGCCTCCCTGGACGTCGAGCTTGAGGACAAAGGGGGGCTGCAGCTCGTGCCGGGCGACGAGCCCGTCGAGCGTGCAGACGGGGACGCGCCTCGTGGACTCGTAGCCGATTCCCGGCTGCAGATGATCAATGTGCGTATTGTAGAAATCCGGATCGACGCGAATCACGACCTCGCCATCCATGCATGACAGGGCGGTGATTTCGTAGCCGGCATCGAACTTGTCGGCCAGCTTTCGATACACGTCCTCGTTCTCCTGCATCGCATCGACGAAGAAATGCCGGGCGGACGTGAACAACCGGTGTTGCGAGCGAAACAGGAAGAAACCGCCTTCCGCCGCGCCGATATCGATCACCGTACTGGCATTGAATCCGCGTTGTTGCAGCAGCAGCATGCTGGAGCAGTAGGAATTTCTCGCAAGCGGAGCGGTATCAGTCATCGTCGGTTCCTGTAGAAGTAAGCTTTGCCACGGCATGCGCTCGGGATGCATACCATATGCGATGATACGCGGCCTCCAGGCCGCGCGTGAAACCGGCGGCGTCGAGCAGCGGGGAGCCGCGCAGGCGGTCGCGCATTTCCGAACGCAGCGCACGCCGGTGATCACCAGCGGCAGCCAGCCGTAATCCGATCTCGACGAAATCCCGCGACGTCTCCGCAACGAACTCCGGCAGTCCCGCGCTGTCCAGAATGCTTGCGCCGATCCTCGTCGCATGGCTCTTTCCGGCCAACGTCACTACCGGCACGCCCATCCACAGCGCCTCGCACGTCGTGACCATGCCGTTGTATGGAAAGACGTCGAGCGCGATATCCACTTCGCGATACCGCGCCAGGTGCTCGGCCAGGGGTTGTCCGGCGGCCTGAAGTTCGAGGCGCTCCGCGGCGATACCATGGGCATGGAACTGCTCCAGCAAAGCGCGCCTGGCGCTTTGCGCGCTCAATCCGTGATTTTTCAGCATCATCCGGGATTCCGGCAGCGCCCGGAGCAGTTCCGACCAGAGCGCGATCGTCCGTGTAGTGACCTTCGCCAGGTTGCCGAAGCAGCCGAAGGTGACCTGCCCCGTCCCCGCCGCGGACGGATCGTCCACATCCGGACTCTCCGGTGGAGGCGCATAACAGAGCAGGTGCGGCAGGCGAACCAGCTGTTCCGTATACAGGCGCTCGGCCTCGCCCTCCGGGTCGGCCACGGCATCGGTCAGGCGATAGTCCATGGCGTCGAGCCCGGTCGTTCCCGGATAGCCGAGCCAGGCGGCTTGCACGGCGGCCGGCTTGCTACCGAGCATCATGAGCCGCCCCCCGGGGTAATGACCCGCCAGGTCGACCAGGACGTCGATGCCGTCGGCGCGCACCCGGTGCGCCGCGTCGTGATCGCTCATCGCCGAGAGGTCGTGCCACCAGCCATGGCCGCGCAGACGCCGCGCTGCTTCGTCCTCGTGTTGCCAGTTCGTATAGACGGTCACGTCAAACGCGGATCGATCGTGACTGGCGAGCACGGGCTCGATGAACGATGCGATCGGCCGGCTCCGTAAATCGGGCAGGAGGTAACCGATGTTGAGGCGGCGGCCCGCGCCGGCGCCCAGGCGGGGATGGGCTGTCATGCGGACGAGCCCGCGCGGGTAACGATGCGCCCAGGTCACGTGCCGGGCGGATACGGTTTCCGGATCTTCGCTGCCGCGATAGTGCAGCAACAGCAATTGGCGGGCTTCGGCGTCCGCGTTGCGGGATTTCGACTCGATCGCCTTTTGCGTCGCCACATCCGCCTGATCGAGCCGGCCCGTCGCGGCAAGAGCAGCACCAAGGCCCTTGTAGGCCAGTTCGCTGGCCGTATCGATGTCCAGCGCGGCCTCGTAACTGGCGATGGCTTCGTCCAGCTCCAACCGTTCGTGGTGCAACTCGGCAAGGTTGCAACGCCAGTCGGCGTGCCGCGGGTCGAGCGCCAGTGCCCGCGAGATATGCTCGATGGCCTGCGATGGATCGCCGAGCCGCTTGCAGACATTGCCCAGGTTGTAGAACGCCTCGGCCAGGGCCGGATCGGAGGCGATCGCGCTGCGATAACACCGCGCCGCTTCATCGAGTCCTCCGGTCACCTCGAAGAGGCAGCCCAGATTGTTGTGTGCCTTCGCCATCGCGGGATCCAGCTCCAGAGCCCGCCGGAAAGAAGCGATCGCATCGAACACTTTCCCCTGCGCCTGCAGCACGCAGCCGAGCATGTGGTGGAACGCCGCCACCCCGCCGTCCGCCGAGATGGCTTTCAGCAGCCACTCGGTGGATGCGCCGGGCCTCCCCGTATCGAAGCCGAGGTTCCAGAGCAGCGTGAGCGCTTCCGCATGATCGGGCTGCCGCCGCAGGATCTCGAGGCATGCCGCCTCGGTTTGCGTCAGGTCGCCGGCGTCGCGCGAGCGGCGCGCACTTTCCAATAACGCGGGGACCGGCGTGTCGCCCGCGGCATCGGGCGTCTCCGCGTAGCGCGAGACCGCACTCTCCCACATTTCCAGATAGCTGCGCTCGAGAGCGCGAGCGAATGCCGGCTCATTCATGAGCGGCGAACGTCGCATCCGGTCGCGCAACGTGCGGCGCAATTCCGCGAGGCGTCCCGCATCGCTGGCCAGTCGCACGCAGATCGCGACAAGCCCGTCGATGTCGCGCGCGATCAATTCATCCAGGCCGACCGCACTGAGCAGGCTCGCGCCCATGCGCGAGACGTGACGGTCCCCGGCGACCGTCACGACCGGCACGCCCATCCACAGCGCTTCGCAGGTCGTGGTTCCGCCGTTGTATGGGAAACTGTCGAGCGCGATATCGACCGCGCTGTAAATGGCCAGATGGTCCTTGAAACCCGCTTCCCAGCCGCGCAGCTCGATGCGCTCCGCGCCGATCCCGGTTCGCTCGAAGCGCTCACGAACCGTCTGCGCCACCTCCGGGACGGAAAGCGGCCGGCCTTTCAGCAGAAAGTGCGATCCGGGAACCGCGTGCAACACGCGCGCCACCGCGTCCAGGAAGGCGCCGGAAATCTTGTGAAAGTTGTTGAAGCAGCCGAACGTGACGGCCTCCGTCGCTGCGGCTGGAAGAGCAGTTACGTCGGGAACCCTGGCCGGGGGCCGATAACAATAGTAGCTCGCGGGCAGACGCACCAGCCGCTCAATGCTGAGGCCGTCCGATTCACCGGGCGGGTCGGCCTGGGTATCGGTAAGGCGATAGTCCACGGCACCCAGGCCGGTGGTATCCGGGTAGCCGAGCCAGGTGACCTGCACCGGCGCGGGTTTCATTGCGAAAACCATCATCGGGTTTCCAGCCGTGTGCCCCGCCAGGTCCACCAGGATGTCGATGCGGTCGGCGCGAATGCGCTCCGCGAGCTCGTCGGCCGTGAGCTCCTCGCAATCGAGCCAGTGCTCGACGTGCCCGCGCAGGCGCGCGGTCACCCCATCCTTTTCCGCGTGCGTGTGATAGCAGAAAATCTCGAACCGGCCGCGGTCGTGATTCGCGAGTACCGGTTCCATGAAATAAGACACGACGTGGCCGCGGAAATCGGGCGACACGTATCCCACGCGCAGCCGTCGGCCCCCGGCCCGCTCCGGGCGCGGCGTGACATAGCGCCGCGAGAAAGCTTCGCCGAAGCGCCGATGCTCCTCGAAAATAGACCGCGCGTCCTGCAGGGTGCTGTAGTGAAGCATCAGCAGCAGGTTGCTGTAGGCGGGAGCGTAACCCGGGCTCAGCTCCCGTATGCGGCGGTACGCGGCGATGGCCTCCTCGGTTCTCCCGTACTCCCGGTAGATGCCGGCCAGGTTGAAGAGAATCTCGGGCTGGTCCGGCAGGAGCTCCCGGAGGCGCTCCAGTTCGACGCGTGCCTGTTCCTGCAGATTCAGCTCGACGACGCGCGCGCCAGGCTGGTAATTCACCTCGATCAGCGCGACCGCGCGGTTGATCCGCGCATCGACACAATGCGGAAGCAACGCCAGGCAGGCATTCAGCCGCTCGAGCGATTCCGGGTATCGCAGCACGGCGCGGAAGACATTTCCGAGCTCGCACTGGTAGGTCGCCTCATCGGGGCACAGACCCGCCGCCGTCTGGAACAAGGCAATCGCCTCGTCGTATCTCCGGTCCCAGTGAGCGATGCGGCCCAGGAAGTAGTGCGCTTCAGAATGCGTGGGGTCGTGCTCGATCGCGCGGCGATAGAAAACCTCGGCGCCCGCCGCGTCGCCCGCGCATTCGCAATCGTAGCCGGCGCGCAGCCATTCGTCGGGATCGGCAGACTCTGCCGGTTGCTCAACCGCCGGCGGCGCAACCCTGGGCGTGAGCACCCTCTTCAACCAGTTCATTCACTGCTTCCCGTGGCGCGCCGGACTGCCGTACTCAGCGAGGCGCCGGGACAAGGCGCAGCACGCTTCTCCGGGAAATGCATGGGAACGAGTTTAGCTGGCGCCCCCACCAATGACTACTGGCCGGTACCACCGCGGTTAATTGCCGCGGCGATACCGGCCAGCTGGAACAAACCATCCGGCAGGAGGCCCGCGCATGGCGGACGCCCTGCCGGATGCGAATCACGTTACCGGCAGGCAGCCGGCAGGAACTTGGGCTCGACGTCCCCCGGGGCGCAGACCCAGGTGCGGGCGCCGTCGGTCGACGTCAGCGTGACCGTCTTGCCCTGAATGGAGCTGTTCACGCCCGCCGTCGCCATCGTCGCGGTCAGCGCGACGGTGGTCGCATCCCCGCCGATCGCGATCGACGAGACGTAGCGGCCGCTGATGGTCCTGACCACGTCGGTCAGGGCAGTCGGCAATGCGCCCTGGTCGGCGATATATTCCGACAACGGCGTCTTGGCGCCGCCCATCAGGGTGATCGCCTCGGACATCTGCGAACGCGCGATGTAGTCCTGGTAGGCCGGAATCGCCACTGCCGCCAAAATACCGATGATCGCGACCACGATCATCAGTTCGATCAGCGTAAAGCCTTTCTGTAGATGTTTCATGCGGGTACTCCTTCGAAAAGTGAATGGGGCAAACCAAGCTCCGTGCTCGGCGTGCCTGATATAGCAGGATTCGGGCCAGCTCGATTAATTTATATTTAACATTAATAATCAATGTATTATAGTAAAGTCCGGCCTGTGCCGTGAACTGGTTCACAGACCCTGCACGGCCAGACCGACAAAAAACGTCAAGGGGTGACAAGAATCGTCACCCCCACGAAAACCGCTTCGCTTTCCGTCACTGCGGGGGCGCGGGAGCAAACAGGTGGCCCTGCAGAAATGCCGGGAGAACGTTGTCGCGCCCGCTCGTCACTTCACCCGCAAACGTATTCCACAACGCCGCCGCCCGCGCCTTGTCTCCGGTTGCGAGCCATCCGATGATGGCCGCCGCCAGCAGAAAATCCCGGTGCTGCGCCTCCACGGGGTCGCGGCTTCCCAGCCGCGATTCCGCGATGCGAGCCATGGCCGCGGCATCGCGCGCGCCGATGGCCGCGAACAGGGCCAGCCAGCTTGCCTGCGGTTCGCCCAAGCGCAGGCAGGGCGATGCCCTGAGCGCCTCCCACACGCTCTTCTTGCCCTCATCGCGCGGCAGGTACGGCAACAGCACGCCCGCCACGGCCAGCAACTGGTCCAGGGAAACCTGGCGAGGGGATGCGGGGCACTCGAGAAAAGCGAGGCGCACCAGCTCGAAGTCGCTGCGCAGCCTTACGGGCAGCGAGTCGAGATGCCGCTTGGCCCCGTTCAGCAGGTAGGTGCGTCCGTGCTGCGCCGCGTGCATCCGTTCGCTGCGGCGCAGCCAGGGGCGCGGCGTCACCGGCGCGGCGCGCTGTGGCGAGCCGCCTAGGAATTCGATCGCCGGGATGGGAGTGTTCCAGAGATCGACGATCTCCCGCGCCCGCGCCCCCATGAAGCGGGCCCTGGCGGCGTTCTGGTCGAGTACCGGGAAATAGTCCGAGTTCGGAGCGATCGCGAAACGGTCGAAATAGGGCTGCAAGGCCTGCTTCGGGCCGAGCCGGAACACGTCCAGGTCGGCCGCGGTGCGGACCTGCAACCGGGCGAGTTCGGCGGCAAGCCCGGGCTGGCGGAGCGCCGCGTCGGAAGGCGGCGGCACGGGCGCGCCGTCGCTCGCGGCGATGATGATGTTGTTCTCGTCCGTGGCGTAAATCTCGTAGTGCGAGAAATTGCGCGACAGCGCCTTCATGACCGACGCGACCAGGGGAAGCTGGATGTCGTAGAGCTGCAGCCACTGCACGAACAGTCCCCCGGGTTCGAGATGACTCTTGACCCGGCGATAGAATTCGTCGCTGAACAGGCTCGCCACGCCGCTCACCCAGGGATTGGACGGCTCGGACACGATGATGTCGTAGCGCTTGCCGTGAACGGAAAAGTAGGTTTTCGCGTCCTCGATGTGGATGCGACTGCGCGGGTCGCTGAACACGAGCCGGCTGCGGGAACCGAAGCCGCGCGCGGCCTCGACCATCGCGGGTTCGATCTCGATGGTGTCGACCGCGCGCAGGGCGCCGGAGGACAGGAGCACGTGGCTGGATATGCCCGAGCCGATTCCGATCACAGCGGCGGTCCGCGCCCCGGGGTGCAAGACGAGCGGCAAGGCGCCGGTCATGATCATGACCGGCTCGTCGTCGGCCGCGGGGGACTGCGGATCAAGGCCCACCATCGCATCCGATTTCCCGTTAGTGGTGATCGACAGCTTCCCGCCGGCGCGCAACAGGCTGACCGTCGCGGTCTTGCCGTCTCGATTGAACAGGACCTCCGCCTCTCCCTGCTGGGGCAGCCGGCCGTGCCGATAGACGCCAGACGCCATCTTCAGCGAATCGAGCTGGACCCACGCGACCGTGGCGACGACCGCCGCCGATCCCGCCACCGCGGCGAAACGCAGCGCCGGCGGCTGCGCTGCAAAGCGCCGCAGAAGGACCAGTCCGAGGGCGATGTCGATGGCAGCGGCGAAGGTGATCAGCCCCTTGAGCCCCAGGATCGGCATGGCGAAATGCACGGCGACGATCACGCCGAGGATGGCTCCCAGCGTGTTCGCCGCGTAGACAGCGCCTATCGCACCCTCGCCGCTGCCCGAGCGCAACAGTACGCACGTGATCAATGGCAAGGTCATCCCGGCGCAAAACGCGGCTGGAAACATCACGAGAAGCGCGATCAGATGGCTGCCGGCATTGAATGCCGCATAGCCCGGGTCGCTGCGCGCGACCGCCTCCAGGAGAACCTGCATCAGCTCGAACGTCTGGCCGTAGACGGGCAGCGTCGCGAGCGCGAGCAGGCCCATGGCGACCTGCACCCAGCCGAGGAAACTCCCCGGAACGGCGATCGCCTCTATGCGCCGCTTGATCCACAGGCCGCCGAAGGCCAGCCCGAGTATGAACGCGCTCAGCATGAGCTCGAATGCGTGCGTCGAGCTGCCGAGCACCATGCTGAGCATGCGGATCCAGCCCACCTCGTACATGAACGACGCAGCGCCGGTGAGCAACGACACCGTCAGCATCAGCCGCGGCAGCCGGCGAGGACCGGCCGATGCCGGGGGTTGCCCGCCCATCGGCGCCGCGGCGGATTCCGGCGCTTCTTTCGCGAGCAGCCACACGACCAGGGCCAGGGCGAGGTTGATCAGGCCCGCGGTGAGCATCGTGCCGGGCAGGCCCACGGCGCGGATGAGAAAGAAGCCGCTGGCAAGGACGCCGACCGCCGCGCCGAGGCTGTTCGTGAAGTACAGCATCGCGATCGTTTCCCCCTGCCGCTCCGGATGAAGCCGCAGAACCCCGGCGCTCATCAGCGGGAAAGTCATTCCGAGCAGCACCGACTGGGGGAGGATGAGCAGCACGGCAAGGGACCATTTGAACGCGCTGACGGCGGCGGGCGAACCGGCGAGCGCGGGCATCGCCGTGCCGTAGGCAAAATCGGTCACCGTCGAGAACAGCGGATGGAACACGAGCGCGAACAGCCCGATCACCGCTTCCGCGCCGGCGTACGCCACGAGCAGATGGCGCCATCGGGTCGATCTCAACCCGCAGACCCATGCCCCCAGCGCCATGCCCCCCATGAATATCGCCAGGACGAGCGCCTGGGCGTACGCCGCGTGGCCGAGAAACAGCTTGAGGTAGTGGCTCCAGATCGACTGGTAGATCAGCCCCGAGAAGCCCGAAGCCGTGAATATGACGAAAAACCAGGCGCGCGCGCGAAATCGGGTCATTGCAGCGAACTCAATCCTCGCGCCGTGTTTCCCGGAAAACCGGCCGCAGGGCCGTCCCGCTCCGGGCGCCGTCCAACGCTTGACGTATAGTCGGATATTATCCGTAAAATGGTCGTAACTGAAATCAGACAGGGAGCGGTCGATGGCATTGTTCGGTTCTGTTTCCGGCGGTCAGGTGGACGATTTCGCCAAGTCGCTCGTGGAAGAGCTGACGCAGCAATTTCCGCCCACGAACGAGCAGTTGGACAAGAAGAACTCGAAGAAGAAAGTGTTCTCCGTGCTGGACGGCCTTTTTTCCAAGGCCAGCAGCTTCAAGAAGCAGCACCAGCTCGGCGTCTACAAGCGGGCGCGGCTGGCGAACACGTTCCGGTGGGAACTGCAGGAAAAGGGCTACGACACCACCTTCGTCGAATTCGCGACCGAAAGCCTGGTCCTGATCCTGACGCGCAAGGACTGACCCCGCCGTCAACGCGGCGGCGCGGTATAGCCGGGAATCCGGGTCACATCCACTTCGTCGATCTGGTCGGGATCGAGGAATTGCCTGGCGTACTTCTCGTAGATCTTTTCCCACATGAAGACATCGAACAAGTCCGGGTCGATGTGCCCGTTCAGCTTGAATTTGCCCAGTATGGCGAGCGACTCGGTGAGCGTCTTGCCTTTCTTGTACGGGCGGTCCTTGGCGGTCAGCGCCTCGAAGATGTCGGCGATGCCCATGCAGCGGGCCTGGACCGACATCTGCTCGCGCGTCAGCCCGCGCGGATAGCCCTTGCCGTCCATGCGCTCGTGGTGCCCGCCGGCGTACTCGGGCACGTTCCGGAGGTGCTTCGGCCACGGCAGCGCTTCCAGCATCTGGATCGTGACCTCGATGTGATGGTTGATGATGCTGCGCTCCTCCGGGGTCAGCGTGCCGTAGCGGATGGTGAGGTTGCCCAGTTCTTCCTCGGTCAGGAAATCCGCACTTTCGCCGTCCGCATTGCGCCAGCGGTAACGCCGGGTGATGTCCCGCACCCGGGCAACGTCCTCGTCCTTCATGGCCTCGCCGCCGACGTTGGCGCGCCGCAGGAACTCCCGGTCATCCTCGATGCGCTTGCGGCGTGATTCGATCTCGGCGTCGACCGCGGCCATGGCATCCGCCCCGCCCTGGCTCGCCAGACTCTCCCGCAGTAGCGCGATCTCCGCGTCCCGCTTGACCACTTCGAAGCGCGTATCGACCAGCGCTATCCGGTCGAAGATGGTCTGCAGCTTGGTCGCCTTGTCGACCACGTGCACCGGCGTGGTCACCTTGCCGCAATCGTGCAGCAGGCCCGCGATCTTCAGCTCGTAGCGGTCGCGGTCGGTCATGGTGAAATGCCTGAGCGGGCCCACCTTGCAGTCGCTGACCGCCTCCGCCAGCATCATGGTCAGCATCGGCACGCGCTGGCAATGACCGCCGGTATAGGGAGACTTGTCGTCGATCGCGGCGTTGATCAGGCCGATGAACGACTCGAACAGGTTCTCCAGATGGTTGATCAGCAGGCGGTTGGTGAGCGCGATCGCCGCCTGCGAAGCGAGCGACTCGGCCAGGTGCTGGTCGTCGTCGGAAAAAGCGACGACGTCGCCGGTCGCCGGGTCCTTCGAATTGATGAGCTGCAGCACGCCGATGATCTCGCCCTCGTGGTTCTTCATCGGCACCGTGAGGAACGACCGCGAGCGATAGCCGGTCTTCTTGTCGAAATTCTGGGTGCCGGTGAAATCGAAGCCCTCGGCGGTGTAGGCGTCCGCGATGTTGACCGACCGGTCGTGATGGACCGCGTAGGCGGCGACCATGGACTTGACCGGCGCGCCCTGCTTGTCGAACAGGTAGATCGGGTAGAACGGGATCTCGACGCCGGTGGTGCCGCCCATGGCGATGCCGAGCGTGTCGTTGCGGATGATTTCGAACTTGAGCGATTTTTCCTCGGTCATCCGGTAGAGCGTCCCGCCGTCGGCATGCGTGACGTCCTTGGCGGCCACGAGGATCGCCTCGAGCAGCCTGGTGATGTCCCTCTCCTTCGAGAGGGCGATGCCGACCCGGTTGAGCTGCTCGAGGCGCTTGAGCAGGCCGTCGCCGCCGTGCGGGCGGCTGAGCTCGCTCATGCCATGCGCTACTTGATGCACACCGCGCGAACCTGCAGCATGTCGGTGATCCCCTGCAGCACCTTCTCGATGCCGTCCTGCTTCAGCGTGCGCATGCCGTCGTCCATGCAAGTCGCGAACATCTTGGCTACCCGCGCGTGATTCTGGATGTCCTTCTTGATCTTGTCCGAACCGATCAGCAGCTCGTGCAGGCCCATCCGGCCCTTGTAGCCGGTGTTACCGCAGACCTCGCACCCCTTCGCGGTATAGAGAATGAGCTCGCCCTTCTCGTTGCCGAATTCCTTCGTCCACTGTTCGAGCAGCTCCGCCTTCTTCTTCTGGACGATTTCCTGGCGCTTCACCTCGGCGTCGCCCGTCAACCTTTTTGCTTCGCCGGATGCCTCGTCGACGACCGCTCCCCACGACTCCGTATTGACGAGCTCGGCGCTGTACTCGTCGATCAGCGCGGACAGTTCCTC
>CAYSRR010000067.1:0-13000 GCA_964433375.1 uncultured Streptomycetaceae bacterium
TCCAGCGGAAGCCGCTGATGAGGTAGACCACCGGGTTGACCAGGCTGAACGCGCGCCACGCCGGCGGCAGCATGTCGATGGAGTAGAAGGCGCCGCCGAGGAAGGTGAGCGGCGTGATCACCAGCATGGGGATGAACTGCAACTGCTCGAAGCCGTTCGCCCAGATGCCGATGATGAAGCCGAACAGGCTGAACGTCGCCGCCGTCAGCAGCAGGAACGCGACCATCCACGCCGGGTGCTCGATGTGGATGGGCACGAACAGGCTCGCGGTGGCGAGGATGACCAGCCCGACGACGACCGACTTGGCCGCCGCCGCCCCGACGTAGCCCAGGACCATCTCGGCCGGCGACAGCGGGGCGGACAGCACCTCGTAGATCGTGCCGGTGAACCGCGGCAGGTAGATGCCGAACGAGGCGTTGTTGAGGCTCTCGGTGAAGAGCGACAGCATGATCAGCCCCGGCACGATGAAAGCGCCGTAGGGCACGCCCCCTATCTCGCCGATGCTCGGCCCGATCGCGGCGCCGAAAACGATGAAATAAAGCGAAGTGATGATCACCGGCGTCACCAGGCTCTGCCAGATCGTGCGCCGGAAGCGCGCCATCTCGAACAGGAATATGGCGAGAACGCCGTGACCGTTGAAGCCCGGGGTCATTGAAACGTGCCCAAGGATGAAGGATGAACGTGGAAGGATGACCCTCGCGTTCCGCGATTGCCTTGAATGTCCCGACCTTTCACTGGCGTCCGGTCGGAGATCACGGACGGGTACCTTGTCTGGGCGTCCGGCCGAAGTTCACGAAAGGCCGGGACGGTTGGATCGCGCGTAGCGCGAAGGTCATCCTTCATCCTTCCGCCTTCATCCTTCTTTCATCAGTCTGCTGCTCATGCAGCAGACTGATGAAGATGTCCTCGAGCGAGCTCTGGCTGGTGTTGAGGTCCCGGTAGCCGATGCCGAGCTCGTCCATGCGCCGCAGCAGCGACGCGATGCTGTCATGCGTATCGCCGGCATCGAAGCTGTATTCCAGGTCGTTGCCGTCGTTCTTCAGGGCGAGGCGCCAGCCGTCCAGGCCGGCGGGTATCGCCGCCAGCGGTTTCTGCAGGTGCAGGGTGAGCTGCCGCTTGCCGAGCTTCTTCATGAGCGCGGCCTTCTCCTCGACCACGATCAGCCGGCCCTTGTTGATGACGCCGATGCGGTCGGCCATCTCCTCGGCTTCCTCGATGTAGTGCGTGGTGAGGATAATGGTGACGCCGCTCTCGCGCAGGGCGCGCACCAGCTCCCACATGTCGCGGCGCAGCTCCACGTCGACGCCCGCCGTCGGCTCGTCGAGGAACAGGATCTCCGGCTCGTGCGCCAGCGCCTTGGCGATCAGCACGCGGCGTTTCATGCCGCCCGACAGCGTCATGATCCTGTCGTGGCGCTTGTCCCAGAGCGAGAGGTCGCGCAGCACCTTCTCGAGGTGCGCGGGAGCGGGCGACCGGCCGAACAGGCCGCGGCTGAAGCTGAGCGCTCCCCAGGGCGTCCCGAACATGTCGGTGTGCAGTTCCTGCGGCACCAGGCCGATCTTCGAGCGCGTCACGCGGTAATCGCGCTGGATGTCGTGGCCGTCGACCTTCACGCTGCCCGCGGTCGGCGTGGCGATGCCGCAGATGATGTTGATCAGCGTGGTCTTGCCCGCGCCGTTGGGGCCGAGCAGGGCGAAGATCTCGCCCTTGCGGATGTCGAGGTCGACCGCTTCCAGCGCCCGCAGGCCGGAGGCGTAGGTCTTCGACAGGCCGGCGATCGAAATGACGGACATCGATGCCTTACCGGATGAATTTCATTTCCGGCCCCGGGCTTCCACGATCGCCTTGAAGCCGCCGAAGATCATCCGCTTCATGTCGAACGGCATGTCCCCGGGACCCATGCCCGCGAAGCGCTTGTCCTTCATGACTTTCGCGTTGACCCGGTCGCGGTGCTTGCGCGACTTGTACGCGATCCAGGCGAAAATCACTGTTTCGCCCTTCTTCAGCTTGACGCTCTGCGGGAACGACGTCCACTTGCCCGGCTTGACGTCGTCGGCCACCGCCTCGACGTAGTCGAGCGCGCCGTGGTCGAGCCAGACCTTGCACGCCAGCCGGGCGATGCGGCGATAGGCCTCGACCTTCCTTTTCGGAACCGGAACAATGAAACCATCCACGTAGCTCATGGGTATCTCCTCGATGTTGATCAATCTCAGCCGCCAGACAGCGCCTGGACGATGATAACCTCGTCGCTTTCCTTGAGCGGCAGGCCGAGGTCCCGCGCCTGTTCGCCGTTGACGAAAATACGGATGTGGCGCCTGACGCGGTCCTGCTCGTCGATGATGCGAAAACGGATGCCCGGGTACTGGTGCTCGAGGTCCGCGAGCAACGCTGAGAGAGTGGCGCCGCTCGCCTCGGTTTCCCCGCGCTCGGTGTAGGAGCGCAGTGCACTAGGTATGAGAACTCTCATAAGTTACAAGTTCCAGGTTACAAGTTACAAGTCGTCAGGTTCAAGTTCGAGACCACGGTTGCAACGCATTTATCTTGTAACTTGAAACTTGTGACTTGAAACTGACCGCTCAGCCAGGCTGAGCGGTCTCGACAGCGTAGATCTCGGGCAAGTGCCGCGCGATGCACGACCAGCGCTTGCCGCCGTCGCGGCCCATCCACAGTTCTCCGCCGCTGTGGCCGACGTAGAGCGCGACGGATTCGTGCGCGTCGGCCGCCATGCACTGGCGTTTTACCGTCCACCACGCCTGGTTCTTCGGCAGGCCGGCGTCGAGGCGTTGCCAGCTCTTCCCGCCGTTGCGGGTGACGTAGGCCGCGGGCCTGCCGCCGGGGCTGGTGCGCGGCCAGACCTGCGTGCCGTCCATCGGGAACACCCAAGCGGTGTCCGGGTCGCGCGGGTGCACGACCAGCGGGAAGCCGATGTCGCCGACCGTCTTCGGCATGCTCTTGCCGATCCGCACCCAGGTGATCGAGGGGCGATCGAGGCGGTAGATGCCGCAGTGATTCTGCTGGTAGAGGCGGTCCGGGTTGGAGGGGCAGAGCCGCACGCAGTGCGGATCGTGGAACGTGGGTTTGGATGGATCGAAGCCGAAGCCCTCGACCACGTCGAGGCCCTGGATGAGCGCCTTCCAGCTGCGGCCTCCGTCGGCCGACTCGTGCACGCCGCCGCCCGACATTGCGATGTAGAGATGCCGGTCGTCGCGCGGGTCGACGATGATCGAGTGCAGTTTGGGGCCGTCCGGCGTGCCGTCCTGTACCGTGCCCATCCACTCGCGGAACCGCGGATCGTCGTTGATGATGGAGTAGGGCTCCCAGTTCACGCCGCCATCGGTCGAGCGGAACAGGCCTTGCGGCGAGGTGCCCGCGTACCACACGTCGCGGTCCTGCGCGCGGCCCGGCGCGAGCCAGAAGGTGTGGTCGACCGAGCGGCCTTCCTTGCCGTCGGCCGGCTTGGCGAATGCGGGCGGGCGCGCCGCTTCCTTCCAGCTCCTGCCGAGATCGGTGGAGCGGAAGATCGTCGGCCCGAGGTGGCCGGTCTTCGCCGCCGCGAGCAGCGTCCGGCCGTCGCGCGGGTCGAGCACGAGGTGGCTCACGTTGTGCCCGAGAAAATGCGGGCCGTCCCCCCGCCATTTCCGCCGCGCCGCGTCGCCGTGATAGATCCACGCGCCCTTGCGCGTGGCGACCAGCACCAGCGTGCGTCGCGCCATTTTCGTTGTCTTCTTGCGTGCCACCTTTCGCTCTTTCTGAAATCGGCGTTTATCGGCGTTCATCGGCGGCTGCCTTGCGTTGCGGAGACGGTTTCCCGGATCGGCCGCACCGGCCGCACCTCGATGCTGCCCACGCGCGCCGGCGGTATCTTTGCCGCGATCTGGATCGCCTCGTCGAGGTCCTTCGCCTCGATCATGTAGAAGCCGGCGAGTTGCTCCTTGGTCTCGGCGAACGGGCCGTCAGTCACGGCCGTCTTGCCGTTGCGCACGCGCACGGTGGTCGCGGTCTGGACCGACTCCAGCGCTTCCGAAGCGAGACAGTGGCCGCTTCTGCGTATGGACGCGTCGTAGGCCACGCAGTCCTCGTCCGGCAGCTCGTTGAGGCGCTTCTCGTCGAGATAGACCAGGCACAGATATTTCATCGAACGCCTCCTTTTTCGAACATTTCCAGCGTGCGTGCATCCTCGGCGACCGGTCGCACTTCGACGCAGCCGACCGACGCGCCCGGGATTCGCGCCGCGACCTGGATCGCCTCGTTGAGGTCGCGCGCCTCGATCAGGAAGTAGCCGCCGAGCTGTTCCTTGGTCTCGACCCAGGGCCCGTCGGTGACGGCGACCTTGCCGTTGCGCACGCGGATCGTCGTCGCTTCCGCCGGCGGCAGCAGGCGGTTGCAGCCGAGGTAATGGCCGCTGCGCCGGATATCCTCGATGAACCTCTCGTACTCGGCGTAATGCTTTTCCGCGTCGGCCGCGGTCATCTGCTCCATCACCTTCTCGGCGCAGATCAGGCACAGGTACTTCATTCCGGTCTCCGTGTTATTTGCTTGCGCCGACGCCGATCTCGCGAAAGCGGTCGATCGACTCGATGTCGCCAAAGTCTTCCAGCTCGTAGAGCTGGCGCACCTCGATTTCGGCCTTGCCGTTGCGGCCGGCGGGGTTGGGAAAGTGCCTGGTCCATTCGATCGCTTCCTGGAGGGATTTCACCTGGATCAGCGTATAGCCCGCGACGAGTTCCTTGGTCTCGGGGAAGGGGCCGTCCACGAAGGTACGCTTCCCGCCAGAGTACTTTACCCGCCATCCCCTGGCGCTGGGTTGCAGTCCGGAGGCGTCCAGCAGCGCCCCGGCTTTCTGCAGTTCCTCATGGTACGCGGCCATGTCCGCGAAAATCTGCTCCTTGTTCTTGGGGAAGATGCCGGCCTCGGTGTCCTGCGTTGCTTTTACCAGGATCATGAATCGCATGGGTTTTTCTCCAATAATGATGGCTGTTTCCACCTGTTAGTCGTCCGCCCGGGCCTGATTTCGACAGCGACGCGATTATTTTTCCAGTTCGACCAGGCGTCGCTGCAGGAACCGCCGTTCCGGCTCCTGTCGGGTGAGTTGGAGGGCTCGCCGGTAGGCAGTGCGGGCTTCGTCCTTTCGGCCCAGCCGCCGGCACAGATCGGCGCGGGCCGCGTGGGCGAGGCGGTAGTCGGCCAGGTCGCCGCGCGCGAGTATCGCGTCCACCAGCGCGAGCCCGGTTTCAGGGCCGTCGCGCATCGCCACCGCCACGGCGCGGTTCAGCTCGACCACGGGTGACGGCTCCATGCGCAACAGCAGGTCGTACAGCGCGACGATCTGCGCCCAGTCGGTCGCGGCGGCGCTAGCCGCCTCCGCGTGCACGGCCGAGATCGCTGCCTGCAGGGTGTACGGGCCGGCGCGGCGCGAGGCGAGCGCCCGTTCCACCAGTCCCGTGCCGTCGGCAATCAGCGTGCGGTCCCACAGCGAGCGATCCTGGTCTTCCAGCAGGATGAGATCCCCGGCAGCCGTGGCGCGCGCGGCGCGGCGCGATTCGTGCAGCATCATCAGCGCGAGCAGCCCCATCGCCTCGGGTTCCGGCAGCAGTTCGACCAGCAGGCGCGCCAGCCGGATCGCCTCGCCGGAGAGGTCATGGCGCGTGAGCGATGTGCCCGACGACGCGGCGTAGCCCTCGTTGAATACCAGGTAGATCACGCGCAGCACGCTGTCGAGCCGCTCCGGCAGGTTCTGTTGCGACGGCACCTGGTAGGGGATTTTCGCGTCGCGGATTTTGTTCTTGGCGCGCACGATGCGTTGCGCCAGGGTGGGCGGGGAGGCGAGGAACGCGTGCGCGATCTCCTCCGTCGTGAGCCCGCACACTTCGCGCAGCGTCAGTGCCACCTGCGCGTCCGGCTGCAGCGCCGGGTGACAGCAGGTGAAGATCAGCCGCAGGCGGTCGTCCTCGATGTCCTCGCCTTCGCCCGGCGCGGGCTGGTCGGGCGCGGCCAGCGATTCCTCGGTTTCCTCGTCGAGCGCGTCGAAGCGCGCGTTGCGGCGGATGACGTCGACGGCCTTGAAGCGGCCCACCGAGACGAGCCACGCCCGGGGATTTTCGGGAACGCCCTCGCGCGGCCATTGCTCCAGCGCCGCGCGGAAGGCTTCGTGCAGGGCTTCTTCCGCGAGATCCAGATCGCCCAGCAGCCGCACCAGGGTGGCGAACACGCGGCGCGACTCGGCGCGGTAGATGGACTCCACCGCTTTCGTCGTGTCTGCGGGCTGGCTCACGGCGGCGGCGAATCAGGGATGAGGACGGAGGGATGAGGAATCAAGCCGTCGTCCTCCGGTGCTCTCTGGGGCGCGTTTTGTTGAGGTTATCGGCGTGAATCGGCGTCCATCGGCGGCTACTTCCTGTTTTTCAGAGCCGCCGCGCGAACGGCGGAGAGCGTCGTGCGCGTGGTAATCGCCTCGGGGTCGATTTTCAGCTCGATGAGCGAGGCGGTGCTTGCGTTCCAGCAGCGTTCGAACGCCGCCTCGAAGTCCGCCGTCTTCTCCACCGTTTCACCGTGCAGCCCGTAGGCGCGGGCCAGCGCCGCGAAGTCGGGGTTCTTCAGCTCCGTTCCGCTCACGCGCCCGGGGTGCTCGCGCTCCTGGTGCATGCGGATGGTGCCGTACATGCCGTTGTTGACGACGAGGAAGATGACCTTCGCCCCGTACTGCGCCGCGGTGGCGAGTTCCTGGCCGTTCATCATGAAGTCGCCGTCGCCGCAGAAGGCAACCACCGGGCGGTCGGGGTGCACCAGCTTCGCGGCGATGCCGGACGGCGCGCCGTAGCCCATCGATCCGGCGATGGGGGCGAGCTCGGTACGGAAGCCGGGATAGACGTAGTAGCGGTGCACCCAGCCCGCGAAGTTGCCGGCGCCGTTGGTGACGATGGTCTCGGGCGGCAGGCGCTTGCGCAGGTGCACCATGACCTTCGCCATGTCGAGGCTGCCCGGCACCGGACCCGGCTCGAGCCACGCCTCGTAATCCTTGCGCGCGGCCTTCGTCCATTCGCTCCAGGCCGACGAGGTGACCGGCTGCAGTTTGCGCAGCGCCGCGGCGAACTCCGGCATGCCGGAATGGATGGCCAGGTCGGATTCATACACCCGGCCGAGCGTCTCGGCGCCGGCGCTGACGTGCACGAATTTCTGCTTCGGCCGCGGCACGTCGATCAACGTGTAGCCGCCGGTCGTCATTTCGTCCAGCCGCGTGCCGATCGCCAATACGAGATCGGCCGCCTTGATGCGCTCCGTGAGCGCGGGATTGATGCCGATGCCGACGTCGCCGGCGAAGCTCGGCGAGCGGTTGTCGATGAGGTCCTGGCGGCGGAAGGCGGTGCCGACGGGAAGGTTGTTGGCTTCCGCGAAGGCGCGGAAATCCTCGCACCCCTGCGCGTCCCAGCCGCTGCCGCCGAGGATCACGAACGGGCGCTTCGCCCGCGCGAGCAGCTCGCGCAGCTTGCGCAGGTCGCCTTCGCCGGGATGCGCGGCGACGCGCTTGTAGGGCGCGGTGTCGGCGACGCTGGCGGTTTCGGTCAGCATGTCTTCCGGCAGCGCCAGCACCACCGGGCCGGGGCGCCCGGACACGGCGGTGTGGAACGCGCGGTTCACGTACTCGGGGATGCGGTCGGCGCGGTCGATCTGCGCCACCCACTTCGCCATCTGGCCGAACATCCGGCGGTAGTCGACTTCCTGGAACGCGTCGCGCTCGACGAAGTCGTTGCCGACCTGGCCGACGAACAGGATGAACGGCGTCGAATCCTGCTGCGCCACGTGCACGCCGATCGCGGCGTTGGTCGCGCCGGGACCGCGCGTGACCATGCAGATGCCGGGGCGGCCGGTGAGCTTGCCGTAGGCCTCCGCCATGTAGGCGGCGCCGCCTTCCTGGCGGCAGATGACGAACTGCATCTTCTCGCGCGCGTCGTGCAGCGCGTCGAGCACCTCGAGATAGCTTTCGCCGGGCACGCCGAACGCGAGGTCCACTCCATGGACCTTGAGCGCGTCCACGAGTATCTGGCCGCCGGTGCGGGGCAGGGTGGTTTCGGAGGGTTTCATGCAGGCGTTCCGCTGAATGGAGGCAGGCTGCAAATCTATCACGGATGCGCGAGTTAGGCCTACCATGAACAACAACAGGCACAGAGAGACTAGAATCGAAAAATAAAAATCAAAATAGCCACAGAGAACACAGAGTTCACAGAGGAAAACCGAGGCAATCCGTTTTCCGATTTTTGAATTTCTCTGTGCTCTCTGTGGCTAATGGGGTGGTTCTTTAATCTTGTCGGGGAGTATGCGCATGCGGGAATTGTGGAAACTGTCGGCGACCGAGGCGGTCGCTTTGCTGAAGAAACGCAAGGTGTCGCCGCTGGAGCTGATCGACGCGGCGGAGGCGCGCATCGCCGCGACCAACCCGAAGATCAACGCGTTCGTGACGCTGTGCTACGACCGGGCGCGGGCGCACGCGAAGCGGCTGATGAAGAAGAAGCCGGCCGGCAAGCCGCCGCCGCACTACCTCTACGGACTGCTGATCGGCGTGAAGGACGGCACCGACGTCGAGGGCGTGCGCACGACTTCGGGCTCGCGCATCTACAAGGACCGCATTGCCCCGTCCTCGGACGTGGTGGTGCAGCGCCTGGAAGCGAACGGCGCGATCGTGATCGGCAAGACCAACCTGCCCGAGTTCGCCGCCGGCGGCAACACCTTCAACGACGTCTTCGGCGCGACCCTGAATCCCTGGGATATCACGAAATCCGCCAGCGGTTCCTCGGGCGGCACGGCGGCGGCGCTCGCCACCGGACAGGTGTGGCTCGCCACCGGCGGTGATTTCGGCGGCAGCATACGCACGCCGTCGAGCTTCAACTCGATCACGGGTTTGCGCCCGAGTCCGGGCATGGTGCCCCGCACCTCCAAGCAGCCGTTCAGCCCGCTGTCGGTCGAAGGGCCGATGGCGCGTGACGTCGCGGATACCGCGCTGTTCTTCGACTGCGAGGCGGGCTGGCACCCGCTCGACCCGATGTCGCAGGTGGGACCGCATCCGAGCTTCTCGAAGGCGGCGGCGCGCCCGCTGAAGCCGAAGCGCATCGGCTTCAGCACGGATCTCGGTATCGCGCGCGCGGTGGACAGGGAAGTGCGTGCCGTGAGCAAGGCCGCCGCGGAGAAGCTCCAGCGCGCCGGCGTGAAGGTGGAGGAGGCGCATCCGGACCTGTCGGACGCGGAGAGGGCCTTCCACACGCTGCGCGGCGCGGTGTTCATCGCGCGCCACGGCGAGCTGATGAAGAAATACCGCCATCTCTATAAGCCGGAGATCATCGGCAACACCGAGTTCGGCCTGGCGCTGAAACCGGACGAGATCGTCGCGGCCGAGATCGCGCAGGGCGAGATCATTCGTCGCGTCGCGAAGTGGTTCGAGAGCTACGACGCGCTGTTGTGCCCGGTGATCACCTGCCCGCCGTTCGACGTGAAGCTGCGCTACCCCACGCACGTGGACGGCGTGGAGCTGGAGGGCTACATGGGTTACCTGGTGCTGACCTGCGCCATCACCGTCACCGCCTGCCCGGTGATCTCTCTGCCCGGCGGCTTCACGAAAACGGGCCTGCCGGTCGGCCTGCAGCTCGTCGGCCCGCCGCGCAGCGAGGCACGGCTGTTTTCGATGGCGGCGTATATCGAGGAGTTGCTCGACGTCCGTCCGAAGACGCCGATTGATCCGCGCTGACCACCCCCTCGCGTACACTCGACCCCTCCTTGACAAGGAGGGGTAGTGATCTTTTGTTCCCCTCCTAGTTTAGGAGGGGTCGAGCGCATGCGAGGGGGTGGTAAAAAAAACCCCGGCAAAAGCCGGGGAAAACAGGGGAGGGATAGAACTACGTACTGTTGCGATCAGGAACTATGCATAGCGCGTGCCAGTTTTTAATTTTCATTAAAATCATAAGGTTGGTAAAAAATCGCCGTAACGGTCCCAGTCGGAATGTCGTTGCGCAGAGACGGTCATAATTCCGGGACCCGGTATCTGACTGAGCGGCGGCGGATTCTTTCTGTCGCTGTTTCACGACAGGACTGTTATTCCGCCTAAACCATCTCGCCGGTGCGGCGCAAAACCTGCTCGAAGGCGATGGCGCGCTGCTCGTTCTTCTCCCAGTCCTTCACGCGCCGCTCGATCTCGTCCTTCGAGAGGCCATAGCTTTCCTGCAGTGCGCCGATCAGCCGCTCCCGCTTACCCGCGATCATCTCGAGCTGGTTGTCGGTGAGCACGCCCCATTGCTCCCGGAACTTGCCTTTCAGGTGCCGCCAGTTGCCTTCGACGCGATCCCAGTTCATGTCATGCTCCTTTCGTGTATGAAACGTTTCTTACTTGCCGTCCCTGGCGTTTTTCGCGCTGTTCTGCAGTTTCTCGCCGCCGCGCTCGATGTCCTTGCCGAGGCCCTGCATGGTGTTGCAGCCGGACAACGCGCCGATCATCAGCAACGCAAGCAAAACCGTGAACTTTTTCATCGCGACTCCTTTCCTGGAAACGGTTGGTTGCGACTCACGCGCCGAACCGCGGTTCGGCTGCCCGTCGTCCAACCCTCGCTGCTCCATGAGCACGGGCCGTGCCAGGCGGGCATTTCGATAGGAAACAAGCCGTTAGGCGGAATGCCGGCCTGCAGCGGCGGCAAAATCGTCGCTGGCGGGCGACGCGGGCCCGGACAGTGTGTATAACGGCGCGCCATTTCCATACGGCGCCGGCAAATCGCTACAATTCCTTCCCGTCATGCATAGCCTCCCCGTCATGAGCCAAAAAAGTCCTCTTCCGCTGCAGGGCATCAAGGTCCTCGAGCTCGGCACGCTGATCGCCGGGCCGTTCTGCACGCGCCTGCTCGCCGAATTCGGGGCGGAGGTGATCAAAATCGAGTCGCCCAAGGGCGGCGATCCCCTGCGCAAGTGGCGCAAGCTCCACGAGGGCACTTCGTTGTGGTGGTACGCCCAGGCGCGCAACAAGAAGTCGGTGACGCTGGATCTCAAGCAGCCCGAGGCGCAGGCCATCGTGCGCAAGCTCGCGAAGGACGCGGACATTCTGGTCGAGAACTTCCGCCCCGGCGCGATGGAAAAGTGGGGCCTCGGCTGGGAGCAGCTGTCCGCGATCAACCCGCGGCTCGTGATGGTGCGGCTGTCCGGCTTCGGCCAGACTGGCCCGTACCGCGACCGGCCGGGCTTCGGCGCGATCGCCGAGTCCATGGGCGGGCTGCGTTACGTGACCGGGCATCCCGACCGCGCGCCGGTGCGGGTCGGCGTGTCGATCGGCGATTCCATCGCCGCGCTGCACGGCGTGATCGGCGCGCTGATGGCGCTGCACCATCGCAACGCGAACGGCGGGCGCGGCCAGGTCGTCGACGTCGCGCTCTACGAGGCGGTGTTCAACCTGATGGAGAGCGTGCTGCCCGAGTACGACATGTTTGGCTTCGTGCGGGAGCGAAGCGGGGCGTCGCTGCCGGGCATCGTGCCGTCCAATACCTACGTCACGCGCGACGACAAGTACGTGGTGATCGGCGCTAACGCCGATTCCATCTTCAAGCGCATGATGAACGCGATCGGGCGTCCCGATTTCGCGGACGACCCGGCGCTCGCGCATAACGACGGGCGCGTGGCCCGCACCGAAGAGATCGAGAAGGTGATCGGCGACTGGGTCGCCGCGAACGACCTCGATCACGTGCTGGCGGTGCTGGAAAGGGCCGACGTGCCGAGCGGCAAGATCTACGACATCGCCGACATCGCGCGCGACCCGCATTACGCGGCGCGCGCGATGATCCAGCAGTTCGGGATCGGGGGCGGCAGGACGCTCAGGCTGCCCGGCATCGTGCCGAAAATGTCCGAGACGCCCGGCGAGACGAAGTGGGTCGGCCCGGCGCTGGGTGCCCATACCGGTGAAGTGCTCTCGGGCCTTGGCTACACTGACGAGCAGATGCAGGACCTGAAGCGCCGCGGCGTCATTTGAGCAGCGTGATCCGAGAAGCGTGCGTCGTGAGCCGTGAATCGACTAATCCCGCCTGTCTTCTTGAAGTCGTCGGATTACGGATTACGAATTACGGCTCACGCTTTCCTTTCGGTGGTTTCGGCGGTCCTGAAAAAGGTGTCAGGAACCCTTTTTCTGTCCATAGGCTGTTGAATATAAAATGATTTCCAGAAGGAAAAGGGTTCCTGGCACCCTTTTCCTTGCTATGATGCTCCACAGGCATTGAAGGGAGGCTGGGATGATCGTCCGCGATATCGTCAAGATGAAGGGCAGCGCCGTGTTCAGCATCGCGCCGGGCGGATCCGTGGCGGAAGCGCTGAACGTCATGGTGAAGAACGACATCGGCTCGCTGGTGGTGCTGGACGGCAGCCGGCTCGCCGGCATGCTGACCTTCCGCGAAATACTGAAAGCGCTCGGCGCGCGCAACGGCAGCCTCGCCGGCCTCCAGGTCGCCGACGTCATGATCGCCGATCCCGTGTGCGGCAATCCCGAGGATTCGCTCGAAAGCCTGCGCGAGATCATGAACAAGGGACATATCCGCTACCTGCCGGTCAAGGAAGGCGACCAGTTGATCGGTGTGATTTCCTTCCACGACGTCGCCAATGCCGTGATCAGGGAAACCACGTTCCAGAACCGGCTGCTGAAGAGCTACATCAAGAACTGGCCCGAAGAGGAATCCGCTAAATAATCGCGGATTCAGGCTGCGATATTCTGCTGGCTGCTCCGGTGTGATGGGCATGATCTCTCCGGGCCCGCGGATTCCTCAAAGAAAATATCTTGGGTAACCCCCATTCAGGAAACAATCTCGCGGAGGGCGTGCGTCCGCGCGAGGTTGTTTCCTGGGCGATGTACGACTTCGCCAACTCCGGTTACACCACCGTCGTCATCACCGCGGTCTTCAACGCCTACTTCGTGGCCGAGGTCGCGGGCCGCGCGCCGTGGGCGACGTTCGCCTGGACCGCGGCGCTGGCGGTGTCCTACGCCCTGATCGTG
>CAYSRR010000068.1:0-12721 GCA_964433375.1 uncultured Streptomycetaceae bacterium
AGCGGCCGCGCGAGCTGGCGCTCGATCGCGGCCGCTGAAATGCATGGCATCGAGCCGGCTCGGCAAGGCCCGCCGCATCGACGACGCGGCGGGCCGCTACATCGAGTTCTGCAAGACGACGTTTCCGACGAGCCTCCATTTGCGCGGCATGCGCATCGTCGTGGATTGCGCCCACGGCGCCGCCTATCACGTGGCGCCGCACGTGTTCCACGAGCTCGGCGCCGACGTCGAGACGGTGGGGGTCAATCCGGACGGGTTCAACATCAACGATCGCGTCGGCGCCACGTCGCCGCAGGCGCTGCAGGCGGCGGTGAAGCGCCACAAGGCCGATCTGGGCGTCGCACTCGACGGCGACGGCGACCGGCTGGTAATGGTGGATGCCGCCGGCCGCCTCTACGACGGCGACCAGCTGCTCTACGTCATCGCGCGCCACCGCAAGCAGAAGGGCGAGCTGGCCGGCGGCGTGGCCGGTACCCTGATGACGAACCTGGCGCTGGAGCACGCGCTCGCCCGCCTCAAGATTCCTTTCGCGCGCGCGAAGGTCGGCGACCGCTACGTGCTGGAGATGCTTTTGAAGCGCCGCTGGCGGTTGGGCGGCGAGAACTCGGGCCACATCGTCTGCCTGGACAAGCACACCACCGGCGATGGCATCGTCTCCGCGCTGCAGGTGTTGCGCGCGCTGGCCGAGGGCGGCACGACGCTCGCGAAAGCCGCCGGCTCGCTCGAGCTCTATCCGCAGGTGCTGATCAACGTGCCTCTCGGCAAGGGCGGCAAGGCGATGTCGAGTCCCCCGGTCAGGCGCGCGGTGAAGGAGGTCGAGTCCGATCTCGACGGGAGCGGGCGGGTGCTGCTGCGGCCCTCCGGCACCGAGCCGCTCATCCGCGTGATGGTCGAGGGGAGCGATGGCGCCCAGGTGCGCCGCTGCGCCGAGCGCATCGCCGCGGCGGTCCGGCGCGCGGGTGCATAGTCCCGGCCCCGGTTCTGGTATTCTTCCCGTAGAAGAAGATGTCGCGTCGGCGGACGCGGAGCGCCCGCGCTGGGCGGGCAGTCAACCGGAGGGAGGATACAATGCCAATGCTTGGCAAGCTCATTTTTGCTCTGTTGATCGCATGCGGGACCGGGTTCGCCCCGTCGGTGCTCGCGCAGGCGTGCCCGCACGGAGCGCTCGACGCCCGCTACTGCGACCGCGACGGTGACTTGGTCGCGGATGCTCCGGCGGAAGCCAAACAGTGGCTCAATCCCAATACGCTGATCTTTTCCTACACGCCGGTGGAAGACCCCGAGGTCTACCGCAAGGCCTGGGACCCGTTCCTGCGCCACGTGGAGAAGCTGACCGGCAAGAAAGTGGTGTTCTTCTCGGTGCAGTCGAACGCCGCGCAGATCGAGGCGATGCGCGCGGGGCGCCTGCACGTCTCGGGATTCTCGAGCGGCAGCGCGCCGCTGGCGGTCAACTGCGCGGGTTTCGTTCCCGCGGCGGTCATGGCCTCGCACAAGGGCGAGTTCGGCTACGAGATGGAGATCATCGCGCACGCCGATGGGCCGATTCGCAAGGTCGAGGACATCCGCGGGCGCACGCTCGCATTCACGGACCCCACGTCGAGCTCGGGCTTCAAGGCGCCGTCGGCGCTGCTGCGCTCGGAATTCAAGCTCGTGGCGGACAAGGACTTCAAGACCGCGTTCTCCGGTAAGCACGACAACTCCGTGATCGGCGTGGTCAACAAGGACTACGATGCCGCGGCCGTGGCGAATTCGGTGATGAAGCGCATGATCGCGCGCAAGGTGGTGGACGGCTCCAGGATCCGCACTATCTACAAGTCGCAGACCTTCCCCACGACCGCCTACGGCCACGTCTACAACCTGCATCCCGACCTGGCGAAGAAGGTGCGCGAGGCCTTCCTCACCTTCTCCTGGGAGGGGACCGAGCTGCAGAAGGAATTCGGCAAGGGCAGCCCGCCGCGGGAGAAGTTCACGCCGATCACCTACAAGGAGCACTGGGATGTCGTGCGCAAGATCGACCAGGCCATGGGCGTCGGCTACGCGTGTAAATGAGCGGCACGCCCGGCCCCATGCTCGCGCTGCGCGCGCTCACCAAGCGCTACGCGGGAGGTGATCTCGCGGTCCGCAACGTCAGCCTCGATCTGCCCGCGGGCCAGGTGATGGCCCTGATCGGGCCGTCGGGCGCGGGCAAGAGCACGCTCATCCGCTGCGTCAACCGCCTGGTCGAGCCCACGTCGGGCCAGGTCATGCTCGACGGCGAGGAGGTCACGGCGCTCGGCGGCGGCGCGCTGCGGCGGGCGCGCCGGCGCATGGGCATGATCTTCCAGGAATTCGCGCTGATCGAGCGATTGACCGTGATGGAGAACGTGCTCTCGGGCCGGCTTGGCTACACCGGATTCTGGAAGAGCTGGGCGCGGCGCTATCCGCAAGCCGACGTCGACCAGGCATTCCGCTTTCTCGATCGCGTCGGGCTCGCGGAGTTCGTGGACAAGCGCGCCGACGCGCTGTCGGGCGGACAGCGGCAGCGGGTGGGCATTGCGCGGGCGCTCATGCAGAATCCGGCCATTCTGCTGGTGGACGAGCCGACCGCCAGCCTCGATCCCAAGACCTCGCGCCAGATCATGCGGCTCATCTGCGAGGTCTGCGCCGAGCGCGGGCTCGCGGCCATCATCAACATCCACGACGTGGCGCTCGCCCAGATGTTCGCCGTGCGCGTGGTCGGCCTGTGCCGGGGAGAGATCGTGTTCGACGGCGGCCCGCGCGAGCTGACGCCGGAGGTGCTGACCCTGATCTACGGCGAAGAGGACTGGCAGGCCACCATCCGCCGCGAGGACGACGAGGACGAGCCGCGCGATCCCGCGCGCGGCGCGGCTCCGGCAAGCGCGTGAGCGTCGCCGCAGCCGCTCCCCGCGCCTGGCGGCTGCCGCCGCTCATCGGCAACCCCTGGCTGCGCTGGGGCATCTACCTCGGCGCGTTGCTCTATCTGGTTCTCGCCGTCGGCTCGCTGCAGATCAACTGGGCGCGCGTCGCCGAGGGGCTCGAGCGCGGCTGGCGTTTCGTGTCGGCGTTCGCGCAACCGAATTTCGCGGGCCGCTGGAGCGAGATCGCCGACGGCATCCTCGAGAGCCTGACCATGGCGGCCACGTCCACCGTGATCGGCGTGGCGCTCTCGGTCCCCATCGGGCTGGGCGCGGCGCGCAACCTGGCGCCGGCGCCCGTGTACTTCGTGTGCCGCGGGATCATCGCGCTCTCGCGCACCTTCCAGGAAGTGATCATCGCCATCCTGTTCGTAAAGATGTTCGGCTTCGGGCCGCTCGCCGGCATGGTGACGCTGGTGGTCGCCACGGTCGGTTTCATGGCGAAGCTGCTGGCCGAGGGCATCGAGGGCGCCGACCGCGCGCAGATCGAGGCGATCCGCGCCACCGGCGGTTCGTGGTGGCAGGTGATCAACTACGGGGTCCAGCCGCAGGTGATGCCGCGCTTCATCGGCCTGTCGGTGTACCGGCTCGACATCAATTTCCGCGAATCCGCGGTGATCGGCATCGTCGGCGCCGGCGGCATCGGCGCGACGCTGAACACCGCGTTCGACCGCTACGAGTTCGACACCGCCGCCGCGATCCTGCTCGTCATCATCGCGATCGTGATGGTCGCCGAGTACAGCTCCGGCCATGTCCGCAGGAGGTTCCAGTAATGCCGGTGACCGCGCACGGCGGGATTCGCGCCTGGCAGCGCAGGGACCGGCGCCGACAGCTCGCCATCTGGGCCGGCTGGCTCATCGGCACGCTGCTGTTCGTCCAGTCTCTGCGCTTCATCTCCGGGCACACCATCTGGGAATTCGCGATGGACGCGCACACCCAGGCCTGGGACCTGGCGACGCGCATGGTGCCCCCGCGCTGGTCGTACATGGAGAAATTGTGGGTGCCGCTGTGGGACACGCTCAACATCGCGACCCTGGGCACGCTGCTGGGGACGCTCATCGCTTTCCCCATCGCGTTCCTCGCCGCGCGCAACACGACGCCGAGCCTCGCGCTGGCGCGCCCGCTGGCGCTCCTCGTCATCGTGTCGTCGCGCTCGATCAACTCGCTGATCTGGGCGTTGCTGCTCGTCACCGTGGTGGGGCCCGGCGTGCTGGCGGGCATCATCGCCATTGCGCTGCGCTCGATCGGTTTCGTCGGCAAGCTGCTCTACGAAGCGATCGAGGAGGTCGACCCGGTGCAGGTCGAGGCGATCGTGGCGACCGGGGCCTCGCGCCCGCAGCAGCTCGCCTACGGCGTTCTGCCGCAGATACTGCCGGCGTTTGCCGGGATCACGGTCTATCGCTGGGACATCAACATTCGCGAGTCCACAGTGCTGGGGCTGGTGGGCGCCGGGGGCATCGGGCTGCAACTGAACGCTTCGGTGTCCACGCTCGCGTGGCCACAGGTCACGGTCATATTCATCGCCATCTTCGTCACGGTGGTCATCTCGGAGTGGCTATCCGCGAAGGTGCGCCACGCCATTACCTGAGCGGCCCGACGATGCGCGCGAGCACGATCATCTTCGACGTCGACGGCACGCTGGTGGACAGCGCGGCGGACATCCACGCCGCGCTCAACCACGGTCTCGCGCTGGCCGGATGCGGCGCGGTCGATTTCGAGTCCTCGCTCAAGCTGATCGGTCTGGGACTCGAGCGTTCGATCGAGCACGTGCTCGGGCAGCGCGGCGTGCGCCTCGAGGCGCCGGAGCTCGCGCGTATCCGGGCACAAGCCGCCAGCTACTACGACGTCCACGCCGTCGAGCGCACGCAGCTCTATCCCGGCGTCGCGGAATCCCTGGAGACGTTCCGCCGCGCCGGGGCGACGCTGGGCATCTGCACCAACAAGCGCCCCGAGCCGACCGCGCGCATCCTGTCGGCCCTTGGGATCGCGGACTATTTCGGCGTGCTGATCGCGCGCGGCACCGTGCCGCAGAGCAAGCCGCATCCCGCGCCGCTGCTGGCGGCGATCAGCGCGCTGGGCGGCCGCAGCGAAGCCGCGGCGATGATCGGCGACAGCTCGGTCGACGTCGATTGCGCGCGCGCGGCGGGCGTGGTCTCGGTCGCGGTGACCTACGGCTACAGCGACCGTCCCGTGGCGCAACTGGGCGCCGACCACCTTGTCGATCTCTTCGGCGAGATTCCCGCCGTGCTCGGCGCGCAGCCATCATGGCGAGCTCCTCAATAAAGCGCGCCGTGAGGGAAGCGGCTGCCGGGCGCATCGCCGCGGCGGTGCGCCGCGCGGGCTGACGCGCTCAGGTTCCGATTATCCCGCCGTCCGTGCGGCGGATGACCGCCGTGGCCGAGCGCGGCCGGCCGGCGGCGGCGCCGTCGGGCCACGAACTGAAGGGGCTGCCGAAGGCGTCTCCCTTGATGCTGCCGCGCTGCGCTTCCTCGCGGGTCGCCGGCGAATGCGAACACGTTTGTAAACCCGCCGCGCGTGCTTGACGGCATGCTTATATTTCCATATATTTGGAAATATGAAAACGAAGAGCGTGGTGCAGGCATTCGGCGCCCTGGCGCAGGAGTCGCGCCTCGGCATCTACCGCCTGCTGGTGACCGCGGGGCCGGAAGGCCTGGCGGCGGGGGTGATCGCGGGGAAGCTGGATTTGCCTCCCGCGACGCTTTCGTTCCACCTGAAGGAACTGAGCCTCGCGGGCCTGGTCCGGTCGCGGCAGGATGGACGGTTCGTCATCTACAGCGCGAATTTCGACACCATGATCGGGCTGGTTTCATTCCTTACCGAGAATTGCTGCGGCGGCAGGTCGTGCGTGCCGGCTTCGCTTCCGCAAGCCGGGACCCGGGGGCGGACCCCGCGCAAGGCGGCCTGAGTTGATCGGGGAAGGGCGTTATGTCCGGCAAAGTCATGAACGTATTGTTCCTCTGCACCGGCAACACCGCGCGCAGCATCATGGCCGAGGTGCTGCTCAACAATCTGGGCGGGGGAAGGTTCAAGGGCTACAGCGCGGGCAGTCATCCCAAGGGCGAGGTGCATCCGCTGACGCTTGACCTGCTGGAAAAAAACAGCCTCTCGACCGCCGGCCTGCGCAGCAAGGACTGGGCCGAGTTTGCGCAGCCCGGTGCGCCGAAAATGGATTTCGTGATCACCGTCTGCGACAACGCGGCCGGAGAAGTCTGTCCGATCTGGCCTGGCCAGCCGATGACGGCTCATTGGGGCGTGCCCGATCCCGCGGCAGCCGGGAGTTCGGACGAGGGGAAACAGAAGGCATTTCTTGTCGCCTACACGCAACTCAGCAGGCGCATCACGTTGTTCGTGAGTTTGCCTTTGAGCAAGCTTGGCCAGATGTCGTTGCAGGAGAAGCTGGACGAAATCGGCAAGACGAAATGACAAGGCGCCTGGCTGCGGAGGCGCTGGGCACCGCTTTTCTCCTGGCGACCGTGGTCGGCTCCGGCATCATGGCGGAGCGTCTCGCGGACGGCAATATTGCGCTTGCGCTGCTCGCGAACGCGATTGCCACGGGTGCCGCGCTGGCCGCGTTGATCCTGACTTTCGGGCCGGTTTCCGGGGCCCACTTCAATCCTGCAGTGACGCTGGTCATGGCGCTGGACAAAGCGCTTGCGTGGCGGGAAGCCGCCGCCTACGTCCTCGTTCAGGTGCTGGCTGCTTATGCCGGCGTTGCCGCGGCGCATCTCATGTTCGGCGAGCCTTTGTTTTCCGCATCAATGAAGGAACGGACCGGTGCCGCCCAGTGGTGGAGCGAAAGCGTGGCGACTTTCGGTCTCGTCGCGGTGATCGTCGGCTGCGCGCGGACCCGCCCCGGCGTGATCGCTTTTGCGGTGGGCGCCTACATCACCGCTGCCTACTGGTTCACGGCTTCGACGTCGTTCGCGAATCCGGCCGTCACGCTTGCGCGCGCGGCGAGCGACACATTTGCGGGTATCCGCCCCATGGATGTGGCGCCGTTTCTGGGCGCGCAGATGGGAGGTGCCCTGCTGGCTTATGCGGTGATGAACTGGCTTTACGCCGAGCGCCGGTCGGGGGAGAGCGTATCTCAGAAATTAAATAAGTAATTGATTTTAAAGAATACCTACGGCATGAAATGCTCGGATTGGCCCCCCAACTTTCTGAACTTTGTCATGGATTTGAAATATCGCGCCGCTATTCTCCGGAAAGTCGGTTGCTGTGTTGCGCGGGCTTGTCGCAGCGGGTGGCGCGCATCGTGGCCGGCATCCGTATTTTTCTCACTTTCTGGAGGCGTTCCTACAATGAAACTTCGACTCTCAGCGCTGGCGCTTGCGGTGACGACGGCGGCAGAATTCACACTCAGTCAGCCGGCGTTGGCGCGCGACGTGATCCAGGCGGCAGGCTCATCGACCGTATTGCCGTTTACGTCGATCGTGGCCGAGGAGTTCGGCAGGTCGTTCACGAAGTTCAAAGTGCCGGTTGTGGGCTCCGGCGGGACCGGGGGCGGCTTCCGGCAGTTCTGCCAGGGGGTGGGACCGAACACGATCGATGTTGCAAACGCGTCGCGGGAGATTCGCACGGCCGAGCTTGAAAACTGCAAGAAAAACGGCGTCACTTCCATCATCGAGGTCAAGATCGGCTTCGACGGCATCGTCTTCGCCTCGCGCCGCGACGGCGGCAAGTTCGCGCTGCAGCCCCGGCACGTGTTCCTCGCCGGCGCCAAGGAAGTGCCGCAGGGCGGGAAAATGGTGGCCAACCCGTATACGCGCTGGTCGCAGATCGACAAATCCCTGCCCGATCAGGAGATCGTGCTCGTGATTCCGGGTTCCAACCACGGCACGCGTGAAGTCTACGAGGAGAAAACCGTGGTTCCGGGCTGCAACTCGCTTCCCGAGGTCAAGGCGATGACCGACAGCAAGGCGCGCAACAGCCTCTGCCTGGCGATACGCGCCGACGGCAGGGTCGTCGAAATCGCCGGCGATTACACCGAGACGCTTGCGCGACTCGATTCGCAACGTACCGCGGTAGGCGTGTTCGGACTGAGCTTCTACGAGCAAAACCGCGACCGCTTGCAGGTGGCCACGGTCAGCGGAGTCACTCCCAGCCTCGAGACCATCGAATCGGGTAAATACCCGGTTTCCCGGCCGCTCTTCATCTACATCAAGGGCGCGCACGTCGGGGTCATCCCCGGCCTGCTTGAGTTCACGCAATACTATGTGTCACCGCAGGTTTCGGGCACCGGCAGTCCTCTGGACAAAGCGGGCCTGATTCCGCTGAACGCCAAGGAGCGCAAGGAAGTGATCGAAAACATCAAGAAGCGCAAGAGCGTGATCTGATGTAGAACCCTGTTTCGGGGCGGTCCCTGCGGGTTCCGCCCCGATTCGCGTTGAGACAATCAGAAGACAGGGGCAGATGAACAACTTCACCGTGGCGGTCGTGCTGCTGATATTGGCCGCCTTCGCGTATCAGTTCGGTCTGATGCGCAGCCGGAAGATCGCCGGCACCGGCACCGAGCGGCCGCACTCGCGTCCGGTCTACCATGGGGTGCTCGCGGTGCTGCGCGCCGCAGTACCGGCGTTCGCCGTCTACGTGCTCTGGCGGATATTCGGCGTGCAGGCGATAGACGCCATGGTGCTCGGCAGCCTGCCGGCCGAGCATCTGCCCGCCGACCCCGCGCAGCAGCGCGTGCTGCTGCGGCGCATCGGTAATCTCGCGACGGGTTTCGGCGTGCTTGACAACACGCAGGCCTACGAGCGGGCGGCGGCGGCCTACATGCACCGCCTGACGGTGACCGGACAGGCGGTCGTCGCGGCGGCAATGGCCACGGCGGCGGCGGCGGGGCTCTTCTGGTCGTGGCGTTATACGACCGCGCAGACGCGCGCCCGCAACCAGGTCGAGCGCGCGATTTACGTGCTGCTGATCGCCTGCTCGGCAGTGGCGATCCTGACGACGATAGGCATCGTGCTGTCGATGCTCGCGGAGGCAATACATTTCTTCTCCTTCGTCAAGCCCACCGACTTTCTCTTCGGCACCACGTGGAATCCGAGATTCGCGACCGCCGGTACTGAGGGGCAGCAAGGTTTCGGCATGCTGCCGCTGATGGCCGGCACGCTGCTGGTCGCCGCCATCGCGATGCTGGTCGCGATACCGCTGGGCCTGATGACCGCCATCTATCTCGCGGAATACGCGGCGCACTCGGTGCGGGCGACGGCCAAGCCGGTGATCGAGGTGCTGGCCGGCATTCCGACCATCGTCTACGGGTTCTTCGCGCTCGTTATCGTCGGTCCGTTTCTGTCGTCGCTCGGCGCCTCCATCGGCCTGGAAATCCGCGCGACCTCCGCGCTCACGGCGGGCGTGGTGATGGGGATCATGATCATCCCCTTCATTTCATCGCTTTCCGACGACATCATCACGCAGGTGCCCAGGGCGATGCGCGACGGCTCGCTCGCCCTCGGCGGCACGAAGTCGGAGACGGTCGTCAAGGTCGTGCTCCCGGCCGCCTTGCCGGGTATCGTCGGCGCCATCCTGCTCGCCGTCAGCCGCGCGATCGGCGAAACGATGATCGTGGTGCTCGCCGCCGGCAATGCGCCGGTGCTGACGGCCAATCCGTTCGAGGCGGTATCGACCGTCACCGTGTCCATCGTGAACCAGCTCACGGGCGACCAGGATTTCGCCAGCCCGCAGTCGCTGGTCGCGTTTGCGCTGGGCCTGGCGTTGTTCACGATGACGCTGGTCCTCAACGTGATCGCGCTGATGGTCGTGCGCAGATTCCGCGAACAATACGAATAGACGAGTTCCCGCATGAACAACAACGCCAGCGAAGGCTACGCAAACGTCCACAGTCGTATCGTTGCTTCCCTGAAACGGCGCAAGTGGGAAGAAGTGCGCTTCCGCCTGCTCGGCATGGCCGCGGTGGCAACCTCGCTCGCCATGGTCGCGCTGCTGTTCGTATCCATCCTCTCGAAAGGTTTGCCCGCGTTCTGGCAGGCCACCTTCGTGATGGACGTTCACTTCGACCGCGAAGTGATACAGGTCGGTCCCAAGCCGGTCCGGGAGCCGGGCGAGACCCCGGCCAGGTTCGAGGAGCGCATGCAGGCCTGGGAATCGGAGCTGGGCTTCGTGGATTTCAATCAGATCATTCTCGGCTCCCTCAAGAAGGTGCTGCCGGAATCCGCCGATCACCCGCGCGACGCGATCCGCCTGGTGACCACGGGCGAGCGGTTCGCCCTGCGGGACAGGGTGGTCAGGGATCCGGGCATCATCGGCCAGACGCTGAAGCTCAAGCTGCTCGCCGACGCCAACGTGGACGTCTGGCTCAAGGGCAACATCGACCGCAGCCTGGCCGACGACCGGCAGCAGTTGAGCGCGCGCACCCGCGGTTGGGCCGACAGGCTCCACGCGGAAGGGGTGATTCAAAACAGGTTCAGTACCGCGATTTTCATGAACACCGACTCCCGCAGCTCGCTGGCATCGGCGGGGCTGGCCGGCGCGTTCATGGGGTCCCTGATGATGATGATCATCGTCATTCTGCTCGCCGTTCCGATCGGCGTGGCTTCGGCGATCTATCTCGAGGAGTTCGCGCCCAAGAACAAGATAACCGATCTCATTGAGGTCAACATCAACAACCTCGCGGCGGTGCCTTCGATCGTGTTCGGCCTGCTCGGCGCGGCGGTATTCATCCTGTGGTTCAAGCTGCCGTTGTCGGCGCCGGTCGTCGGCGGCCTCGTTCTCACGCTGATGACCCTGCCTACCGTCATCATCGCGACTCGCGCGACGCTGAAGGCCATCCCGCCCTCGATCCGGGACGCGGCCCTGGGCGTCGGGGCTTCGCGGGTGCAGGCAATGACCGACCACATTCTTCCGCTGGCGCTGCCGGGGATACTGACGGCGACGATCATCGGCGTCGCGCAGGCGCTGGGCGAAACGGCCCCTCTGCTGTTGATCGGAATGAGCGCATTCGTCGCCAGCGTGCCTTCGACGCCGTTCGACCAGTCCACGGCACTGCCGGTGCAGATCTATCTGTGGCAGGCCAACGAGCTGCGAAACTTCTTCGAAGGGCGCACCTCGGCCGCGATCATCGTCCTGCTGATGCTGATGCTTAGCCTGAACTCGCTTGCCATCTGGCTGCGAAAACGCTTCGAGACAAGGTGGTAATATGGATATCAGTGCCACAGAACGGATGTTGGGTACGATGCGCACCAGGGAGGAGGCGACGCCCGCCCGGCGGACGGAACGGCAGGCGGGTGACGGCAACGTCAAGCTGAGCGCCAATAACGTGAAGGTGTTCTACGGCGCGACGGAGGCCCTGCATGGCGTGACGGTCGAGATCATGCAGAACGAGGTGATCGCGTTCATCGGCCCCTCGGGATGCGGCAAGTCGACTTTCCTGCGCTGCTTCAATCGCATGAACGACACCGTTGCGGGCGCGCGGGTGACCGGCGCCATCACCGTCGACGGGCGCAACATCTATGACCCAAGCGTTGACGTGGTGCTGCTGCGCGCGCAGGTGGGGATGGTGTTCCAGAAGCCCAATCCGTTTCCCAAGTCGATTTACGAGAACGTCGCCTACGGGCCGCGTCTCCACGGGCTGGCTTCGTCGAAGGCCGAGCTCGACGTTGTCGTCGAGTCGAGCCTGCAGCGCGCCGGCTTGTGGGACGAGGTCAAGGACCGCCTCGGCACGCCCGGCACCGGGCTGTCGGGCGGCCAGCAGCAGCGCCTGTGCATCGCGCGCGCGATCGCGGTCAGTCCCGATGTCATCCTGATGGACGAGCCCTGCTCGGCGCTGGATCCGATCGCGACGAGCGTTATCGAGAACCTGATCATGCAGTTGAAGGTCAACTACACGATCGTCATCGTGACCCACAACATGCAGCAGGCGGCCCGCGTGTCCGACCGGACCGCGTTCTTTCACCTGGGCGAGCTGATCGAGATCGGGGACACGTCGCAGATCTTCATGAACCCGAAAGAGAAGCGCACCGAGGACTACATCACGGGCCGCTACGGGTAGATGGCCCCGGGGACGCCCCTGCTTCTTGCGTCCCACCTTGCAGGTAGTAGGGCACCCGCGGCCCCGGCAGGTACGGTGTACCGTCGCGAATCTGAAATATTTCACGCGTCAAATACGCATATCCGCATTCTCTTACGCTCTTTTCCCATGGACGCCTCATTCCGCGCCACACTCATGTCCGCCGATACCGGGGCCAGCCAGGTCTATGATTTCAAGGCTGATGCGGGCCTGTTCAGCAAGCCTGCGCGCCAGATCGTGCGTGCGTTCATGAATCACATGAATCAGGTGAACGCGGAAAGAGTATGGATCCGCAAGCCTGCGTACAAGCTCGACTCGGCGACCAAGAAAACCCGGAAGCAGGTGGTCATGGCGACGGGCTCCCTGCTGCTCCACAAGGGCGAGCTGCCATTTCTCGTGATGATATCCCCGGAGCCCCGCGAGACCGCTTCAGGCGGTTGACCGGGCCGCAGCTCGCTGGCATCCCGGCAATGGACGAAGACACCCACGCCCTGTTTCGCCGCGCCCATGGCGAAATGATCGACAGCTTCGACGAGGAGCTGGAGATGGAGGTCGACGATGACCGCATGGCGCGGCTCCTCGCCGATATCTCCGGCCAACCCGTGCGGGAGACGATCGGCCGGCAGGTCTATTTCAGGGAGCTGTTCCGCCTGCAGGGCGAGCTGGTCAAGTTGCAGGACTGGGTCGTCCGCGAAAAGCTCAAGGTGGTGGTGATCTTCGAGGGGCGCGACGCCGCGGGCAAGGGCGGGATGATCAAGCG
>CAYSRR010000069.1:0-12635 GCA_964433375.1 uncultured Streptomycetaceae bacterium
TCTTGCCGAACTCGGTGATGTTGGCGAGGATCGGCACCTTCACCGCATCGGCGAACTTTCTGTATTCCGACAGCTCGGTGATCGCCTCCGGAAAGATCATGTCGGCGCCGGCCTCGACGCAGGCCACCGCGCGTTCGACCGCGGCATCCAGCCCCTCCACCGCCAGCGAATCGGTGCGGGCGATGATGACGAAATCCGGGTCGGTCTTGGCGTCGGCGGAAGCCTTGATGCGGTCAACCATTTCCTCCTTGCTGACGATTTCCTTGTTCGGGCGGTGGCCGCAGCGTTTCTGCATCACCTGGTCCTCGATGTGCATCGCGCCGGCGCCGAACTTGATCAGCGACTTTACCGTGCGCGCGATGTTGAAGGCGCCGCCGAAGCCGGTGTCCACGTCCACCAGCAGCGGCAACTCGCACGCGTCGGTGATGCGGCGGATGTCGGTCAGCACGTCGTCGAGCGTGGAGATGGCGAGGTCGGGCACGCCCAGCGAGCCGGCGGCGACGCCGCCGCCGGATAGATAGATGGCGCGGTAGCCGGTGCGCTCGGCGAGCCGCGCGTGGTAGGCGTTGATGGTGCCGATGATCTGCAGCGGGTGCTCGGCCGCCACGGCGGCGCGAAAGCGCGCGCCGGCGGAACTGACGCGAGGGGCGGCGGGGACGCGGGTATTCATGGCGGTGGTGGGGAAACCGGGTTGGGGAGAGGGGCGATTTTACCCCAGAAGCGGATGGCCGCGCCGGAACGGCGCGGACGGCGCCGGACGCCGGCGCTCCAAAAGTCCAGAATATGACACAGGCGGATCGGGCGCCCGTTCCCTTGTGACCCGGCGGACCCGCGCCGTTTTGCCAGAACCGTTTCTGGTGGCATAATGCCGCTTCGCTCACGATACGGACTCAACCTTTCATGCCACGCAAGACCGACGACGACGACGGCGGCCGCCTCACCGGCACCCAGAGCATCGAACGCGCGCTGACGCTGCTGCGCGAGATCGCCGCGCACAACCGCGGCGGTTCGCGCCTGCTCGATCTCGCCACGCGCACCGGGTTGCAGCGCCCGACCGTGCACCGCATGCTGAAATGTCTTTCAGCGGAGAGCATGGTGCAGCAGGACCCGGATTCGCACCGCTATTTTCTCGGGCCGATGGTGTTCGAGCTCGGCCTCACCGCCACGCCGCGCTTCAACCTGCGCGAAATCTGCCATCCGGCGCTGACGCGCATCGCGGAAGCGACCGGCGACACGGTGTTTCTCACCCAGAGGAGCGGGCTCGACTCGGTGTGCCTCGACCGGCGCGAGGGCACGTTCCCGATCAAGACCTTCACGCTCGAGATCGGCATGCGCCGGCCGCTGGGCGTCGGCACCGGCTCGCTCGCGATCCTGTCCGCGCTGCCCGACGAGGAAATCCAGAAGGTCGTCGGCGCCAATTCCGGCCGACTGCCCGAATACGGCCTGAACCAGGGCAGCCTGCTCACGCAGGTCAAGCGCTCGCAGAAGCTGGGCTACGCCATGCGCGAAGTGCCGGGGCTGGCCGGGGTGCGCTCGGTGGGCCAGCCGCTGCGCAACCAGAGCGGGATCGCGTTCGCCGCGCTGTCGGTATCCACGATCTCCAGCCGCATGAGCGAGAAGCGCGCGACCGAGGTCGCGCAGCTGCTGAAAGGCGAATCGCGCCAGATCGAACGCCAGCTCGCGAGCGGCGCCGAGCACCGCTGACGTTCGCCCGGCGGGCCGCACCGCCAGCCACGCCATCCGCATAAAACAACCCTGGGAGAAATCGATGAACTTGCCACGCGTCCTGTTACTCGCTCTGTGCGCGCTGGGGCTGCTGCCCGGCGCCGGCGCGCAAACCTATCCCGCCAAGCCGGTGCGCCTGGTCGTGCCCTACCCGCCCGGCGGCAGCAACGACGTGCTCTCGCGCATCACCGCGCAGGCCATGAGCCCCGGGCTCGGCCAGCAGGTCGTCATCGACAACCGCGGCGGCGCCGGCGGCATGATCGGCGCGGACCACGTCGCGAAATCGGCTCCCGACGGCTACACCCTGGTGAACGTGCAGGCGTCGTTCACCGCCAACGCGGCGTTGCGCACGAAGATGGCCTACGACCCGATCGCCGACTTCGCCTACATCGGCATGATGGCGCGGGGACCGCTGCTCGCGGTCGTGCACCCGTCGCTGCCGGTGAAAAACGTGAAGGAACTGGTCGCCCTGGCGAAGGCGAAGCCCGGCCAGATCAACTACGGCTCGACCGGCACCGGCGGCCACAACCACATGGCGACCGAGCTGTTCGCGCGCATGGCCGGCATCCGGATCGCGCACATACCGTACAAGGGCGTCGCGCCCGCGCTGACCGACCTCATGGGCGGGCACACGCAGATGGTGATGACGAGCCTGCCCTCGGCCATGAACCAGGTGAAGGCCGGACGGCTGAAGGCGATCGCCGTCGGCAGCGAGAAGCGCTCGTCTTTCATGCCGGAGATGCCGACGATCAGCGAGTCCGGCGTCCCGGGTTATTTCGCCGAATTCTGGTGGGGCATCGCGGCGCCGGCGAAGACGCCGGGCCCGGTCCTCGACCGGCTCTCCGCCGAGCTGGGCAAGGCGCTGCAGTCGCCCGAGCTGAAGCAGAAGTTCGCGATCGAAGGCTCCGAGCCCAGCCCCATGACGCGCGAGCAGTTCACCCGCTTCATCGTCAACGAGATCACCCGCTGGCGCAAGGTCGCGCAGGACGCCAACATCAAGCCCGAATGACCGCAGCGGTCCCGCGCCGGTCGTACGATCCCGCCGCCGGCGGACCGCTCAAAGGCGTGCGCGTGCTGGACCTCTCGCGCCTGGTGGCCGGCAACATGCTGACCCAGGTCCTCGGCGACTTCGGCGCGGAGGTGATCAAGGTCGAACCGCCGGCGGGCGATACCCTGCGCGCCTGGCAGACCGCCGGGGTGGAGACCAACTGGAAAATCTACGCGCGCAACAAGAAGAGCCTGGGGCTCGAGCTGCGCCACGCGGGCGGGCGCGAGCTGCTCGCCAGGCTGGTGCCGACGGCGGCGATGCTCGTGGAAAGCTTCCGCCCCGGCACGCTCGAAAAAATGGGGCTGGACCCCGACGCGCTGCTCGCGCTCAATCCCAGGCTCGTCATCGTGCGCATCTCCGGCTGGGGCCAGGACGGCCCCTACCGGCGGCGTCCCGGCTTCGGCACGCTGGTGGAAGGCATGTCGGGCTTCGCCTCCTTTAACGGCTTCGCCGACCGCGAGCCGGTGCTGCCGCCGATGTATCTCGCCGACACGGTCGCGGGACTCTACGGCGCCGCGGCGGCGATGATCGCGCTGCGCGAGGTGGAGGCAAACGGAGGGCGCGGCCAGGTCATCGATCTGCCGCTGCTCGACCCGATGCTCGCCGTGCTGGGACCGCAGGCCGCCAATTACCGCCTGACCGGCAAGGTCAAGCCGCGCACCGGCAGCCGCTCCACCAACGCCGGGCCGCGCAACGCCTACCGCTGCAGGGACGGCCTCTACGTCTGCCTGTCCTCGTCCACGCAGAAGATGGCCGAGCGCCTGTTCCGCTCGATCGGGCGGCCGGAACTGATCGACGACCCGCGCTATCGCACCAACGCCGAGCGGGTGAAGCACGCCGAGGAACTCGACGCGCTCATCGGCGCGTTCATCACGCAGCGCACGCAGGCGGAAAACGTCGCGTTCTTCGAGCAGGCCGAGGTGACGATCGGCCCGATCTACGACATCCGCCAGATCCTCGAGGACCCGCACGTGCTCGCGCGCGCGCTCATCGCCGATTACCCCGATCCCGACATGGGCTCGTTCCCGATGCACCACGTGGTGCCGCGACTCTCGGGCACGCCGGGCTCGATCCGCACGCCCGCGCCGCGCCTAGGAGAGCATAATCGCCAGTTACTGGGCGAAGTCGGCGTGAACGACGACGCCTACGCGCGACTGCTCGCGACCGGCGCCGTGTGCGAAGGCGCCGCCCCGAATTCACAGGAGGAAGAAGCATGAAACCCGATCTGCCGGTGTGGCGGTCCCTGCTCTACGTGCCGGTCAACGTGGAAAAATTCGTCGACAAGGCGCACACCCGCGCCGCGGACGTGATCCAGCTCGACCTCGAGGACGCGGTGCCGCCGGCCGAGAAGGAAAAGGCGCGCACGCTGGTCGAGAAGAACGCCGCCCGCGTGAGAAAAGGCGGCGCCGACGTGGTGGTGCGCATCAACCAGCCGCTGTCGCTCGCGGTGCGCGACCTCGAGCACAGCATCGGCCCCGACGTCGACGGCATCGCCATCACCAAGGCCGACAGCGCCTCGCACGTGCGGCTGCTCGACCAGCTCGTCACCGATCTCGAGGAGAAGCGCGGCATGAAGGCCGGTCACACCAAATTCCTCGTCATGATCGAGACCGCGGACGCCTTCACCCGCATCGACGAGATCCCGCGCGCCAGCCCGCGCACCGTCGGCATGCTGATCGGCGGCGAGGATTTCGCGCTCGACCTGAACGCGCAGCCCGACGAGGACGTGCTGCTCGCCCCCAAGGCGCGCATGATCGTCGCCGCGCGCGCCGCCGGCGTGATGCCGCTGGGATTCATCGGTACGGTCGCGGATTTCAGCGACTGGGAAAAATTCCGGCTGATGGTTCGCCGGGCGCGCCGCTTCGGCTTCGACGGCGCCGGCTGCATCCACCCCGGGCAGGTCAAGATCGTGAACGAGGAATACACCCCGGGCGAGGAGGAAGTCGCCTACGCGCGCAAGGTCATCGAGATGGACAAGGCGGCCCGGGCGGCGGGGCGCGGCTCGTTCCAGATCGACGGCAAGATGATCGACATCCCGGTGGTGGTGCGCGCCGAGCGGCTGATCCGGCGCTACGATGCGATCAAGGCGCGCGAGGCGAAGACCCTCGCCGCGACGCGGTAAACCTCTCACCGCAGAGAACGCGGATAAGATCAAAAACCAATTTTGCCGCCGATGAACGCCGATTCACGCCGATAAGATCAAGAGCAATCCGCCACAGAGAACACAGAGATCACAGAGAAAAGCCGAATCGTGAAACTCGACCGGCGTTGGATATGGGTGTTCTCTGTGTCCTCTGTGCTCTCTGTGGCTAATGTCTTTTAAAGCGAAGCGTATGACCCAAGACCTGGAAAAACTGAAGGAGTGGATCGGCAACAAGGAGTCGGACGTCGATTACGTCACCGTGCCCGCCGTGCACCGGCTCGCCGCCACGCTCGACCGCGCCGATCCCATGCCGAAGATGGGCGACCCCTTGCCGGTCGGCTGGCACCAGATCCTGTTCCCGCGCGTGGTGCGCCAGTCGCAGATCGGCGCCGACGGCCATCCCGAGCGCGGCGATTTCCTGCCGCCGGTGCCGCTGCCGCGGCGCATGTTCGCGGGCAAGCGCACCACTTTCCACGCCGACCTGCGCGTGGGCGACGAAGTGCGCCGCGATTCCGTCATCCAGGCCGTCAACCTCAAGCAGGGCCGCACCGGGCAGATGGTGTTCGTGACGATCAAGACCGACATCACGGGCCCGCGCGGTCTCGCCATCACCGAGGAGCAGGACGTCGTCTACCGCGAAGCCGCGCCCGGCGGCACGCCGCCGCAACCACCGCAGCCGGCGCCGGGACGCGCGGTCTGGAGCCGCGTGGTGACGCCCGACCCGGTGATGCTGTTCCGCTACTCCGCCCTCACCTTCAACGGCCACCGCATCCACTACGACCTGCCCTACGTCACCCAGGTCGAAGGCTATCCCGGCCTCGTGATGAACGGAGGTCTCACCACGCTGCTCGCGTTCGAGCTCGCGCGCACCCACGCCTCGACGCCGATCCACTACATTGCTTCGCGCAACGTCCGCGCGCTGTTCGCCAACCAGCCGATCACCATCGCCGGCGAGCCCTCCGCCGACAACAAGACCGCGAAACTGTGGGCGTTGAACGCCGACGGCGCCCTCGCCCTCTCGGCGGAAGCGGAGTTCCGATGAGGCAGCAGGTCATCCTTCATCCCTCATCCTTCATCCTTCCGCCCTGGAGCGCCCGCTGATGGCGGGCGGTCCGCTGGAGGGCGTGCGCATCCTCGACCTGACCTCGGTCGTGGTCGGGCCGCTGTGCACGCAGATCCTCGCCGACCACGGCGCCGACGTGATCAAGGTGGAGTCGAAGGCGGGCGACCTGGTGCGCGTGCTGAACGGCAAGTCCGTGACGCCGGGCATGGGCGCCAAGTTCCTGCATCTCAACCGCAACAAGCGCAGCATCGTGCTGGACCTCAAGGACGCGAAGGGGCGCGCGGCGCTAACGCGGCTGATCGAGCGCACGGACGTGATGATCTGGAACAACCGCCCGCAGTCGATGGCGCGACTGAAGCTGGCCTACGAGGACGTGCGCGCGATCAACCCGAAGATCATCTATTGCGGCATGTACGGTTTCGGCCAGGGCGGCCGCTACCGCGACAAGCCGGCCTACGACACCATCATCCAGGGTTCGGGCGGCATGGCGGCGCTGAACCACCGCGCCAGCGGCGAGCCGCGCTTCGTGCCGATGGTCGTGGCCGACAAGGTCGTCGGCATGATCGCAACGCAGATGATCACGATGGCGCTCTACGGGCGCACGCGCACCGGCGAGGGCTGCTCGATCGGCATCCCGATGTTCGAGAACCTGGTCAAGTTCGTGATGGAAGAGCACCTGTACCTCAAGACGTTCCTGCCGCCGCTGGGCGGCACCGGGGATCCGCGCCTGCTCGACCCGCTCGGCAAGCCGATCCCGACGAAGGACGGCTGGATCTGCATCTCGGCCAACACCAATGACCAGGCGTTCGCGTTCTTCGACGCCGTCGGCCGGCCGGAGCTGAAGACCGATCCGCGCTTCTCCACGATCCCGGCACGCTTCGCCCACGTCAACGAGTACTTCCAGCTGCGCATGGAAGTGCTGAAGGCGAAGACCACCGCCGAGTGGCTCGAGATCTTCGACCGCTGCGACGTGCCGGCGATGCCGTACCACACGCTCGACAGCCTGATCGACGACCCGCACCTCGCGGACGTCGGGTTCTTCGAGGAAAAAGACCATCCCACCGAGGGCAAAACGCGCGTCATGCGGTCCCCCAACATATGGTCCACCGGCACGCGCCGCGAGTGGGCCCCGGCGCCCAAGCTGGGCCAGCAAAGCGTCGAAATCCTGCGCGAGGTCGGATACGGCGATGCCGAGATCGATGCGATGGTCGCCGGCGGGGTCACGGTGGACGGGCGCCTCGAAAAACAATGATGAGCGATAATACTGTTTAGCCATTCACTTCACTACGGAGAGTCCCATGCACTGCTTGAAGGCGCAAACCGCCCGCTTTATCGTCACACTGCTCGCTACCCTGGCGCTCGCCCTGCCCGGCACCGCGGCGGCGCAGAACAAGGAGTTCACGCCGCAGGTCGGCCAGGAAGGCAAGGACGTCATCTGGGTGCCGACGCCGCAGGCGCTGGTCGAGCGCATGCTCGACATGGCGAAGCTGACGCCCAAGGACGTCCATTACGACCTCGGCAGCGGCGACGGGCGCACCGTCATCACCGCGGCCAAGCGCGGCGTCCATGCCGTCGGCGTCGAGTTCAACCCGGACATGGTCAGGCTCTCGGAGCGCGCCGCCGCCAAGGAAGGCGTCTCCGACCGCGCGAAATTCATCAACGGCGACATCTTCCAGACCGATTTCAGCCACGCCACCGTCCTCACGCTCTATCTCCTACCGAGCCTGAACCTCAAGCTGCGCCCGACCATCCTGCGCATGAAGCCGGGCACGCGCGTCGTCTCGCACGCCTTCAGCATGGACGACTGGCAGCCCGACCAGACCGACAACGTCGAGGGGCGCACCGCCTACCTGTGGATCGTCCCGGCGCCGGTGGAAGGCACCTGGCGCTGGAGCGTCTCCGGCAGCGGCCAAAAGGAATACGAGCTCACCCTGCGCCAGCAATTCCAGCAGGTCGAGGGACTCGTCAAGCTCGACAGTGGCAAGATGGGGCAGTTGCGCAACGTGAAGCTCGTCGGCGACCAGTTGAGCTTCTCGATCCACGAGATCACCGGCACCAGCGGCACCCTGCGCCGCGATTACACCGGCCGCGTATCCGGCAACACCATCCAGGGCTCGTTCAAGCTGTCGGACACCGGCACCGAGGCGCAGTGGACCGCCACCCGCAGCAATTGAGCCGGCCCCGATAAGAAAAACGGCGCGGACCTCCGCGCCGTTTTTCTTTCTTATAATCCCCTGACTTCCGTCATCGGAGACAGAAAATGACACAGCAAGCATCCGGCGTCGCCATCATCGGCGGCGGCATCATGGGCGGCGACATCGCCATCCTTTTCGCCGCCGCCGGGTGGAACGTGCACGTGATGACCCCGTCGCAGAAAACGCGCGATGCGCTACCCGCGCGCATCGCGACCGGCCTGAAAAAGCTGGGGGCGCCCCAGGACAACGCCGGCGGCGTCAAGATCCATGCCGCGCTCGAAGACCTGCCGTGGAACGAGATCGACCTCGCGGTCGAGGCCGCGCTCGAGGACCTGCCGCTGAAGCAGAAGCTGTTCGCGCGGATCGAGGCGCTGGCGCGCGCCGATATCCCGCTCACCAGCAATACTTCCAATTTCCCGATCACCGAGGTCGGCAAATCGCTCAAGCACCGCTCGCGCGTCGCGGGCCTGCATTTCTTCATGCCCGCCCACCTGGTGCCGCTGGTCGAGGTCGTCAGCGCGGAATTCACCGACCCGAAAGTGGCCGAGGGCCTGGTCGCGCTGATGAAAGCGCTCGACAAGGCGCCGATCTGGGTGAAGAAGGACGTGCCGGGCTTCGTCGGCAACCGGCTGCAGCACGCCATGCTGCGCGAGGCGCTCTACCTCATCGAGGACGGCATCGTCTCGGCCGAGGGCATCGATATCGCGGTGCGCTACGGTTTCGGTTTCCGCTTCATCGCCTGCGGCCCGATGCTGCAGAAGGAAATGTCCGGCTGGGACACCAATGCCCTCGTCGGAACCGCGCTCTACCCCCACCTCCACTCCGAGACGGCTTACCCGCCTTCCGTCAAGGCCATGGTCGAGCAGGGGCGCGTCGGCATGAAGGCGAAACACGGCTTCTGGGAATGGACCGACGAGTCGATCGCGCGCGAGAAAGCGCGCATCGAGCGCTGCCTGCAGGCGGGCATGGACGTGCTGAAAAACGACGGCCGCGGCTAGCACCACCCGCGCCAGGTTGGCGCGGGCGCGTCCCGGCAGCATAATACCCTTCCCTTTCTCCAAATACCGGCGCGCCTGCGATCCCGGCGCACCCGAGAGCGCCTCATGTTCGATTGGCTGCAACAGACGATCGGGCAGCGAAGCAGCCACCCGATGAACAGCCCGGCGGAAGCGGCCAGGCTGCTCTCCGAGCTGCCTCTCGACGAGCCTCTCAAGGCCGTCGAGGAAGTGTCCGCGTGGCTGGAATCGCTGGCCAGCGCCACCAGCTTCGGCACTGACAGCCGCCTGAAGGTGATCTCCATGGTGGACGAAGCCGGCCAGCCCTGCGCGGAGCTGCTGATGACGGAATACCTCGCGGGCGAGGCCAGGCGCGCGGCGGACCGCTTCCGGCAGTGGCAGGCGCTGATGGACTTCTGGGAACGGCTGGCCGACGCCTACCGGTTGATCGTCCTTCAGATCGAAGCCTCCAAGCGCAGCGATCTGACGGAACAGACGGCGCTCATCACGGTGCGCGCCATGCGCGCGATTTTCCACCAGATGCAGCTCGGGTTGATGCGCTACGCCGGCCAACCCGAAAGCATGTGGTCCGCGCTCTACCACCTGTACGCCTTCGCGCACGCCCAGCGGCGGGCGGCCGTGCCGGTACGCCCCTATCCCTGGGACACGCTGCCCACCACGGCGCGCCTGGAGCTCTCGCGCGCCGTCATGCTGGAGGCCGCAGCGCCGCAATCGCTGCCGCCGCGCCAGATCGATTTGACTGCCCGCATATCCGCGCGCCTTGCAAGCAGTTTCGCCTATGGCGAGACGCCTGGAGAACGGCTGCCGCTGTACCTCGACCTCGCGCACGCGCGCGCGCCGCTGGCGGTCCCCAAGGACCTCCAGGCGGCGGCAACCATGCGCTTCTTCGGTCCCGGCACCGCGGCGGTCCGCCTGCAGGAGATGCTCGACGGCATGCGGGCGCCGCAGGGCGTCGCGGGACCGCAGTTCGGCGAGGAATTCACCAAGGCCGAAAAAATCGAGACACTGCAGCGGTTGCTCCTCTACTGGAGCGACAACCCGCCGCGCCGCCAGCATGCCCGCACGCGGCTCTCCAACAGCGTCGAGGTGGTGTTCGGCCTCGAGGCGATCAAGCAGCTGGTCGGCAAGACCGACCAGGCGATCATCGCCGACGAGACGGAGAAATTCAACGTCCAGTTCGACGACGGCGAGCAGGAAGCCGCCAAGCCGGATACGGCCGCGATCGAGACCTGGAAGCTGAAGGACATCAGCCTGCGCGGCCTGGGCGCAGTCACCGCGCGGCGCGCGCAGGGCGCGCTGAAGATCGGCGCGCTCATGGCGTTCCGGCTGGAGGGCGCCGACAAATGGTGCGTGGGCATCGTGCGCCGGCTGCAGACGGACCGCCAGAACCTGAGCCAGGTCGGCGCGGAAATTTTTTCCAAGGAACCGCAGTTCCTGCGGCTGAAGAAGCTCGGCTTCAAGCAGGACGAAGCCTGGAACTGGGAAGTGCGGGACCAGAAAGCCATGCAGCATTTCGCCGAGACCGTGCTGCTCCCGCCGGACGCGGGGCCGGACCGCGAGGTCAGCCTGCTGTTCGAGCCCGAAGGCTATTACCCGGAAGAGACGTTCGGCGTGATGATCGGGAACAAGCCGCGCAAGCTGCAGGTGGGCGAAGTGCTGGAAAAAGGCGACGGCTTCGAGCGCGTTGCGTTCAAGTGGCTCGCCGTCGAGCCCGCGCCGGCGTCCAAACCGGCGCCCAAGCCGCCGTCAGCGCAAGGCGGCGGATTCGGCGATCAGCAGCAGGATTGAAATTCAGTTACAAGGGACAAGACTCAAGATGAGTGCAGTTGTTTCTTGTACCTTGCATCTTGTAACTTGAAACTGAATTTGAATGGTGGCCGGGGACGGAATTGAACCGCCGACACAGAGATTTTCAGTCTCCTGCTCTACCAACTGAGCTACCCGGCCTCCGGGAACAACGACTGCGAGGCTGATCAGACTCCGGCCACTCAGTCCAAGCTGGCCGGAAAGCGCGGTATTAAAACGTTAAAACGCGCCAACGTCAAGAAAAATAACGATAAACGTAGTGCTGCATTCCAGTCGAGCAGGCAACAAAAAGCCCCGCTATCGGGGTTTTCTGTCGGTCTGGATCCCCGCCTTCGCGGGGATGACGGACGCGGCCCCTCATTCGCTTCGGCAACCGCGACAAAAAGAAAGCCCCGCTCGCGCGGGGCCTCTCTTTTTGACTCTTCGCGTATTGAGCGGCCAGCTTTCGCTGGTCCGCTCGAATTCGCGAGTTGGAACGGCCGTATGGTCCGTTTCTCCCCAGCTGAGCGGCGCGCTTTCGCGTTCGCTCCAGCGGGCAGTTACATGTCCATCCCGCCCATTCCACCCATGCCGCCATGGCCGTGGCCGGCGTGGGCGTCTTCCTTCGGCAGTTCCGCGACCATCGCATCGGTCGTGAGGATCAGCGCCGCGACCGAGGCCGCGTTCTGCAGCGCGGTGCGGGTGACCTTGGTGGGATCGAGCACGCCCATCTCCACCATGTCGCCGTACTGGCCGCTCTGCGCGTTGTAGCCGAAATTGCCCTTGCCCTCGACCACCTTGTTGACGACCACCGACGGCTCGTCGCCGGCGTTGGCGGTGATCCAGCGCAGCGGCTCTTCCAGCGCGCGCATCACGATCTTGATGCCCGCCTCCTGGTCATGGTTGTCCGCTTTCGGCTTGGCCGAGACGCGGGCACGCAGGTAGGCAACGCCGCCGCCCGGCACCACGCCTTCTTCCACCGCCGCGCGGGTCGCGTGCAGCGCGTCTTCCACGCGTGCCTTCTTCTCCTTCATCTCGACTTCGGTCGCGGCGCCGACCTTGATCAGGGCCACGCCGCCGGCGAGCTTGGCAACCCGCTCCTGCAGCTTTTCCTTGTCGTAGTCGCTGGTCGCTTCCTCGATCTGGGCGCGGATGCTCTTGACGCGCCCTTCGATTCCCTTGGTGTCGCCGTTGCCGTCGATGATCGTGGTATTTTCCTTGCCGATCTCGATGCGCTTCGCCTGGCCGAGTTCCTTCAGGGTGATCTTCTCCAGCTGCATGCCGGTCTCTTCCGAGACCACGACGCCGCCGGTGAGGATGGCGATGTCTTCCAGCATGGCCTTGCGGCGGTCGCCGAAGCCCGGGGCCTTCACCGCGCAGGTCTTGAGGATGCCGCGGATGTTGTTCACCACCAGCGTGGCCAGCGCCTCGCCTTCGACTTCCTCGGCGATGATCAGCAGCGGCTTGCCCGCCTTCGCCACCTGCTCCAGCACCGGCAGCAGCTCGCGGATGCCGGAAATCTTCTTGTCGTAGAGCAGGACGTACGGGCTCTCGAGCATCACCATCTGCTTCTCGGCGCTATTGATGAAATAGGGCGAGAGATAGCCGCGGTCGAACTGCATGCCTTCGACGACCTCGAGCTCGTTGTTGAGCGACTTGC
>CAYSRR010000070.1:0-12440 GCA_964433375.1 uncultured Streptomycetaceae bacterium
GTGAGGATGGGGCCGTCCCAGCCCATGAAACGATGCAGCCCGCCGTGCGCGCCGATCACGTCGAGACCCGGCCGCAGCCACAGGTGGAAGGTGTTGCCGAGCACGATCTGCGCGCCGAGGTCTTTCAGCTCCTGCGGGCTCATCGCCTTCACGGTGCCGTAGGTGCCCACCGGCATGAACGCCGGCGTGTCGACGACGCCGTGCGGTAGCGTGAGCCTCCCCCGCCGCGCCGCGCCGTCCGTCGCTGTGACGCTAAATTCCATAAACGCTCACCGCAGAGGACGCAGAGGACGCGGGGGAAACCCCATAATAAATTTCAATCCGGAAAACAGGTCGAAGAGCAGTTGTTGACATGAATTGATAAGCCGATGCCTGATTTCCCATTTTGATTCGTATCGGGTCGCTTTTCCTCAGCGTCCCCCGCGTCCTCGGCGGTTAGAGGTTTGCTCTTTCGATCAGCATCGCATCGCCGTAGCTGTAGAAGCGGTAGCGCTGCCCGATGGCGTGGCGGTAGGCGCGGCGCACATTATCCATGCCGGCGAACGCGGAAACCAGCATCAGCAGCGTGGACCGGGGCAGATGGAAGTTGGTGAGCAGGCGCTCGACCACGCGGAAACGGTAGCCGGGCAGGATGAAGAGCTGCGTCTCGTCGCGGCCCGCCTTCAGTTCCCCGCCGGCCGCCGCGCTCTCCAGCGCCCGCAGTGTCGTCGTCCCCACCGCCAGCACGCGCCCGCCGCGCTTCCTGGCCTGGAGTATGGCGTCCACCGTCTCCTGCGGCACCCGGTACCACTCGGCGTGCATCTCGTGCCGCGCGAGATCCTGCACGCGCACCGGCTGGAACGTGCCGGCGCCCACGTGCAGCGTCACGTAGGCGAGCGCCACGCCTTTTGCTCGCAGCGCGTTCAGCATGGCCGCATCGAAATGCAGCCCCGCCGTCGGGGCGGCCACCGCGCCGCGCTCCCGCGCATAGACCGTCTGGTAACGCTCCTGGTCCTCTTCACCGGCGCTCCGCGAAATGTACAGCGGCAACGGCACGCTGCCGTGGCGGTCGAGTACCGTCAGCGCGTCGTCGCAGCCCTCGAAACGCAGGCGAAAGAACTCGCGTTCGCGCCCCAGCACGGTCGTCTCCACCGCGCCGGCCAGCAGCAGCGTGCTGCCCACGCGCGTCGGGTGATTCGCGCCGATCTGCGCCAGGACCTCGCCGCCGGCCAGCACGCGCTCGACCATCACCTCGACCTGCCCGCCGGTCTTCTTGCGCCCGGGGAGACGGGCCTTGATCACGCGCGTGTCGTTCATGACGACGACGTCGCCGGGCGCAATGAAATCGGCGAATTCGGCGAAACGGCGGTCTTCCAGCACGCCGCTCGCGCCGTCCAGGCGCAGCAGCCGGTCCGCCCCGCGCTCGGCGGCGGGATGCTGAGCGATCAGGTCCTGCGGGAGCGCGTAGTCGAAATCAGAAAGCTTCAAAATTCAGCCACAGAGAACACAGAGAACACAGAGAATAAAGCAAACAAAGTGCGGACCCAAATCGCTTGAAGCCCTTACTCTGTGCTCTCTGTGCTCTCTGTGGCTATGTTGTTGGGGGTGAGGGTTTACGGGATAATTCCCCGCTCCTGCCGGGATGGCGGAATTGGTAGACGCACGGGACTCAAAATCCCGCGGTGGCAACACCATGAGAGTTCGATTCTCTCTCCCGGCACCAGCTACTTCAGGATCACTTCCACGTTATCGATCAGCCGCGTGCGGCCGAGCCGCGCGGCGGCGACGATGACCAGGTCGCGGTCGCGCTCGGAGGGCTGGCGCAGGTCGGCCTGCCGGCGCACCGCGACGTAGTCCGGCTGCCAGCCGTAGTACGACAGATCGGCCATCGCCTGCTGGTCCATGCGCTGGAAATCGCGCGCGCCGGCCTCGAGTTCGGCGCGGACCTTCTTCAGCACGTTGTAGAGCCGCGGCGCCTCCTGGCGTTCCTGCGCGGACAGGTAGACGTTGCGCGAGGACAGCGCGAGGCCGTCCTCCGCGCGCACGGTGTCGGCCGGGATGATCTCGATCGGCAGCGCGAACTGCTTGACCATGTCGCGCAGCACCAGGTACTGCTGGTAGTCCTTCTTGCCGAAGATCGCCGAGTGCGGCATCACCAGGTTGAAAAGCTTCAGCACCACGGTCGCCACGCCGCGGAAGTGCCCCGGCCGGTGCGCGCCTTCCAGGATGTACTGCAGGTCCGAGGGCTCGACCACGAAGGTCTGCGGCTCGGGGTAGATCTCCCGCTCGTCCGGCGCGAACACGACGTCCACGCCCGCTGCCTTCAGCCGCGCGGCATCGTTCGCCAGCGTGCGGGGATAGCGGTCGAAATCCTCGCGCGGGCCGAACTGCAGGCGGTTCACGAAGATGCTCACCACGGTACAGGACGCGCGCGGCTTGGCGAGCCTGATCAACTGGATGTGGCCGTCGTGCAGGTTGCCCATGGTCGGCACGAACACGTTGTTGGGCTCGCGCTGCAGGCGCTCCCGCAGGTCGGAGGCGGAGTGGATGACATCCATGGAATTTCTGGCTCTCGTAAGGATTTCGTCGCGGCTTCCGCGACAAAACCCTAAAAGCTGTGCTCCGGCCCGGGAAAGGTCCGGGCCTTCACTTCCTTGACGTAGAGCTCGACCGCGCCCTGGACCGAGCCGGTGGGCCGCATGTAGTTCTTCACGAACTTCGCCTTCCTGCCCGGGTAGACGTCGAGCATGTCGTGCAGAACCAGCACCTGCCCGGAGCAGTCCACGCCGGCGCCGATGCCGATGGTGGGTATCGCCAGCGCGGCGGTGATCTCGCGCGCCAGCGCCGCGGGTATCGCCTCCAGCACCAGCATGCCGGCGCCCGAGCGCTCGAGCTGCTTGGCCTCGCGCAACAGCCGCTGGCCGGCGTCCTCGCCCCGCCCCTGCACCCGGTAGCCGCCGAGCGCGTGCACCGATTGCGGCGTCAGCCCGAGGTGGCCGCACACCGGGATGCCGCGGTCAGTGAGAAACTCGATGGTATCGAGCATCGGCTTGCCGCCCTCGACCTTCACCATCTGCGCGCCGGCCGCCATCAGTTCCGCCGCGTTGCGCAGGGTGTCCTCGGGCGAGACCTGGAACGTGCCGAACGGCATGTCGGCGACGATGAAGGCGCGCTTCGAGCCGCGCGCGACGCACCGGGTGTGGTACACCATGTCGCGCAGCGTCACCGGCAGCGTGGACTCGTGCCCCTGCAGCACGTTGCCGAGTGAATCGCCGACCAGCACGGTATCCACCCCCGCCTCCTCCAGCACGGCGGCGAAGCTCGCGTCGTAGCAGGTCAGCATCGCGATGCGGCTGCCTTCCTGCGCCATCTTCTGCAGCGCCGTCAACGTGACACGCATGGTTTACCCCGTAGCCGCAAAGGCGCAAAGACACAAAGGAATCGCAAAGAAGTCATATCGAAAATACAATAACCCGGTAGGTTCATCTGACGCTTTGCGTGTTCTCCGCGTCTTTGCGTCTCCGCGGTTGCTGCCGTCAGCCCATGCTAAAGAACTCGCGCGGGCCGCGCATGCCCGCCATGCGGCTCAACAATAAAGCAAAATCACCGGGCTGATCAACAAAATTGAGGTGGTCGGAATTGACGGTCAGCACCGGCGCCGCGTCGTACTGGTAGAAGAAGCGCGCGTAGGCTTCCGCGAGCCGCACCAGGTACTCGTCGGACATGCCGTTCTCGTAGGCGACGCCGCGGCGGCGCACCCGCTCGACCAGCGTCTCGGGCGAGGCCTGGAGGTAGACGACGAGGTCCGGCGCCGGCGCCTGCGGCTTCATCTGCGCGTAAACCTGCCGGTAGAGCGCGTATTCGTCGTCGTTCAGCGTCAGGCGCGCGAACAGCGCGTCCTTGTCGATCATGAAGTCGGCAACGGTGGTGCCGGTGAAAAGGTCGGGCTGCGACAGCGCGCGCAACTGGCTCACCCGCTGGAAAAGAAAATACAGCTGCGTCGGCAGCGCGAAGCGCGCGCGGTCCTGGTAGAAGCCGGGCAGGAAGGGATTGGCGTCCGGGTCCTCCAGCAGCGCCTCGCCGCCGACGTGCCGGCTCATCAGCCGCGCGAGGCTGGTCTTGCCCGCGCCGATCGGGCCTTCGACGACGATGAAGCGGTACTTTTCGGGCAGCTTCGCTGTCATGCTGAAACGCAACCGCCGATGAACGCCGATGAACGCCGATCAAAAACACGAATTACAAGCGTGGGGCGCGCCAACAGACGCGGCTGGAAGTGGTTTTTCATCGTGACAATTTGCAGGGCCGGTGCTCCCGAAAGCATGATCTTTGAACTGATTTTATCGGCGTCTATCGGCGTTCATCGGCGGTTCCCGGATTTTCAAGCCTGATCATGCCTGAGACATTCACGTTGCGGACGAGATCGGCGGCGCGGCCGCGGCCCGGCACCACGGCGTCCGGCGCGATCTCCGCCAGCGGCACGAGCACGAAGGCGCGATCGAGCATGCGCGGGTGCGGAACCGTGAGTCCCTCCTCCCGGACCTCGCTGTCGCCGTACAGGACGATGTCGAGATCGAGCGTGCGCGGCGCATTGGGGTAATCGCGCACGCGTCCATGGGCGCACTCGATGTCGAGCAGCCGGTCGAGCAGCGCGCGCGGCCCGAGGCCGGTCTCGATCCGGGCCACGGCGTTCATGAATTCCGGCTGGACGAGCCCGCCTTCCGGCGGGTTGCGGTAAAAGGAAGACTCGCGCACGAGCCGCGTCTCCGGCATCTGCGCCAACGCGCGCAGCGCGGCACGGAGCTGCTGCGCCGGATCGCCCAGGTTGCTGCCCAGCGCCACGAAGGCAGTGATGAGTGTCAAAGCGCTAGCCTGTAGGGCTCGCGTTGCCGTCATGTCCGGGCTCGCGCGGGCCGCGCGGCTTGCGCCGCCGGCGGCGCCGCCGGCCGCCCGCCGGCACGGTATCCGCCACCAGCATCTCGTTGCGCTCGGTTTCTCCCGCGTCCTGGAAACGCGTCCACCACTCGCCCAGCTCGGGGTCCATTTCGCCGCTGCGGCAGCGCAGGAGCAGGAAATCGTAGCCGGCTCGAAAGCGCGGGTGCTCGGGCAGCCGGTGCGGACGCTTGCCGGCGCGCTGGGTGAAGCGCGGCTGCATCGCCCAGATCTCGCGCATGTCGGCGCCGTAGCGGTGAGGAATCGCGAGCTTCCCCGCCTGCGCCTTCATCACGTGGTCCATCGCCTGGTACAGCGCCGGGATCGGCGGCATGGCCTTCTCTTCCAGCACCTTCCACTCGGCCTGGACCTCGGGCCACAGGAGCGCGGCGAACAGGAAGCCCGGGGACACCGTCTTGCCGGCGCGTATGCGCTCGTCGGTGGCGGCCAGCGCGGCCATCACGAAGCGCTCGCCGGCGGCGCGCCCCATGGCCGCGTCGAGCAGCGGCAGCACGCCGTGGTGCAGGCCCTCGCGCCGCAACTGCGCCACCGCCCCGGCGGCATGGCCGCAGAGCAGCAGCTTCAGCATCTCGTCGAGCAGCCGCGACGGCGGCACGTGCGCCAGCAGGCCCGCGAGCCTGCGTATCGGGCGGCGGGTCGCCGCGTCGATCTCAAGCCCGCGGCCCGCCGAGAAGCGCACCGCGCGCAGCATGCGGATGGGATCCTCGCGGTAACGCCGCTCGGGGTCGCCGATCAGGCGCAGGCGCCGCTTCTTCAGGTCGGCGACGCCGCCGTGGTAATCCCACACTTCCTGCGTCGTCGGATCGTAGAACAGGGCGTTGATGGTGAAATCGCGGCGCGTGGCGTCCTGCTCCTGCGTGCCGAATACGTTGTCGCGCAGGATGCGGCCGTGCTCGTCGGCCACGCGCCCGTCGCCATCATCCTCGCCGCTGACGCCGCGAAAAGTCGAGACCTCGACCATCTCCGGGCCGCACATCACGTGAACCAGGCGGAAGCGGCGCCCGATGATCCGCGAGCGGCGGAACAGCTCGCGCACCTCTTCCGGCGTCGCGTTGGTGGCGATGTCGAAATCCTTGGGCTTGCCGCCGAGGATCAGGTCGCGCACGGCGCCGCCGACGACGAAGGCGGCGAAGCCGCCGCGCTGCAGCGTTTGCGCGGTCCTCAGCGCGCACGAGCTGATCGAGTTGCGGTTGATGCCGTGCGACGCCGCCGCGATGATTTTCGGCTGCGCCACACCGAACAGGCGGCCGGAGAAAACGCGGCCGAGAAATTTGGTGATCATTGGATTCTCACGAACGAATTCGAGCGGCGCGCCGCGCCGCTCGAATCCGTAATGGCGTCATTATAGGCGGTCACTCATCGAGGCTGATGATTTTCCAGCCGCGCTGCTTCGCGTGCTCGCGCAGCGTCGGGTCGGGGTCAACCGCGACGGGATGGGTGACGCGCTCGAGCAGCGGCAGGTCGTTCAGGGAATCGCTGTAGAACCACGATTCGGCAAATGATGCGAGCCCGGTCCCGCGTCCCGCCAGCCAGGCTTCCAGCCGCGTGACCTTGCCCTCGCGAAAGCACGGGACGCCGGAAACACCCCCGGTAAAGCCGCCGTCGCGCTCCTCGGGCTCGGTCGCGATCAGGTTGTCGACGCCGAACTCGCGCACGATCGGCGCGGTGACGAAGCTGTTGGTGGCGGTGATCACGGCGCGCAGGTCCCCGCGATGGGCATCGACCAGCTCGCGCGCCTTGGCGCGAACCAGCGGCCGGATCCTGCGCTCCATGAAATCGCGGTGCCAGGCGTCGAGCCGGCCGCGCGGGTGCCGCGACAGCGGCTTCAACTGGAAGTCGAGAAAGGCGTGGATGTCGAGCGTGCCTGCTTTGTACTGGTCGTAGAACTGCTGGTTGCGCGCCTCGTACACCTCGCGATCGAGCACGCCCTGCTCGATCAGGAACTGGGCCCACTCGAAATCGCTGTCCCCGGCGAGCAGCGTGTTATCGAGATCGAACAACACCAGCCGTTGCATCAACTCCTCGCCTCCGAGTCCCGCATGCCGGATGGCAGGCCGCGCTGCTCGCCCGCGTGCAGCAGCTCGCGCGCGAGCGGCACGGTGACCGGCCGCTTGGTCTCGAGAGAATAGCGGTCGAGCGCGTCCACGGTCGCCAGCAGCGAAGGCAGGTCGCGCCGCGAGCGCGTCAGCAGGTAATCGCTGACTTCGGGCAGCAGCCGGAAGCCGCGCCCCGCGGCGTGATCGGCCAGCGCCCGCGCCTTCTCGTCGTCCGTCAGCGCGTGCGCCTGGTAGACCAGCCCCCAGGCGAGCCGCGTCACCAGGTCCTCGCGCAATTTCAACTGCACCGGCGGCGCGGCTCCGGCCGCCACCAGCGCGCCGTTCTTCTCGCGCAAGGCGTTGTACAGCCCGAACGCGGCCACCTGTCCCTCGTCGTCGAGCCGGTCGACGTCGTCGAGCGCCACGCAGTCCATATGGTCGAGGCCTTCGGCAAAGCGGGTGTCGGCCGAGCATCGCACGTACGCCGCCGCGCCCCCCGCCTGCTGCAGCGCCGCCACCGTGCCCTTCAACAGGTGGGTGCGGCCGCTGCCGGGCCGCCCCCAGACGTAGAGAAAACGCTCGCCCGCCTGGCGCGCGACGAGGCGCCTCAGGTTGGCCAGCAACTCGCCGTTGCGGCCCGTGATGAAATTGTCGAGGGTGGGCAACGGCAGCCCGGCGAAATCCAGCGCGAGCTGTTTCATGCGGGACGCAATCCGAAACGAAGCGGTGCCATATTTACGGTAAAATTCGCATGCCTTGGACAACGCAGGGGGCGCAAAGGAGCGGAACGGCGGCCTTTGCGCGCGCCTATCTTAGCCCAAAACGTCGCGATCCCACCCCTCCCGGAAATTCCGCTTGAATAAGCCCGCCGTCCCCCGACCGCTGACCTACCGCGATGCCGGCGTGGACATCGACGCCGGCGACCGGCTGGTCGAAAACATCAAGCCGTTCGCCCGCAAGACGCTGCGCAAGGGCGTGCTCGCCGGCATCGGCGGCTTCGGCGCGCTGTTCCAGATCGCCGCGAAACAGTACCGGGAGCCGGTGCTGGTATCGGGCACCGACGGCGTGGGCACCAAGCTGAAGCTCGCCTTCGAGCTCGATCGCCACGCCACCATCGGCATCGACCTCGTGGCGATGAGCGTGAACGACATCCTGACGCTCGGCGCCGAGCCGCTGTTCTTTCTCGACTATTACGCCTGCGGCCGGCTCGACGTCGCGACCGCGACCGAAGTCGTCAAGGGCATCGCCCGCGGCTGCGAGCAGGCCGGCTGCGCGCTGTTGGGCGGCGAGACCGCCGAGATGCCCGGCATGTACCCGGCGGGGGAATACGACCTCGCCGGCTTCGCGGTGGGCATCGTCGAGAAAAGCCGCATCATCGACGGCTCGGGCATCGCCGAGGGCGACGCCGTGCTGGGCCTGGCCTCGAGCGGCGCGCACTCGAACGGCTATTCGCTGATCCGCAGAATCATCGCCGCCAGCGGCGCCGACCTGTCGGCGAAGCTCGGCGGCCGGCGGCTCGCCGACGCGGTCCTGGCACCGACGCGCATCTACGTGAAGCCGGTGCTGAAGCTCGCGCGGTCGGTCAGGATCAGGGGCCTCGCCCACATCACCGGCGGTGGCATCGTCGACAACGTGCCGCGCGTCCTGCCGGAGCGCCTGGCGGCGCGCATCGAGCGCTCGGCCTGGAAAATGCCGCCGCTGTTTCACTGGCTCCAGGGAAAAGGCGCCATCGAGAATGACGAGCTCTACCGCGTCTTCAACTGCGGCATCGGCATGGTGGTGGTGGTGCGCGACGCCGATGCCGGCAAGGCGCTCAGGCTGCTGAAAGCAGCCGGCGAGACGGCCTGGCGCATCGGCCGCATCGTGAAGCGCAGGCGGAACGACCCACAAGTCGTGCTGGTCTAACAGGCGTGAGGAGTAAGGTGTGAGGTGTAAGGAGAAAAAGCCGATCCGAACCCCGCGCCTCCCCCCTCACTCCTCACACCTCACCGACAGATGACCGAAAAATCCATAGTCATCCTCATATCGGGCCGCGGCAGCAACATGGAAGCCCTGCTGGAAGCGCGGCTGCCGGCCCGGGTCGCGGCGGTGATCAGCAACGACGCGCGGGCGCGCGGCCTCGCCACGGCGCAGGCGCGCGGCATCGCCACCGCCGTCGTGGACCATCGCGCGTTTCCCGACCGCGCGGCGTTCGATGCCGCGCTGGCCGCGGAAATCGACCGGCACCGGCCGGATCTCGTCGCGCTCGCGGGCTTCATGCGCATCCTCACCGCCGCCTTCATCGAGCGCTACCAGGACCGGCTCGTCAACATCCACCCTTCCCTGCTGCCCGCCTTTACCGGACTGCACACGCATCGGCGCGCGCTCGAGGCGGGCGTGCGCTTCCACGGCTGCACCGTGCATTTCGTCGCCCCGGAAGTGGACAGCGGCCCGATCATCGTCCAGGCGGCGGTGCCGGTGCTGCCCGGAGACACCGAGGAACGGCTCGCCGCCCGGGTGCTGGCGCAGGAGCACCGCATTTACCCGCAGGCCGTGCGCTGGTTCATCGAGGCCAAGCTCCGGCTGGAAGACGGCCGGGTGAGGATCGACGACGAATGCCGGTTCCCGGAAGCGGTCATCTCTCCGCTCCCCCGCCGATGAAATACCTCGCCGTCATGCTCGCCGCGTTGAGCGCCGCGCTCCCCGCCGCCGCCGCGCCGCCTTCGCGCGTCGAGCTCACGTTCGCGATCATGATGGGCGACCTGAGGATCGCGGAGACCCGCGAGGTATTCGAGCACGACGGCAAGCGTTACCAGGTCACCAGCGAGACCACGCCGAGGGGCATCGCCGCCCTGTTGATCAACGACGTGCGCCGCGCCAGCCGCGGCGCCGTCACCGCCACCGGGCTCAGGCCCGATCTCTTCGAGGAAACCGGGCGCAGAGGCGGCGCGAGGACGGCGAAGTTCGACTGGGTCGCGGGAACGCTCACGCTGGCCCATGGCGATGCCGCCCGGACGGTCGCGCTGCCGCCGGGCGCGCTGGACCAGGCGAGCCTCGCCTACGCGATCGCCTTTCAGGGCGTGACGAACGCGGGCTTCAACGTCCAGGTGACCGACGGGCGCGGCTTGAAACAGTATCGTTACCGCGAAGTGGAAGGGGAAACGCTCAAGACGGCGCTCGGCGAGATCAGGACACGCCGCTTCGAAAGGGTGCGCGACCCGGGCGAAAAACGCGGATTCGAGTTCTGGCTCGCGACGGACCGCCATCTCCTGCCGGTGAAGCTGCGCTACATCGAGAAAAACGGCGAAGTGCTCGATTCGATCGTCACGGGATTCACGACCCGTTGATCCGGTGAACCCCGCCCCTTTGCTTTTCCCGTGAGCCTGACCCGCACGCAGCTCGAGGCGGCGGCAGGGGCTTTGCGGCTCGTGCTGAAGCTCGACCGCCCCGCCGACTCGGTCCTGCACGACTTCTTCCGCAACCAGCGCGCGCTGGGCAGCCGCGACCGGGCCTTCGTCGCCGACACGGTTTACGGGGTGCTGCGGCGCAAGCGCACGGTGGATGAACTCGCGCCGGACGCCGGGCCGCGACACCTCCTGCTCGCGTACCTGGCGCGCGTCGCCGGCGCGAGCGTCCGCGAGCTCGCCAGCGCGACGAACCCCAACGAGCAAACCTGGCTCGCGCAGGTCAAGGCCGCCCCGCTCGAAGGCCTCTCCCTCCCGGTGCGCGCCGAGCTGCCGGACTGGGTCGTGGAACGCCTCGGGCGGCACCATACGGAGGCGGAACTGCTTGCGCTCGCCCGCGGGCTGAACGAGCCGGCGCCGATGGACCTGCGGGTGAACACGCTGAAAGCCGGGCGCGAGGCGGTGCGGCACGAGCTGGCGGAAGGCGGCGTCGAGGCCGAACTGACACCCTATTCTCCGTCGGGCCTGCGCGTCAGGGGCCGGCCCGCGCTCAACCGCCATCCGCTGTTCCTGTCGGGCGCGATCGAGGTCCAGGACGAAGGCAGCCAGATCCTGTGCCACCTCGTCGCGCCGCGGCGGCAGGAACTGGTGGTGGACTTCTGCGCCGGCGCCGGCGGCAAGAGCCTCATGCTCGGCGCGCTGATGAACTCCCAGGGCCGCCTCTACGCCTTCGACGTCTCGGCGGCGCGGTTGAATCGCCTCAAGCCCCGCCTCAAGCGCTCCGGGCTGTCCAATCTGTTTCCCCATTCGATCGACAGCGAGAACGACATCCGCGTGAAGCGGCTCGCCGGCAAGATCGACCGCGTGCTGGTGGACGCGCCGTGCAGCGGGCTCGGCACGCTGCGCCGCAATCCCGACCTCAAGTGGCGCCAGTCGCCGCAATCGGTCGAGGAACTGAAGAGCAAGCAGGCCGCCATCCTGCGCGCGGCGGCAAGGCTGCTGAAGCCGGGCGGGCGGCTCGTCTACGCCACCTGCAGCCTGCTCGCGGAAGAAAACGAGGACATCGCCGCCGCCTTCCTGGCGGAGCACGCGGGCTTCCGGCCGCTCGATTGCTCGGACCTCCTGCGCGAAGCACGCATCGCGCTCGATACCGGGCCGTTTCTCAGGCTGTACCCGCACCGGCACGGCACCGACGGATTCTTCGCGGCGGCGATGACGCGGGAAAAGTAACCGGCCCGGCCCCGCGCGCGGAATCGCGCAAGCAGCCGCCGACCTGAACCATACCTGCCCCGACCGGTCTTACTCACGCATTGCGCCGGGGGTTTTCTGATAATTCCCATTCGAATCAATTGACTGCGTTTCACAAGAGTCCGGGAAAACTTTATTTTCGGCTATGCCTGAAGCGTGAATTTCAGTACACTGTGACACCTAGGCGCGCCAGCAGCGTCAACTGACAGACTTCCACCGAGGAGGCTAATGTTTACAGGGATTTGGGATCTGCCGTGGTGGGGCTACGTGGCCTATGCGCTCGTGGTTACCCACATCACGATAACCGCGGTCACCATCTATCTGCACCGCTGCCAGGCGCACCGTGCGCTCGACCTGCATCCGGCCGTCAGCCATTTCTTCCGCTTCTGGCTGTGGATCACGACCGGCATGGTCACCAAGAACTGGACCGCGATCCACCGCAAGCACCACGCCAAGTGCGAGACCGCCGAAGACCCGCACAGCCCGCAGATCGAGGGCATCAACAAGGTGCTGTGGGAAGGCGCTGAACTCTACCGCAAGGAAGCGAAGAACGCCGAGACCATGGAGAAGTACGGCCGCGGCACGCCCGATGACTGGCTCGAGCGCAACGTCTACTCGATACACGACCGCATCGGCATCGGCAGCATGCTCGTCGTCAACTTCACCCTGTTCGGCTTCGTCGGGATCAGCATCTGGGCGATCCAGATGGCGTGGATACCGTTTTTCGCCGCGGGCGTGATCAACGGCATCGGCCACTACTGGGGCTACCGCACGTTCCAGCCGGAGGACGCCAGCACCAACGTTTCGCCGTGGGGCATCCTGATCGGCGGCGAGGAACTGCACA
>CAYSRR010000071.1:0-12433 GCA_964433375.1 uncultured Streptomycetaceae bacterium
CCGGCGCGATGCACATCGAGGACCAGGTGATGCAGAAGCGCTGCGGGCACCGCCCGAACAAGGAGATCGTGAGCCAGGAGGAGATGGTGGACCGCATCAAGGCCGCGGCGGACGCCAAGACCGACCCCGATTTCGTGATCATGGCGCGCACCGACGCGCTGGCGGTGGAAGGCCTGCAGGCGGCGGTCGACCGTGCCTGCGCCTGCGTCGAGGCCGGCGCCGACATGATCTTCCCGGAGGCGATCACCGAGCTGTCGATGTACAGGAAATTCGCCGACGCGGTGAAAGTGCCGATCCTCGCCAATATCACCGAGTTCGGCCAGACGCCGCTGTTCACGGTCGAGGAGCTGGGGCGGGCCAACGTGGCCATGGTGCTGTACCCGCTGTCGGCGTTTCGCGCGATGAACGCGGCGGCGCTGCGGGTCTACCAGGGCATCCGCAAGGACGGCACGCAGAAGGGGGTCGTCGAGCTGATGCAGTCGCGCGACGAGCTCTACGACTTCCTCGGCTACCACGCCTACGAGCAGAAGCTCGACGCGCTGTTCGCGCGCGATAAAGAGAAGAAGTGACTCGTTTCTCGTTCTTCGTTTTTCGTGGACGAGCAACGAGTAACGAGTAACGAGCCACCCCTTACGGCCTGCGGATGACCGGCATCCTGCTGTCCCAGAGCGAGCTTTAGCGCTGCGGCGGCCCGTTCCCCGGGCGCACCCCTTTCACATATATCCCCCGGCCGCACCGCAGGCCGGGGGATAGTTCTATAATAATCAACCTTTTGTCGACTTCTTATTGGTCCGGCACTGCCATGCAGTTGTTCGCGTTCGGCATCAATCACACCACCGCCCCGCTCGTCGTGCGCGAGCAGGTGGTGTTTCACGCCGAAAACCTGATCACGGCACTGCGCGAGCTGGTGGACCACCGCCCGGTCAAGGAGGCGGCGATCATCTCCACCTGTAACCGCACCGAGATCTATTGCTCGACCACCGACCCGCACGCGGCGGTGGACTGGATGGCCGGCTACCACAGCCTGAAGCCCCAGCAGATCGAGCCGTACATCTACCAGTTGCCGCAGGAGAAGGCGGTGAAGCATGCCTTCCGCGTGGCGAGCGGCCTCGATTCGATGGTGCTGGGCGAGCCGCAGATCCTCGGCCAGTTCAAGCAGGCGGTGCGCACGGCCCAGGCGGCGGGGACGCTGGGACTGCTCCTGAACAAGCTGTTCCAGCGCACCTTTTCGGTGGCGAAGACCGTGCGCTCCGAGACCGAGATCGGCGCGGCGACGGTGTCGATGGCCGCCGCCGCCGTCGGGCTCGCGCAGCGCATCTATCCCTCGATCTCGCAGCAGAACGTGCTGTTCATCGGCGCCGGCGAGATGATCGATCTCACCGCGACCCATTTCGCCGCGCAGCATCCCCGGCGCATCACGTTCGCCAACCGCACCCTCGAGCGCGCGCAGGCGCTGGCGGACCGCTTTCTCGGCAGCGCCATCACGCTGAACGAGTTGCCCTCGAAGCTGGCGTCCCACGACATCGTCGTCACCTCGACGGCGAGCACGCTGCCGATCATCGGCAAGGGACTGACGGAGAGCGCGCTGCGCGCGCGCAAGCACCGCCCGATGCTGATGATCGACCTCGCCGTGCCGCGCGACGTCGAGGCCGAGGTGGGCGGTCTCGACGACGTTTTCCTCTACACCGTGGACGACCTCGGCAAGCTCGCGCGCGAAGGCATGGACGTGAGGAGCAACGCGGCGGCGCAGGCCGAGGTGATCATCGAGAACCAGGTCACCGATTTCATGCACTGGCTCGGCAACCGCGAGCTGGTGCCGACGATACGGGCGCTGCGCGATTCCGCCGAGCGCGCGCGGCGCCACGAGATGGAGCGCGCGCTGCGCCGGCTGGCGAAGGGCGAGGACCCGGAGGCGGTGCTGGAGGCGCTCTCGCACGCGTTGGCGGCGAAGCTCACGCACGCGCCGACGCACGCGCTCTCGCATGCGCGCGACGACGACCGCGAACAACTGGCGCAACTGTTGACCCGCCTCTACCAGATTCCGCGGCCGGAATGAGCGGACTCAGCCGATGAAACCGAGCATCGCGGCCAAGCTCGCGCAGCTCTCGAACCGGCTGGAGGAGCTGAACCAGCTCCTCGCCACCGAGACCGCCACCGCCGACATGGACCAGTACCGCCGGCTCGCGCGCGAGCACGCGGAGATCACGCCGGTGGTCGAGCTCTACCAGCAGTACGTGAAAGGCGAGGGCGACCTGCAGGCGGCGCAGGAGATGAGCGGCGACCCCGCGATGCGCGACTTCGCCGAGTCCGAGATCAGGCAGACCCGCGAGCGCCTCGCCGGCCTCGAGCAGGACCTGCAGAAGCAGCTCCTGCCGAAGGACCCCAACGACGAGCGCAACATCTTCCTCGAAATCCGCGCCGGCACCGGCGGCGACGAGTCCGCCCTGTTCGCCGGCGAGCTGTTCCGCATGTACAGCCGCTACGCCGAGCGCAACCGCTGGCAGGTCGAGGTGGTCTCGCAGAGCGCCTCCGACCTCGGCGGCTACCGGGAAATCATCGCCCGCATCGCGGGGCAGGGCGCGTACTCGCGGCTGAAGTTCGAATCCGGCGGGCACCGCGTGCAGCGCGTGCCCGCCACCGAGACCCAGGGCCGCATCCACACCTCGGCCTGCACCGTCGCGGTGATGCCGGAAGCCGACGAGATCGCCGAGGTGGTGCTGAATCCCGCGGAACTGCGCATCGACACCTACCGCGCTTCCGGCGCCGGCGGCCAGCACGTCAACAAGACCGAGTCGGCGGTGCGCGTCACGCACCTGCCCACCGGCATCGTGGCGGAATGCCAGGACGACCGCTCGCAGCACAAGAACCGCGCCCGCGCGCTGTCCATCCTCGCCGCGCGCATCAAGGACGTGCAGACGCGCGAGCAGCAGGCGAAGACCGCCGCCACCCGCAAATCGCTGATCGGCAGCGGCGACCGCTCCGAGCGCATCCGCACCTACAACTTCCCGCAGGGGCGCGTGACCGACCACCGCATCAACCTCACCCTCTACAAGATCGACCGGATCATGGAAGGCGAACTGGATGAGCTGATCTCGGCGCTGACCACCGAGCACCAGGCCGAGCAGCTCGCCCAGCTCGCCGAGGAATCCCAGCCGGCGTAAGCGGCCTGGCGCGCGGCCGCGCCGGTCTTTTTCAACGTGCAGACTTTCGCCCTAGCCCTGCTGGCCGCCGCCCTCTACGGAACGGGGTTGGTGACCACTCACTACGGGCTGCGGCACATGGAATCGCTGGCCGGCGCGCGCGTCAGCATCCCGTCGGCCGCCCTGCTGTTCTGGCTGCTGTCGCCGTTCTGCATCGACTGGTCAGCGTGGGTCACGCCGGCCGCGGCGCTGTTTGCCCTGGTGGGCCTGTTCTATCCCGCGGCCGTTACCCTGCTTACCTTCGCGGGGAACCGGAGGCTGGGACCCACGGTTGCCGGCACCATCGGCAGCACCACGCCGCTGTTCGCGGTGCTGGGAGCGGCGCTGTTCCTCGGGGAGGCGCCCGGCATCCGTGAGCTCGCCGCGACCGCCATCATCGTGCTGGGCACGATGGCGCTCTCGCGGCCCGCCGCCGGTCCGCTGCCGGCAGCGGCGCGCGGCGCGCTGTGGATGCCGTGGTCCGGGGCGCTGCTGCGGGCGCTCGCGCAACTGCTGTCCAAGGCCGGGCTCGCGCTCTGGCCCGCTCCGTTTGCCGCGGCCCTGGTGGGCTACTCGGTTTCGGCCGTGATCGTGTCGGCCGCGGGACGGCGGTTGCCCGGAAAAACGGGGGCGGCCTTCCCGCGCCGCGGCGTTGCCTGGTTCGTGATCACCGGGGTACTGAATGGCGCCGCGGTGCTTGCGATGTATTACGCGCTGACCACGGGGCCGGTGCAGGTCGTCGCGCCGGTCGTCGCGACCTACCCGCTGTTCACGCTGGCGCTCTCCGCCCTGTTGCTGCGGCACGAGCGGCTGACCGTCCGGCTGGTCGGCGGGGTGACGCTCACCGTGGCGGGCGTCGTCATCCTGCTGGCCCGGTAACCGATGGCATCCATGACGATAGCCGAAGCACTGCGCACGGCGGGACTCGATCCCGCCGATGTCCGCGTGCTGTTGCGAACGGCTTTACGCGCGACCGACGCGCACGTGTCCGCGCATCCCGAACAACCACTCACCGACGCGCAACGATCCGAATACGCGGGTTACGTCGAGCGGCGGCATGCCGGCGAGCCGGTCGCGTACATCACCGGCGAGCGCGAGTTCTACAGCCTCCCGTTCAAGGTGACGCCGGCGGTGCTGATCCCGCGGCCGGAAACGGAACTGCTGGTCGAGGCCGCACTCGAGGCGATCCCGGCGGATGCGCCTTGCCGCGTGCTCGACCTCGCCACCGGCAGCGGGTGCGTCGCGATCACGATCGCGTTGCATCGCCCGCGCGCGCGGGTCACGGCGACCGATGTCTCGCCGGCGGCGCTGGTGGTGGCGCGCGACAATGCGGCAAGGCATGGCGTGAAGATCGAGTTCGTCGAAAGCGACTGGTTCGCCGCGCTGGCGGGCCGGCGCTTCGATCTCATCGTTTCCAATCCGCCGTACGTGGCCGACGGCGATGCCCATCTCGGGCAGGGAGACCTGCGCTTCGAGCCGCGCCAGGCGCTCGCCGCGGGCCACGCGGGTCTCGATTGCATCGAGGCGATCGTGGCGCAGGCCGCGAACTTTCTGGGCGCCGGCGGCCGTCTCCTGTTCGAGCACGGCCACGACCAGGGAGCGTGCTCGCGCGTGCTGCTCGCCGCCGCGGGCTACGATGACATCGCCACGCGCCGCGACCTGGCCGGCATCGAGCGGGTCTCCGGCGGTCGGGTTTGACTGCGGCGGCGGCAGAGACTAGAATAATGCCCGAGCGTTTCACTCGGATATAGGATAAATTCAGGAATAAATTCATGTCGATTCAGGATGTTATAAAGAAACAGGTGGAAGGCAACCGGGTCGTTCTGTACATGAAAGGCTCGCCCGATTTCCCGCAATGCGGCTTTTCCGCCAACGCCGTGCAGATCCTGCAAGCCTGTGGCGCCAGCGAGATCTTCACGGTCAACGTGCTGGAGAACCCGGAGATCCGCCAGGGCATCAAGGAATTCGCCAACTGGCCGACCATCCCGCAGCTCTACGTCAACGGCGAGTTCGTCGGCGGCTCGGACATCATGACGGAGATGTTCAAGAGCGGCGAGCTGAAGAAGCTGATCGAGAAATCGACCGTCTGAACGACGCGTTCTTCAAAGAAAACGGCCGGTGAGTCACCGGCCGTTTTCTTATCATCTGCACATCTGCAGACCGATTACGTGTCCGCTTCGCGCTTCAACAAGGCGCGCTTGCGCTCGACGCCCCAGCGGTAACCCGACAACCCGCCGTCGCTGCGGACCACGCGATGGCAGGGTATCGCGACCGCCAGCGCGTTGGCCGCGCACGCGCCGGCTACCGCCCTGACCGACCTGGGCGAGCCGATGCGCTTTGCGATCTCGGCATAGCTCGCCGTTTTCCCGGCAGGGATGTTGCGCAACGCCTGCCAGACGCGTTGCTGGAACGCCGTGCCGCGAACGTCGAGCGGCAGGTCGAGGCCCCGGCCGGGCGCTTCGACGAAGCCCACCACCCGGGCCACCAGCTTCTCGTACGCCTTGTCGCCGCCGATGAGACGCGCGCGCGGGAAGCGGTCCTGCAATTCGCGCGTCAAAGCCCGCGGATCGTCTCCCAGCAGGATGGCGCAGATGCCGCGGCTGCTTTGCGCCACGAGTATGGAACCGAGCGAGCATGCTCCGACGGCAAAGCGCAGCTCCATGCCAGCGCCGCCCGCGCGGTAGGCGGACGGCGTCATGCCCAGCACGGCATTCGAAGTTTCGTAGAAGCGGCCGCTGGAGCCATACCCGGCGCCGTAGATCGCGTCGGTGACCGTTGCGCCGCGGGCGAGCGCGCCGCGGACCCGCCCGGCGCGATGGGCTGCCGCGTACGCCCGCGGCGTGAGTCCCGTGACGGACTTGAACACGCGATGAAAATGATGCGGGCTCATGCCCGCGCGGGCGGCCAGGTCGGCCAGGCCGGGCACGGTCCCGGTCGATGCTATCCACCGGCAGATTTCCGCCACTTTCGCCGCCCGTTGACTGCCCGGCGAAGGCTGGTCGGGCCTGCAGCGCTTGCACGGGCGAAAGCCCGCCTGCTCGGCATCGGTCCCGGTGGCGAAAAACCGCACGTTCTCGGGCCGGGCCAGGCGCGAGGCGCAGGACGGGCGGCAGTAAACGCCGGTGGTCGTGACCGAGTAGTAGAAGCGGCCGTCCGCGCCCGGGTCGCGCCGGGCGACGGCCGCCCAGCGTGGATCTCGTTGCGTGGCCGCGGCGCGTTTCTCGATGCTTGAGGGTGCCTTCATCCGGGCTTCCTGTTCAAGGACGTAAGCAGCTTAATCGTCGCCGCCGGGTTCCGCACTCCGGCGCTTGCTGTTCAATTCCAGGGCGGCGCGCCGTCAGGCTACCGCAGCAGCGACCAGGCCTGCTGCGCCAGCAGAAACAGGGCGATCACGAGCAGCGCGCGCTTGACCCACAGGCGGTAGGTGGGCGCGTCGATGCGGTTGCGGATGCGCAAGCCCACGAAGAACGCCACGACGCCGATGGCGACCAGCGGCAGCGTCGCGGCCCAGTCGGCCGCGGTCACGCCGCCGCGCGCGGTGAGCACCGAGAACTGCACGACCTTGCCGACCGCGAAGCAGATGTTGAGCGACTGCACCATCATCGCCGGCGCGAGTCCCAGCGCGAGGTAGTAGATGATGAGCGGAGGGCCGGCGACGTTGACCGTGCCCTCGAACAGGCCCGCCGTGCCGCCTGCCAGCACGCCGAACGCCCGTTCGTGACGCACCACCCGGGGCCACGCGCCGTGCGAGAAGCGGTCGAAGTTGAGGTAGACGAACGTGATCAACGCGAGAAACAGCGCGTACGGCGCGTCCGGCACCGTCACGAACAGCCAGGTACCGACGAACGCGCCGGCGATCGCGTAGAGCGGCATCATCCAGAAGCGCGCCAGCGCCGGGCGCAACGGGCCGCTCGCGGCGAGATTGACGAAGTTCAGCACCAGCGTCGGCAGCACCACCATGATCACCGCGGTGCGCATGTCGGCCGTCAGTGCGATCAGCGGCGTCGCGACGAAGGGAAAACCGAAACCGATCGCGCCCTGGACCAGCCCCGCGAGCACGATGGCGCAGACCACCCAGGCGAGCAGCGCGAGGGGAAGCGATTCAAGCGCCACTAAAAACTCTCACCGCTGAGGATTCTTTTTAATACCCCCTTGAGGGGTACGCGGGGGGCGCGGAGAAAAAATGAACAGAAAACCAAGACCGTGTATGGCACAGGCATGCAGTGAAGTTAGAAAAGACCGCCTATTTCCAGCAGAAATCTTAATATTGAATTTGTTCTGCGTCCCCCGCGGTGGGAGGTTCTACGTTTTTTGACTCAACGCGAGACGGGCGACCTCGGCGACGTGCAGCGCGCGCCGCGATGTGCCCTGCGCGATCTGCTCGCGGCAGCTGTAGCCGTCGGCGATGACGTGAGTGTCGGGGTCCGCCCGCCGCACCGCCGGCAGCAGCGCGCGCTCGGCGAGCTTCATCGAGAGCGGATAACGCTCCGGATGGAAGCCGAACGAGCCCGACATGCCGCAACAGCCGGCTTCCGGCTGCAGGCATTCGACCCCCATCCGCTCGAGCAGCGCGAGGTCGCCGCCCAGGCCGAACACCGCCTTGTGATGGCAGTGGCCGTGCACGATGGCGCGTCCCGCGAGACGCGGGACATTCCAGGATGACGCGGCAAGAAAGTCGCCAAACAGGAAAACCTGGCGCGAGAGACGCTGCGCCAGGTTTTCCTTGGGAAACAGATTCAACAACTCGTCTCGAAAAACGGAAGCACAGGCGGGCTCCAGCATCACGATCGGGGTCCCGGCGCGAATCTCGGGTTCGAGCTTTTCCATTATCTGGCGCAGCGCGCGCTGCGCCAGATCGAGCATGCCGAAGTCGTAGAGCGGCCGCCCGCAGCACAATCCCGCCGGCGGCAGCGCGACCCCGTATCCCGCCGCTTCCAGCACCTCGGCCGCCGCGATCGCTGTTTCCGGATGGAAGTGATTGTTGAACGTGTCCGGCCACAGGAGAACGCGGCTGCCGCCGCGTTCTCCTGAACGATGACGGCAAAACCAGGAGCGGAACGTCTGCGGCGCGAATCGGGGAATCTCTCGCTGGGGAGCGATTCCGGCGAGCTTCTTGATCAGGGCGTCCAGGCCCGGGGTGTGGTTGATGAGGTTGATCAGGCGCGGCATCGCGGAGGCCGGGCCCGCCCAGCGGCCGATGAGCCCCATCGTGTACGCCTCGCGCGGCCGCAGCCGGCCGGCGTAATGGTGCGACAGGAATTCCGCCTTGTAGGAAGCCATGTCGGTGTGCGTCGGGCAATCGTTCTTGCAGCCCTTGCACGCGAGGCACAGGTCGAGGGCTTCGCGCACTTCCTCGCTTTCCCAGCGGTTCGTGATGACCTCTCCGCGCAGCATTTCCGAGAACAGCCGCGCGCGGCCGCGGGTGGAGTGGCGCTCGTCGCCGGTCGCGCGGTAGCTCGGGCACATCACGCCGCCGGCGGCGGAGCGGCACTTGCCCATGCCGACGCAACGCTCGATCGCGCGCGTGAAGCCGTCGCCTTCGCGGCTCGCGAACGCGAGTTGCGTCGCCGGCCGCCACGGGTCGTAGTCGGGGCCGAGGCGCAGGTTTTCGTCCACCCGGTAGGCGTCGATCAGCTTGCCCGGGTTCATGCGGTTGTCCGGGTCCCAGACGCGTTTGAACTCGCGGAACGCCTGCATCAGTTCTTCGCCGTACATCACCGGCAGGAACTCGGCGCGGCCCTGGCCGTCACCGTGCTCGCCGGAGAGCGAGCCGCCGTACTTCACGACGAGCTCCGCCGCTTCGCGCAGGAAGCCGCGCCAGGTGGCGACGCCCGCGCGCGTGCGCAGGTCGAAATTCACGCGCGCGTGGATGCAGCCGTCGCCGAAGTGGCCGTAGAGCGAGGTGGTGTAGCCGCGGCGGTCGATCAGGCGCTGGAACTCGCGCAGGTAGTCGCCCAGGCGCGTCGGGTCGACCGCGGCGTCTTCCCAGCCGACCGAGGCGTCGCGCGAGCGCGGGTCGATCGAGAGCTGGGTCTCGCTCGCGCCCACTTCCCGTATCGTCCAGATGCGCTCGGCGAGCCGGGGATCGGTGATGAGCCAGGTGGCCGGCGTGCCGGGTTTTCCCTCGTAGGAACGGACCAGTGTGAGTGCTCGCTCACGTGCGGTTTCCGGGGCGTCGGCGCCGAATTCCACCATGAGCCAGGCGCGGCCTTCGGGCAGCCGCGTGATGTCGGCCAGGCGCAGGGCGCGGGCGCGCATACCGCCGATGATGCGCTCGTCCAGGCCCTCGATCGCGATCGGCCCGAACGACGCCACGTGCGGCGCGGCATCGCCCGCCTGGTAGATGTCGGGGAAGCCCAGCACCAGGATCACGCGATGGGGCGGGCTCTTCACCAGCCGCGTCGTCGCCTGGAGCGTCAGCGCGCAGGTGCCTTCGGAGCCGACCAGCGCGCGCGCGACGTTGAAGCCGTTCTCGGGCAGCAGCTGGTCGAGGTTGTAGCCGGAGACGCGGCGTTTGATCTTCGGGAAACGCGCGCGGATGAGATCGCCGTAACGGTCGGCGAGCCGCTTCAGGCCCGCGTAGATTTCGCCGCGCCGGCCGCCGGCGCGGATGATGTTCTCGAGTTCGTCCGATGCGGTCGGTCCGACCCGCATGCGCAGGCCGTCGTACGTGAGGATGTCCAGCGCCGCGATGTTCTCGACGGTCTTGCCCGCCATCACCGAGTGCGCGCCGCACGAATTGTTGCCGATCATGCCGCCCAGCGTGCAGCGGCTGTGCGTGGCCGGATCGGGGCCGAAGGTGAGGCCGTGCGCCTCCGCCGCATCGCGCAACGCGTCGCACACCACGCCGGGCTCGACCTGCGCGGTCATCGCGGCGGGATCGACGGCCAGCACGCGGTTCAGATGTTTCGAAGCGTCGATCACTACCGCGACGTTGACGCACTGGCCGCATTGCGAGGTGCCGCCGCCGCGCGCGAGGATCGGCGCGCCGTGGCTGTTGCACAGCGCGACGGCCGCGACGACGTCTTCCACGGTGCGCGGCACCACCACGCCGATCGGCACCTGCCGGTAGTTGGATGCGTCCGCGGAGTAGACGGCGCGCGTGCCGCGGTCGAAACGGACTTCGCCCGCGACGCTCGAGCGCAGCGCGCGCTCGAGCGCTTCGGCATCGTGCAGGCGCGGACGGGAGTCGGCTGGCGCACTCATGGCGCGCGGCGGGAGAGGGCGATCATGCGAAGCCCGGAGTGTAGCGTTTTTCCCGGCGCGCGGCCGTCGGGAAAAACGGAACGGAATCCACGGGTACGCACGTCGCCCGCTTGATGGTCATGGCGGTTGCGGCGCGGGAATTACCCGTGGCACCGAACGGCTGGAACGCCGGGGCCGCCGCACGCATTGCCGGGCCCTGTCCCCGGGAAGACACGTTCCCGCTCACCTATCGTGGGCCCTCGAGCCTGCCGTATACAGTCCCGCCCAGGACAAAAACACGAATATATTAATAATCAATAGGTTATTTCAATAAATGAAAGCGCTTGCAGTGCTTTCATCGGGGGGTATAATGGCCGGTCCGGCCGCAAGCAGCGGCCGCGCCTTACACCGAGAGAGGAGAGCCCCATGAATATCATGACGGACGCGAAGAATCTCGTGACCTCCCCCAAGACCGCCGGCGGAAAAATCCGCATGACGCCGTCCGAGGCGTTCGTCGAGACGCTGGTCGCGCACAAGGTGAAGGACGTGTTCGGCATCGTCGGCTCGGCCTACATGGACGCGCTCGACCTCTTTCCCGGCGCCGGCATCCGGCTCTATAGCGTCGCGCACGAGCAGAACGCCGCGCACATGGCCGACGGCTACGGGCGCGTCACCAACCGGCCGACGGTGTGCATCGCGCAGAACGGCCCGGGCATCACCAATTTCGTGACCGCGGTGGCGGCGGCGTACTGGGCGCACACGCCGATGGTGGTGGTGACGCCCGAGTCGGGCAGCCTCACGGCGGGGCACGGCGGCTTCCAGGAAACGGAGCAGATGCCGATCTTCTCGAAGATCACCAAGTGGCAGGTGCACGTGAATTCGCCCCTGCGCATGGCGGAGCTGATGCACCGCGCCTTCACCATCGCGCAGCACGAGCGCGGCCCGGTGCAGGTCAACATTCCGCGTGATTATTTCTACGGCGAGGGCGACTACGAAATCCTGCCGCCGCTCGTCATCGAGCGCGCGGCCGGCGGTTCGAATTCGCTCGACAAGGCGGCGAAAATGCTGGCCGAGGCGAAGTATCCGGTGATCGTGTCGGGCGGCGGCATCGTCATGGCGGACGGCGTCGAGGAAGTGAAGGCGCTCGCCGAGCACCTCACCGCGCCGGTGGTGAACAGCTACCTGCACAACGATTCGTTTCCGGCGCACCACCCGTTGTCCTGTGGCCCGCTCGGCTACCAGGGCTCGAAAGCGGCGATGCGCGCCATCGCGCGCGCCGACGTGGTGCTCGCGCTGGGCACCCGCCTGGGACCCTTCGGTACGCTGCCGCAGCACGGCATCGATTACTGGCCGAAGGACGCGAAGATCATCCAGATCGACGCCGATCACCGCACGCTCGGGCTGGTGAAGAAGGTCTCGCTCGCGATCCAGGGCGACGCCCGGCTCGCCGCCGCCGAGCTGCTGAAGCGGCTGAAGGCCCGCGGCGCGCGCAAGCCCGACAAGGCGCGCCTCGTCGAAGTGCAGCGCGCGAAGGAAATCTGGATCGCCGAGCTCGCCAACTGGCATTCGCCCAACAAGAAGGGGCAGATCGGGCCGCGGCGCGCGCTCGCGCAACTGGCGAAGGCGCTGCCGAGGAACGCCATGGTTTCCACCGACATCGGCAACGTGTGCTCGGTCGCCAACAGCTACCTGCGCTTCGAGCAGCCGCTGTCGTTCCTCGCGGCGATGAGCTGGGGCAACTGCGGCTACGCCTGGCCCACGGCGCTCGGCGCCAAGGTCGCGCGCCCGGAGCGCCCGGCGATCGCCTACGTCGGCGACGGCGCCTGGGGCATGAGCCTGGCCGAGGTGATGACGGCGGTGAAGGAGAAGATTCCCGCCGTCGCGGTGGTGTTCAACAACGGGCAGTGGGGCGCCGAGACAAAGAACCAGATCGACTATTTCGAGAACCGCTCGGTTCTCGAAATAGTCGATCTGGTTCTTTTTCTCGGCGCCCCACTGCCCGTTGTTGACCACCACCGCGACGGCGGGAATCTTCGCCTTCACCGCCGTCATCACCTCGGCCAGGCTCA
>CAYSRR010000072.1:0-3743 GCA_964433375.1 uncultured Streptomycetaceae bacterium
CCCTGATCCCTGATCCCTGTTTTTGGCGGTAGACTACGCATACCGCACCGGGAGGAGAGCCCCATGCCGTATTCGCTCACGATCAGTCACGTCGGCATCTTCGTGAAGGACATGCCGCCGATGGTGGATTTCTATACCCGCTTCATGGGGTTCGCCGTTTCCGACCGCGGGCCGCGCCCCGGCGGCGAGATCGTGTTCCTGACCCGAGACCCGCGCGAGCATCACCAGCTCGTGCTCGCGTCGGGCCGCCCGGCCGACATGAATTTCAACCTGGTCAACCAGATTTCCTTCCGCGTCGACAGCCTCGCCACGCTGCGGGAGATGCACGAAGGGCTGAAGAGCGAGGCGGTCAAGGAGATCACCACGCTTACCCACGGCAATGCGCTGTCGTGCTATTTCCGCGACCCCGAGCACAACCGCATCGAGCTGCTGATCGACACGCCGTGGTACGTGCCGCAGCCGCACCACCTCAACGTCGACCTGACGCTGCCCGACGGCGAGTTGTGGGGGCTCATCGAGAAGCACGTGCGCGCGACGCCCGGCTTCAAGCCGGTGGCGGAATGGGAGAAGGACATCGAGCGCAGGATCGCCCAGGCGACGGCGGGCCGGCGCGCGCGGGAGCGGGCGAGCGCCTGACCCTGAAAGGGAAAAGGGGAAAGTGAAAATGGAAAAAATGCCCGTGCGATTTCCGCCCTTTTACCTTTTTCCTTTTGCCTTTTCCCTTGTCCTGGCCGGGGCGCCGGCCTTCGGCCAGGACTTTCCGTCGCGTCCGTTGCGGATGGTCTCGCCGTTTGCCGCCGGCGGCAACTCCGACCTCGCGGCGCGGCTGCTCGCGCCGAAGCTGGCCGAGCGGCTCGGCCAGAACGTGATCGTCGAGAACCGTCCCGGGGCGGGTGGTGTGATCGGCACTGACTACGTCGCGCGGGCCACGCCCGACGGCCACACGATGCTGGCGATGTCCGGAGCGTTCACGGCGGTCGCGGCGACCGTGCCGAAGCTGCCTTACGACCCGGCGCGGGATTTTTCCTGGATCTCGATGATCGTCACTTATCCGTTCGTGGTCGTCGTGAAGGAGGACGCGCCGGCCGCGACGGTGGGGGATCTCATTGCCGCGGCGAAGCGCAGCCCGGGCAAGCTCACCTATGGAACGGTCGGCACGGGTTCGGTGTTCCACCTGGCTGCCGAGCTGTTCAACTCCATGGCGGGCACCGAAATGACGCACGTGCCGTTCAAGGGAAGCGCGCAGCCGGTCGCGGAACTCATGGGCGGCCGCCTCGACGTGATCTTCATCACGCTGACGGGCGCGTACGCCCACATCCAGGCGAAGCGGGTGCGGCCGCTTGCGATCGCCTCGTCGGAGCGCGCGCCGCAACTGCCCGACGTGCCGACGGTGGCGCAAACCCTTCCCGGATACGAGGTGACGTCGTTCCTGGCGGTCGCCGGGCCGCGCGGCGTACCGCAGAAGGTTGTCGCGCGCCTGAACCAGGAATTCCGGGCGGTGCTGGAGATGCCCGATATCCGCAAGCGCCTGACGGCGACGGGCGGCGAGGTGCGACCGGGCCCTCCCGGCGAGTTGCGCCGCCACGTCGGGGACGAGATCGCCAAATGGAAAAAAGTGGTGGCGGAGAAGAAGATCGAAGTGCAATAACTACCGAGGAGGAAACCATGAGATTCCAGTTCCAGGATTCAAGTTTCAAGTTGCATGGGTTCCGGTTTTTCTTGTGTCTTGTAACTTGTGTCTTGGGTCTGGGAACGGCTGCGGCGCAGCCGTATCCCTCGAAGACGGTGCGCATCATGGTCGGCTACACCCCCGGCGGGGGCGTGGACACCACGGCGCGCATCATGGCCGCGGCGCTGACCGAGCTGTGGGGCACGCAGGTCGTCGTCGAGAACCGGCCGGGCGCCGCGGGCAACATCGCGACCGAGATCACGGCCAAGGCGGCGCCCGACGGCTACACGCTGGTGCTGTGCAATATCGGCTCGCACGCCATCACGCCGGCGCGCTTCAAGGCCAAGCTGACCTACGATCCCGTGCGCGATTTCGCGTTCCCGGTGATGATCGGCGGCGTGCCGAACGTGTTCATGGCGCATCCCTCGATGCCGACGAAGTCGCTGCGCGAGTACATCGCCTACGCCAGGGCGCATCCCGGCAAGGTGAACTTCGGTTCTTCCGGCGTGGGCGCGTCCCCGCACCTGTCCATCGAGCTCTTCAAGATGCGCACCGGCATCAACATCGTGCACGTGCCGTACAAGGGCGCCGCCGCCGCGCTGGCGGACGTGATGAGCGGGCACATGGAGTCCTCGGTCGGCAACCTGGCGGGCGGGCCGCTGGCGGCGGTCAAGGCGGGCCGGGTACGCGCGCTGGGCGTCACCTCGGCGAAGCGCAACGCGCAGGTGCCGGACGTGCCGACTTTCGCCGAGCAGGGAGTGAAGGATTACGACGTGACCGGGTGGTACGGCCTGTGCACGCAGTCGAAGGTGCCGCCGGCCATCCTCGCCAAGCTCAACGCCGACGCCAACAAGCTGCTGGCGGGCGCGGCGCTGAAGAAGCGCCTCGAGGACCAGGGCATCAGCCTCAGCCCTGTGACGCCGGCAGCCTTCGCCGCGCACGTCACGGCGGAGATCGACAAGTGGACGAAGGTGGTCCAGGAAGCCAGGCTGCCCGGGGAGTAGTCCCAGTTACAAGTTACAAGTTACAAGTTACAAGTCGCAAGGCGGAAGGGGAGACATGAAAGTGGAGAAGAATACCGTCAGCGAGTACCCGGAGAACGCGCCGGACCTGGGCTACATGCCGGTACCGGACATCTTCAAGCTGCCCAAGGGCATCAACTTCGGGCCCTGCTCCAGCGTCGCCGTCAACTCCAAGGGGCAGATACTGGTGTTCAACCGCAGCGCCCACGCGCTGATGAAGTTCGACCGGCAGGGCAATTACATACGCTCGCTGGGGGAGGGGGTCTTCACCAACCCGCACGGCCTGCGCGTGGATGCCGAGGACAACATCTGGGCGACCGATACCGGTTCGCATATCGTGGTGAAGATGGATCCCAAGGGACGCATACTCATGGTGCTCGGCATCAGGGGCAACTCCGGGGAGTGGCACCCGGCCGGCCACCTGCGCTGCTTCAACGAGCCCAACGACGTCGCCTTCGGGCTGAAAGGCGAGATTTACGTGAGCCAGGGGCACGGCAAGGGCGAGTCGCGGCTGCACAAGTTCGACGCCGAAGGCAACTTCCTCAAGACCTGGGGCGGGGAGGGGGCGGAGCCGGGGCAGTTCAGGCAGCCCCATTCCATCATTACCGACCCGAAGGGCAACCTCTACGTCGCCGACCGCTCGAACCAGCGCATCCAGGTGTTCGACGCCGACGGTGCTTACCTGCGCGAGTCCAGCCATCCCGGCACGCCGTGCGGACTGTGCCTCATGCGCGACCGCAGGCACATCATGATGGCGCACGGCCACACCGGCAAGATCATCAAGCTCGACCTGAACGGGAAAGCACTGGGCGCGACCGGCGGCCAGGGCAAGGGACCGAACCGCTACGGCGAGGCGCATTTCCTCGCGCTCGACCGCAAGGAAGACATCTACGTCGCCGACACGCTCAACTGGCGGGTGCAGAAGCTCGTGAAGAAGTGAAATCCCCCCGACATACCATGTCGACCCCCTTTGCCAAAGGGGGTGGAGAATCCCCCCGACATAGTCATGTCGACCCCCTTTGCCAAAGGGGGTGGAGAATCCCCCCGACATA
>CAYSRR010000072.1:3843-12285 GCA_964433375.1 uncultured Streptomycetaceae bacterium
CTTTGCCAAAGGGGGTGGAGAATCCCCCCGACATAGTCATGTCGACCCCCTTTGCTAAAGGGGATGAAGTCTCCCCCCTTTGACAAAGGGGGGGATGGGGGGGATTGGATGACGGGCAGGGCATAACAGTCGATAATTGCGCGTGGCGAACGATTTCGAATTTGACCTGAGCCTCCAGGTCGGCAAGTACGAGGTCCAGAAACTGCTCGGCAAGGGCGCGACCGGCACGGTCTACCTCGCGAAGGACACATTCTCCGGCCGCGAGGTCGCGCTGAAGACCATCGAGCCCGAGGTGTTCCGCGATCCCGAGTTCGGCACCGTCTACCGGCAGCAGTTCCTTAACGAGGCCTCGCTCGCGGGCAAGCTCAAGCACCCGCACATCGTCGGCATTCTCGACGCGGTAGTGCAGGAGAACTCCGGCTACATCGCGATGGAGATCGTCACCGGCGGCGAGCTGTCGAAGCACGCGAAGCCCGGCACGCTGCTGCCGGTGGCCGACGTGCTGCAGATCGGCTTCAAGTGCTGCGGCGCGCTCGACTACGCCTTCAAGGAGGGCATCGTCCACCGCGACATCAAGCCGGCGAACCTCATGCTCGCGGGCGGCACCAACGTGAAGATCGCGGACTTCGGCGCGGCCTACCTGAGGAAGAGCCAGGTGGTGCAATCCGCGTCCATGGGCTCGCCGTTCTACATGTCGCCCGAGCAGATCCAGGGCGGAAACCTCACCCATCACAGCGACATGTACTCGCTCGGCGTCGTGCTCTACGAGCTGCTGACCGGCGCCCGCCCGTTCACGGCGGACAACATGGAGGCGCTGATCCGGAAGATCACGGAACAGCCGCCCGTGCCGCCGACCAGGCTGCGCGCCGACCTGCCGAAGGAGATCGACGCCATCCTGTCCCGCGCGCTGGCCAAGACGCCGGAGCAGCGCTACCCGACGTGGACGGATTTCTCGCTCGATCTGTCGAGCCTGGCCGACCGGATGGTGCCCGTCGGCGTGATCCCGGACAGCGTGAAATACGTGGCGCTCAAGAAGGTGCCCATGCTGTCGGGACTGCCCGACTCGGAGCTGTGGGAGCTGGCCCTCGCGGGCAAGTGGACGGAGGTCCCGGCGAAGAAGACGATCGTGAAGGAGGACGAGAAGGGACTGAGCTTCTTCCTCGTCGGCAAGGGCCAGGTCAAGGTCACCCGCAAGGGGCGGCTGCTCAACACGCTCGACGAGCGCGAGTGCTTCGGCGAGATGGCCTACATCCGCGGCGGCGAGATGCCGCGCCACGCGACGGTGGAATCCTCGACCGAGCTGCTGCTCGCCGAGTTCGACCCGGAGACGCTCGCCTGCATGAGCATCTCCGCGCAGCTCCACCTCATGCGCGCGCTCGTGCGCAACCTCGTCGACCGGCTTGAAGTCGCCAACACCCGCATGGCCCGGTGACGCCTGCGAGGGATGAGGGGGAAGAGTGTCGAGGAATGAGTGTCGAGTGAAGAATACGTAACGGAACTTGACCACTCGACCCCCGACACTCGACACTCGACACTCGAGTCACCGATATGAAATATCGACTGTACTACTGGCCCCACATCCCCGGTCGCGGCGAGTTCGTGCGGCTGGCGCTGGAGGAGGGCGCGGCGGATTACGTGGACGTCGGGCGGCTGCCCGAAGCCGAGGGCGGCGGCCGGCCGGGCGTCGCCCGGATGCTGGAGCGGGCGGCGGACGGGCGCACGCCGTTCGCGCCTCCGATTCTCCAGGCCGGCAAGCTGCTGATCTCGCAGACCGCCAACATCCTGCAGTACCTGGGGCCGCGGCTGGGACTGGCGCCGAAAGCGGAGGCCGCGCGGCTGTGGGCGCACCAGTTGCAGCTCGTGCTCTCCGATCTCGTGGTCGAGGCGCACGACGCGCATCACCCGATCGCGAAAAGCCTCTACTACGAGGAGCAACAGCCGGAGTCGCTGCGGCGAGCGGAGAACTTCAGGACGCTGCGGCTGCCGAAATTCCTCGGCTACTTCGAGCGGTTGCTGGAGTCCAACCCGGCCGGCGACCGCCACCTGGTCGGCAAATCCCTGTCGTACGTGGACCTGTCGATGTTCCAGGTGCTCGCGGGGCTCGACTACGCTTTTCCGAAGGCCATGAAAGGCCTGTCAGGCCGGCATCCGCGGCTGATGGCGCTCCACCGGAGGGTGATGGAGCGCCCCCGCATCGCCGCCTACCTCGCTTCCGAACGCCGCATGCCGTTCAACCAGCACGGGCTTTTCCGCCATTACCCGGAACTGGACGCCTGACGGCGGACACAAGTCTCAAGTTACAAGTCACAAGATGTAAGGCGCAAGTCGGTAATCTTGAGCCTTGAAACTTGCAACTTGAAACTGGTAACGGACGTTACTTGATGACGCCCAGCTCCCCGAGCGTCTTCCTCAGCATTTCGAACTCGCCGTCGAGAAACTTGCGGGTGGCGGCGCTGTCGAGGTAACCGCTGCCCCAGGCGTTCTTGAGCTCGATCTTCTTCCATTCGTCGCTCTTCACGATCGTGGAGAAGGCGTGGTCCCAGAACGCGCGCTGCTCCGCCGTCAGCCCCGGAGGGCCCTGGAAGCCGCGGAACGCCGCATAGGCGGCGTCGATGCCCTGCTCGCGGAACGTCGGCATCTCCGCCGCGTCTCCGGCCTGGCGCTGCTCCGCGCTCACGCCGAGGACGCGGACGCCGCCTCCCGTCTTCGCGCGGGCGAGCGCCCCGCCGAGCGTGCCGGCCCAGACGTCGACGTGCCCGCCAAGCGCCGCGGTCATGCCCTGCCCGCCGGACGAATAGACCACGATCTTGAGCGCCTTCGGATCGACGCCCGCGGCTTTCGCGAGCATGCCGAGCACGATGTGGTTCTGGTTGCCGAGCGCGGGCGACAGGCCGAAGCTCACCGACGACGGGTCCTTCTTCAGGCGCGCGATCAGGTCCTTGCCCGAGGCGATCGCCGACTCGTTGCGCGTCCACACCGCGATGTACTCGCGCATCAGGATGGCGAGCGGGGTCAGGTCGCGGTAGCCGATCTTGGCGCTGCCGAGGATCTGGTTGGTGAGCAGCGCCACGTTCAGCGTCGAGATGACGTGCGCGTCGCCCTCGCGCTGCGCCACCGACGACCAGGCGACGGTGCCGCCGCCGCCCTGGCGGTTGATCACGGTCACCGGCGGCATGCCGGGCAACTGCTGCAGGAAGTGCTGCGTCTCGCGCGCCTCGCGGTCCGCGGCGCCGCCGGCGCCCGAGGACACGATGATGTCGATGTTGCGCGACGGCTTCCATTCCTGCGCGTGCGCGCCGGAATGGAAAAGGGAAAAGGCAAAAGGTAAAAGGGAAAAGGCCAGCAGCCGGCTAAGTTTGCTCATTGCATCTCCTCGATTTTCCGGGATTTCAATACGTCACTCGACACCCGACACCCGACACTCGACGCCCGTCACTTGAGCTTCTCATCGAGCCAGTCGGCGATCGTATCGACCGCCCGCGTCAGGTAATCGCGCTGGCAGTGCTGGGCGCCGCCTTCCTCTTCCGTGAAGACGCGGAAGGTCTTGTCTTTCGAGCCAATGGCATCGAACAGTCTCTGCGCTTCGGCCATCGAGACCTGCGCGTCGGCCGCGCCGTGCAGCAGGATGAACGGGCAGGTCACCTTCTGCGCGACGCCGTCGAGCCTGAAGCCCTCGATCTTTTTCAACGCCTCGTCGTAGGTGTCCACGCCGCACGCCCACAGCAGGTGGTCGGCGGGCACCGGCAGCGCGGCCTGCTTGATGCGCTCCAGGCGCTTCACCCAGGTCGCGTGGTAGTCCCAGATCGCGCCCCAGGTCACGCACGCCTTGTAGCGTGGGTCCATCGCCGCCATGCGCGGCGCGTAATAGCCGCCGAGGCTCATCGCCATGGCCGCGACGCGATTCATGTCCACGTCGTCGCGTGTGGCGAGGTAGTCGAGCGCCGCGCTGCCGGCGATCTCGAAGTCGTGGCGCATGTGGATGTTGCGGAAGCGGATGGACTCGCCCTGGCCCGGACCGTCCACCAGCAGGTACGAGATGCCGCGCTTGACGAGTTCCGGCGTGCCGCGCAGGTACTGCATCTCCTTCTGCGTGTCGAAGCCGCCGAAGCGCACGACGCAGGGGTTCTTCTTCCGGTCGGTGTTCACCGCATGCACGAAGTAGGCGGGGAAGGACCCGCCCTTGAACGGCAGCTCGACGACCTCGATCCTCGGCCGGTCGTTCAGCGCGGCGAACTTGCGGAAGCACTCGAGCGACTGGCGGTATGCCGCAAGCGCCTTGTCGTCCTTGGGCTGGCGGAAGTGGTCGGCGGTCTGGTAGTAGAAATTGGCGCGCAGGTAGTTCGACGCGGCGGTGAGCTTGTGGCCCTTCTTTTCCAGTTCCTCGGCGCGCGCGCGCAGCAGGTCGGCGCCTTCGCACCACGCCGCGAACCACGCCTCGTCGTCGCCGACCTTGTCGTGCAGGCTGCGGCCGATGCGGTCCACCTCGGACAGCTCGGCGCCGCCGTACGGCGCGGTGCTGAGGATCACCATCATCTCAGCCGACCAGCGGTAGTTGCCGGGGTAGTAGGTGAAATGCTTCGCGGTGGTTTCGGCGGGCGAGCTCAAGCGGGGTACTCCTTTCAGGGGCAGATGCAAGATACAGGACGCAAGATACAAGATTCAGGACACAAGACACAAGATTCAGGATGAAAGACTTGCGCCGGCTTCCCCGCATCTTGTAACTTGCAACTTGTAACTTGCAACCAGGACGGAGTCCGACATATGAAAGCCCACGCTATCGTTACCGTCTTGCTCGCCGTTGTCGCGGCCGGCGCCTGCGCCGCTGATTATCCGTCGCGGCCGGTCCGCATCGTGATCGGCTTTACCCCCGGCGGCACGCCCGACATCACCGCGCGGCTGATCGGCGTGAAGCTGTCCGAGTCGCTCGGCCAGCAGTTCGTCGTCGACAACCGGCCCGGCGCCGGCGGCACCATCGGCGCCAAGCTCGTCGCCGAGGCCAATCCCGACGGCCACACGCTGCTGTCGGCGTCCTCGTCGCACGTGCTGCAGCCCTCGATCTACGCGAAGATGCCGTACGACACGATCCGGGATTTCGCGGGCATCACCCGCACTTCGAGCGCCTGCTACATGCTGGTCACGTCGCCGTCGTCGTCGGCGCGCAGCGCGAAGGAGCTGATCGCGGCCGCGAAAGCAAAGCCGGGCAGCTTCAACTTCGCCTCGGCGGGCAGCGGCAGCGGCACGCATTTCGCCGGGGAGATGTTCAAGCACGCCGCCGGCATCGACGCCGTGCACGTGCCGTACAAGGGCATACCCGAGTCGCTCAACGACACCATCGCGGGGCGCGTGCAGTACTTCATGTCGCCACTCTCCGGCGCGATCCCGCTGGTGAAGGGCGGCAAGCTGCGCGGGCTCGCCGTCTCGTGCCTGAAGCGCGTCGCCGCCATCCCCGAGGTGCCGACGCTCGCCGAGACCGCGCTGCCCGGCTTCAGCTACGGCACCTGGTCGGGCATCCTGGCGCCGGCGAAGACGCCGAAGGCCGTCGTCGCGCGGCTGCACGCGGAGATCACCCGCGTCCTGGCGCTGCCCGAGATCTCGCAGAAGATGCTCGCGCTCGGCGTCGAGCCCGATCCCACGACCCCGGCCGAGTTCGACAAGCTGATCGTCGAGCAGGTGGCGATGATGGCGAAGCTCGCGCGCGCCGCGGGCATCAAGCCGCAATAACCATCGTGGCGCTCTTCATCGACGAGCGCTGCATCGCCGGCCTGCTCACCATGGACGACGCGCTGTCCGCGGTGGAGGAGGTGTTCCGCGAGCAGGGCCGCGGCGGCGTGATCAACGTGCCGCGCGTGCGGGCCCCGATCAGGGGCGGCACGCTGCGCATCACCGCGGGCGTGCTCTCGTATCGCGGGCTCTACGGCGTCAAGGTCTCCAGCACGGCGGTGTTCGGGCGCAACGCCGGCCGGATGTTCTGCCTCTACCGCGAGGAAACCGGCGAGCTGTGCGCGATCGTGCAGGTGTTCGGCATGGGCGCGCTGCGCACCGGCGCCGCGAGCGGGGTTGCGACGAAATTCATGGCGAACGAGGGCGCGCGCACGCTGGGCGTGCTGGGCTCGGGCCGGCAGGCGAAGACCCAGGTGGAGGCGGTGTGCCGTGTCCGCCGCATCGCCGAGGCGAAGGTCTACAGCCCGACGAAGGAGAACCGCGAGCGGTTCTGCCGCGAGATCGGGCAGGCGCATGGCCTGAGGGCGATGCCCGTGGACTCGCCTGAGGCGGCGGTACGGGAAAGCGAGGTGATCGTCAGCGCCACCACCTCGGAGAAGCCGGTGGTGCAGGGCGCCTGGCTTGCCGCCGGCGCGCACGTCAACGCGGTCGGCGCCAACTATGAGCACCGGCGTGAGCTCGATACCGCGGCGGTGAAGGCCGCCGCCTGCATCGCGGTCGACGACCCGGAGCAGGCGCGTTACGAGGCCACCGACCTGGTCGTGCCGGTACAGGAAGGCGCGCTGTCGTGGGAGCGGGTGCTGCCGCTGTCCGATATCGTCTCGGGCAAGGTGAAAGCGCGCGCTTCAGCGCGGGACGTCACGCTCTACAAGTCGCTGGGCGTGGCGATCGAGGACGTGGCCCTTGCCGCCCGGGCCTACGAGAAAGCGCTGGCGCAGGGCGTGGGCGTGCGGCTGCCGGACCTCGCCGGCTAAAAACAAGATTAGCCGCCGATGAACGCCGATACACGCCGATCATCCTGCCTTTCGTCATTTTCTTCCCCTCTTGCCGAAGGGGTGGCGCTAGCGGCGCCGGGGCGATGGGAGATGTTTCAGATTCCAAACCACCCCGTCTGCTTCGCATCCACCCCTCCTTACGAAGGAGGGGAGTTCTTTTTGGAGTGATGTCATGACCAGGATTCCCATGGTTGAACCGGCGAACGAGCCGGCGGAGTTGAAGGAAGTTTTCGACCAGTTGCGCGCGACGCGTGGGCGGGTGCCCGGCATGTACCGCACGTTAGCGCAGCAGCCCGGCGTGCTCGCGGCGCACCGCGCCTATTTCCACGCAGCGCTCGACGCGGGTGTGCTCCCGCGCCGCTTCAAGGAGAAGATCGCGTTCAAGGTCGCGCGGCTGCGCGGGAGCGCCTACAGCACCGGCTCGCATCGCGGCTATGCGCTGAAGCACGGCGTGAGCCGGGAAGAGCTGGAGGCGATCGACCGGTCGGACTACTCGGGCCTCGATGCGGCGGAAGCAGCCGCCCTGGAATTCGCCGAGGCGATGACGCGCGGACGCGGCACGGTGCCGGATGCGGTGATGGAGCGCCTCAAGGCGCGCTATACCGCGCCGCAGATCGTCGAGATCGCCGCGCTCGTCGGCATCATGGACCTCGCCTGCACGCTTGGGGCGGTGTTCGATCTCCAGCCGGACTGAGGCAGTCTCAAGTTACAAGTTTCAAGCTACAAGATAAGGAAGGTCGTCTTGCGACTTGTAACTTGGAACTTGAAACTGTTTTAGTTCAGCGTTGCCACGAATGCCGCTTGAACGGAACCGGCCGGTGGCGTGACGGAGGTTGGGGCGCTATGGGCGACCAGGTGCCGGGCACGGGCGCCGAGCTGCCCGGGATGATGCTGTAGAGACCGACCGTGTTGCCGGCAATCGCGCCGGGCGGCAGCTTGACCTGCGGGATCTTGTGCAGGGGCCGGGGCGGGCGATGTCTCCAGTAACCGCCGCCGCCGACCACATAAGGATAGTCGTACACCAGCGGCTCGACTGCGTCCGATGGAAGCGGGGAAGGCGTGCCGAGCATCGCCACGGCCGGCGCGGCCGGCGGCTCGACTGCCGGCCGGCTTGCCCGCTGGCGGTTCGCCGCTATTTCCCGCGTCAACGCCGTATCGGGCGTATAGACCGACACGCGGTCCTCGACCGCTTTCGCTTTCTCCGCCGTTTTCCCGTCCGCCGGCAACTGGTTGGAGTAGGTGACCCGCCCGCGCTCGTCGGTCCACTTGTAGACCTGCGCGGCGGCGCTCCCGGCGTGGAACGCGAGGAGGGCGATGGTCAGTCCAGCGAAGGCATGCAGTCGTTTCATGGAGGCGCTCCCTGATTCATCATAATGCCGGCCGCGTGATTTGGATGCCGCTGTAACATACTGTTACCACTTGATGGGTGTCGAGTGTCGGGTGTCGAGGGGTGAGGGTCGAGGGTCGAGTGATGGGTTGATGTTCAAACCCGTCGAAGCAAAAGGGCGGCCGAGGCCGCCCTTTTCTTTTCCCCTCAAGCCGTTACCACCGACCCGTCACCCGACACCCGACACCCGTCACTTGGCCGGAATGACCGGCAGCACCAGGTACGACGCCTTGTCGCCCCCGGCATGCACGGTGTTCTGCGCGCCGATGTTGTAGTCGGCGTGATAGTGGCGGTAGACGGAGGAGCCGACGCCGTCGCGCGGCTGCACGTCGAGGCGGA
>CAYSRR010000073.1:0-12138 GCA_964433375.1 uncultured Streptomycetaceae bacterium
ACTCGCGACCTCAACCTTGGCAAGGTTGCGCTCTACCAACTGAGCTATTCCCGCGTTTAGTAAGGCAAATTATACGTCAGCCGGCCCTTCCCCGGCAATTGCTTCACGGGGACGGCTTGCGCCATGCCTGCGGCAGCGCCATCTTCAGGTAGTACGCCATCGAGATCAGGGTCAGCAGCGCCGCGACATAAATCAGCCAAGTGCCCCAGGTCTGCGGATCGAACACGCCGATACGGTCGTGATAGAGCAGCAGCGGGATCGCCACCATCTGGGATACGGTCTTGATCTTGCCGAGGAAGGATACGGCGACGCTTTTCCCCGCCCCGATCCGGGCCATCCATTCGCGCAGGGCCGAAATCGTGATCTCGCGCCCGATGATGATCAGCGCGATGATCGCGTCCACGCGACCGAGCTGCACCAGGGTGATCAGGGCGGCCGCCACCATCAGCTTGTCCGCGACCGGGTCGAGGAAAGCGCCGAAGGCCGACGTCTGATTGAGCTTGCGCGCGAGCCACCCGTCGAGCCAGTCGGTGATCGCCGCCACCGTGAAGATAATGGTCGCCACCAGGTTCTGGCTCGGCGCCGACACCCAGCTCACCTTGAAATAGAAAATGCCCACGAACAGCGGGATCAGCAGGATCCGCAGCCAGGTCAGCAGGATGGGCAGGTTGAAGGGCATCAGCGGTCTTTAGTGAAGCTCATGATAAATCTTTTCCGCGAGCGTGCGGCTGATACCTTCGACCTGGGCCAGTTCGTCTACGCTGGCGGACAGCAGGCCGCGCAGCCCGCCGAAGCGGGCCAGCAGTTTCTGGCGGCGCTTCGAGCCGATGCCGGGGATTTTTTCCAGCGACGAGCTGTTGCGGGCCTTGCCGCGGCGGGCGCGGTGCCCCTGGATGGCGAAGCGATGCGCTTCATCGCGGATCTGCTGGACCAGGTGCAGCGCCGGGTGCTCGGCTCCGAGGATGAGCGGCTCGGATCGGCCGGCGGGCAGCAGCCGTTCCCGGCCCGCCCGGCGTTCTTCGCCCTTGGCTACCGCCACCAGTGCCACGTCGCTCATGCCGAGCTCCGCCAGCACTTCCATGGCGACCGATAGCTGCCCCTTGCCGCCGTCGACCAGCACCAGGTCGGGCACCTTGCCCTCGCCCGCCACGATTCTGCGGTAGCGGCGCGTCAGCGCCTCGCGCATGGCGGCGTAGTCGTCGCCCGGCTCGATGCCCGCGATATTGAAGCGGCGATACTCGTTTTTCTGCAACGCCGAGCGGTCGTAGACCACGCAGGAAGCGACGGCCGCCTCCCCCATGGTATGACTCACGTCGAAGCATTCGATGCGCTGCATCGTTTCGGGCAGATCGAGCGCTTTCTGCAGCGCCGCCAACCGCGATTCCTGGGTCGACTGCAGCCCCAGCGCCTGCCCCGCTCCAAGCTCGGCATTGCGTTGCGCCATCTCCAGCCAGGCCCTGCGATTGCCGGCCGGGTTCGAGTGTATCTTCACTTTTCGCCCGACACGCTCGGACAGCAGCTGCTCGAGCGGCTCCGCTTCCAGCCGGGCGCCAATGACGATCTGCGGCGGCACGCCGTGCTGCAGATAATGCTGCTGGATGAAGGCCCCGATGACCTGGCCCGCGTCGGAATCGTCGGCGTTGCGCGGAAAGAAATTCTTGTCGCCGAGATGGCGGCCGCCCCGGATCACGGCCAGGTTGACGCACACGATACCGGCCGCGCGGCCGCAGGCGATCACGTCCGCATCGTTGCTTTCCCCGCTGACGAACTGGCGCTCCCGCACCTTGCGCAGCGCGGCGATGCGATCGCGGAACACCGCCGCTTCTTCGTAGCTCGTGCGGGCGGAGGCGTCGTTCATGCGCACCTCGAGCCGCTCGATCACCTCGTCTTCTTTGCCCGAAAGAAAGAGGTCGGCGCCCTTTACGTCCTCGTCGTAATCGCTCTCGCCGACCAGGCCGACGCAGGGCGCGGTGCAGCGCTGGATCTGGTGCAGCAGGCACGGGCGCGAACGGTTGGCGAAGACGGTGTCCTCGCAGGTGCGAATGCGGAATACTTTTTGCAGCAACTGGATGCTCTCGCGCACCGCGCCGGCGTTGGGAAACGGCCCGTAGTAGCGGTGGCGCTTGTCGAGGGGGCCCCGGTGAAAGCCCAGCCGCGGGTAACGGTGTCCGGTCATCACCAGGTAGGGATAGGTCTTGTCGTCCCGGAACAGGATGTTGTAACGGGGGGCCAGGGCCTTGATCAGGTTGCTTTCCAGCAACAGCGCCTCGGCCTCGGAGCGGGTGACGGTGGTTTCCAGCGCGGCCACCTGCCCCAGCATGAGCTGGATGCGCGGCGACAGGTTGCCGGTCTTCTGGAAATAGGAAGCGACCCGCTTCCTGAGATCGAGCGCCTTGCCGACGTAGAGCACCTCCCCCGCGCCGTTCAGCATGCGGTACACACCGGGCAGATGCGGCAGGCCGGCGATGACGGGGGCGGAATCGAACGACACAACGGTGAGCGGCGCGTGCGTTTATCGGCGTGGGCGGCGGAGGGACTCGCGTATGGCCGCGAGCACGCCGCGGAACATCTCCGGCGTGAGCCGCCTGGTCTGCGTATTGTAGCGACTGCAATGATAGCTGTCGTAGAGCACGCGATCGCGCGGCAGCGCATGGTGCGCGCCATGGCGGAAACGGCAGGCGGAACGCTTGATGCCCAGCGCCATCAGGACGGCATCATGGGCAATCGTGCCCAGCGCCAGGATGACGCCGCCGTCCGGCATGGCATCGATCTCGGCGGCCAGGTACGTATTGCAGCGGCGCACCTCGTCGGGCATGGGCCGGTTGGCGGGCGGCAGGCATTTGACGGCATTGGTGATGCGGCAATCCTTCAGTTTCAGGCCGTCGGTCGCGCTGACGGACACCGCGCGGCTGGCGTAACCATGACGGTGCAGCGTGTCGTAGAGCAGGATGCCGGCATGGTCTCCGGTAAACGGCCGCCCGGTGCGGTTGGCCCCATGCATGCCCGGCGCCAGTCCCACCACCAGCAGCCGCGCTCCTTGCGCTCCGAACGGAGCGACGGGACGCGCGTAATAGTCCGGGTGCCCATCGCGCACGTTTTCCAGGTGGCGCGCCAGGCGTGGGCAGCGTCGGCAATCCGCAGAGAATTCTCGCATCAATCCAATCAGTTAGTGTAGAATGGCGCCCTTTTTCCGGGCAAGGTAACGAAATGGCCAAAGTTCTCGCAACCGAAGTTCGCGCCGGCAACCTGATCGAGTGGGACAAGCGCGTCTGGCGCGTGCTGAAGTCCCATCATGTCCACGTCGGCGGGCGTGGCGGCGCCTTCATGCAGGTCGAGATGAAGGACATCGAGTCGGGCACCAAGCGCAACGAGCGCATTCGCACGGAAGACAAGATCGAGCGCGCGCATGTCGACCAGCGCGAGATGCAGTACCTCTACAGCGACGGCAGCGGCTACGTTTTCATGGACAAGGAATCGTTCGAGCAGCTGACCCTCGCCGCTGATTTTCTCGAGGGGCAAGCCGGGTACCTTCTTCCCAATGCCGACGTTCAGATCAATTTTCACAACGATCGGCCGATCGGCATCCAGATGCCGTCGACCGTGATTTTGACGGTGGTCGAAACCGAGCCCAACCTCAAGGGCGCCACCGCGACCGGCTCGTTCAAGCCGGCCAAGACGGACACCGGGGTGACGGTGATGGTGCCCCAGTTCGTCGTCGAAGGCGAGCAAATCAAGGTCAATACCGACACTGGCGACTACATCGAGCGCGCATGAAAGCCTGACGCTGACGGGCCAGGCTTTCATAAACGGAGAACTCCGGGTTGTAGGCACTGTGAAGGGCTATTGGATTCCGGGGCTGTCCGGCGCCGGCATGGGGATGCCGATCAGGAAATTCCGGGCGGAGGCCCGGAATTTCTTGGCCATAACCGGATCACCGAAGTGCGCTGTCGGCCGGGGCCGCCTCTGACTTCGGGCTGGAGCGTGACATGCCCGATGCCGTAGCGGTCACGCAGCATCGCGCTGGCCGACGCGAGGATCTGCGGCCACTGCTCCAGCTCGTCCAGTTCGATATGCGCTGACAGGGCTACTCTGTCGGCGGCGATGCTCCAGACGTGCAGGTCGTGCACCGAGGCCACGCCCGGCAATTCCGCAAGCGCCTGCCCGATGACCGGCAGATCCAGCGTGGGCGGAACGCCTTCCATCAGCACGTGCAGCGTGTCCCGCAGCAGCCTGACGGTGCCAGCGAGTATCAGCCCCGCGATCGCGAGCGAGAGTATCGGGTCAATGGGCAGCCAGCCGGTCGCGTAGATCACGGCGCCCGCGAGCACGGCGGCGAACGAACTGACGAGGTCCCCCAGGACGTGCAACAGGGCCGCGCGCGCGCCCAGGGTCATTTCTCCGCGGCTCATGATCCAGGCCACGACGACGTTCACCAGCATGCCGATGAACGCGATCAGCATCATGCCCGCCGCGGCGATGGGCCTGGGCTCGTGCAGTCGGGCCACCGCCTCCACCACCAGCACCAGGACGATCGCGAGCATGAGCAGGCTGTTCAACAGGGCGCCGATCACCTCGGCTCTTGCCCAGCCGTAGGTATGCCGGTGCCCGGCGGGACGCTGCGCGAGCCGGGCGGCGGTCGCCGCCAGCGCCAATGCCAGGGCGTCGGAGAACATGTGGCCGGCGTCGCCCAGCAGCGCCAGGGAACCCGTCCACAAGCCGCCCACAAGTTCGATCAGCGCATAGCAGGCCGTGATGGCAAGCGCGATCCCGAACGCGGGCCCACCGCGGCCATGGGCGTGGGCATGGCCGTGGTGCGCGCTCATGAGCCGAGCGGCAATTCGCCGTCCCGAAACCCGATGCCGGCAACGACGTGCAGCGCGTGGTCGTAGCGGGCATCCTCGCGCAACCTGACCATGCCGTCGGCACGGGGCCTGCCGTGCAGTCGCGCGAGCCGCGCCAGGCTCACGGCCGGCATCGAATACTTCAGGCCGGCCAGAAGCTCGTCGGCTCCCGCAGGGTTGTTGCATAACAATGCCATGTCGCAGCCCGCCTCCAAGGCCGCCTGCGCGCGTTCGACCATACCGCCGGCCACGCTCGCGCCTTCCATGCCGAGGTCGTCGCTGAACACGACGCCGCCGAAGCCGAGCTTGCCGCGCAGCACCTGCTTCAGCCATATTCGGGAAAATCCGGCGGGCCGGCTGTCCACGGCGGGATAGATCACGTGGGCGGGCATGATGCCGCCCAGCCCCGCGTCGATCATGCGCCGGAACGGAGGAAGGTCCGCCGCTTCGATGGCTTCGAGCGACCGCTCGTCGACCGGCACCTCGTGATGGGAATCGCCGCGCACGTGACCGTGGCCGGGGAAATGCTTGCCGACTCCGGTCATGCCGGCCTGCTTGAAGCCCTGCAGCAGGCCGCGCGCCAACTCGCCCACCGCGCGCGCGTCCGAATGCAGCGCACGGTCGCCGATGACGCTGCTGTTGCCGTGATCGACGTCGAGCACGGGTGCGAAGGTCAGGTCCACGCCATGCGCCCGCAACTCGGCGGCGAGGACGAACGCCGCCTCGGTCGCCTGTTGCCGCGCCTGCCGGGGATCGCCGTCCCATGCGCGCCCCAGCTCCCGCATGGGGGGTATCACCGTGAATCCTTCCCGAAAGCGCTGCACCCTGCCGCCCTCGTGATCCACGCCGATCAACAGCGGCGGGCTGCGCAGGGCATGGATGGCGTCGGTGAGGTGCATCAGCTGGCCGGGGTCGGAATAGTTCCGGGTGAACAGGATGACCCCGCCCACCAGCGGGTGGACGAGGCGGCGACGATCGTCCTGCGTCAGCCCGGTGCCGGCAACGTCCAGCATGAGCGGGCCGAGCGGCAGAATTTTTTCGCTCACGTTCCGCTCACTGCTCGAGCACCACGCAGGCACAGGCGAGATTCTGCTCGTCGCTGATCGTCAAGTGATGGCCGACGATGCCGCGACTGTTGACCAGCTCCTCCAGGCGGGGGTGGAACGTGAACCCCGGCTTTCCCGCCTTGTTCTGGACGACGCTGATGCATTGCAGGGTCACGGGATAGCGGAAACCCGTGCCCATGGCCTTGGAGAAAGCTTCCTTCGCCGCGAAGCGATTGGCCAGGAACAGAACCGGCTTGACGGTCTTGAGATAGCCCGACCACTCGAGCGGGGTCAGCACCCGCCGGGCGAAGCGATCGCCGTATTTCTCCATCAGGCGCGAGATGCGTTGCGGCTCGACGACATCGATGCCGATGCCGTAGATCATCGGGCGGGCGCCATCAGCGTTTTCATTTCCCGCACGGCCTGCGCGATGCCCACGAACACGGATCGCGCCACGATCGCGTGCCCGATGTTGAGCTCGCCGATTTGCGGGATGGCGGCGATCGGCCGCACGTTGTCGTAATTCAGCCCGTGCCCGGCGTTGACGCGTAAGCCCCGGCCGGCCGCGTATTCAGCGGCGCTGCGTACCCTCTCCAGCGCCCTGCCCTGCTGCTTCGGGCCGCGGGCCCCGGCGTATTTCCCGGTGTGCAATTCGACCACGGGCGCGCCGGCCGCCGCCGCCGCGTCGATCTGGTTCTTGTCGGCATCGATGAACAGGGACACGCGGATGCCGGCCGCGCCGAGGTCGCGGCAGGCCCGCTCCACCCGCCTGAACTTGCCCGCCACGTCGAGACCGCCTTCCGTGGTGAGCTCGGCGCGGCGCTCCGGCACCAGGCAGGCGTCCTGCGGGCGCACGCGGCGCGCGAACGCGATCATCTCAGGGGTCACGGCCGCTTCCAGGTTCATGCGCGTGCGCAGGGTCTTGCGCATCGCCACGACGTCCCGGTCCTGGATGTGCCTGCGGTCCTCGCGCAGGTGCAGCGTGATGTAGTCCGCGCCGGCGTCTTCGGCCGCGAGGGCCGCTTCCAGGGGGCTGGGGTAAGCGGTGCCGCGCGCCTGGCGCAGCGTCGCGACGTGGTCGATGTTGACGCCCAGCAGCATCATAGCTCTTGAAGTTCGCGCAGCAACTGCCGGGTGTGCAGTACCTGGTTGCCGAGATAGTGATTGATCAGCGCCCGCATCAACGCCTTGCTTTGCTGTTGCGTCACGGCGCTCGAGAACAGCCCGGACTGCATGTCCAGCAGCGTTTGCCCGGACAATTCTACCCCGTTTGCCGGGGCGGAACGGCCGTGGACCGGGCCGCGCTCGACGACGTAAACGTAACTGCGCTCGCGCGCCACCGGCTCGTCCAGTTCCACGTCGCGGTCGAGGATCACCGCATAACCCAGTTCGCGCAACAGCGCCAGCTCGAAGCGGCGCAGCAGGGCGGACTGGTCGGCACCGCCGCCGAGGACGGCCAGCGTGCTCTCGTAGACGGCGAACAGATTTTCGTGCGGGTCGTCGCGCGCCAGCAGCTTGAGCAACAGTTCGTTCAGATAGAAACCGCAGATGAGAGCCTGCCCCCGCAGCGGCGCGTAGGCGCCCCGCCATTCCGCGCGGATGAGCGTGCGCAGCTCGCGCTTTCCGCTCCAGGACAGGAGCAGCGGCTGGAACGGCAGCAGGATGCCGCGCAGCGAGGACTTGGGCCGTCGCGCGCCGCGCGCCACCATCGCCACCCGCCCGTGATCCCGGGTATACGTTTCGACGATCAGGCTGGTTTCGCTGAAAGGATAGCTGTGCAGGACGAACGCCGGCTGGGCGTCCTGCTGGAACGGGCCGGGCCGCGACGCCACCCTACTCTCCGAATCCCATGCGCCGGAGCGTGGCCTCGCTGTCCGCCCAGCCGCGCCTGACCTTGACCCAGACTTCGAGGAAAACCTTGCCTCCGAAGAGCTGCTCCATGTCGCGCCGCGCCCGCGTGGCGATGGTCTTCAGGCGGGCGCCCTGCTTGCCGATGACGATCGGCTTGTGACCTTCCTTGCCCACCAGTATCGAGGCGCCGATGCGGCGCAGGCCGCCCTCGTGCTTGAATTCCTCGATCTCGACGGTGGCCGCGTACGGCAGCTCGTCGCCGAGCTGCTGGAACAGCTTTTCACGAAGCAGCTCCGCCGCCAGCAGCCGCTCGTTGACCGTGGTCAATTCGTCGGCGTCGTGAAGCCGCGGGCCTTCCGGCAGCAGCCGCACGATCGCACCCAGCAGGTCGTCGATCTGCGAGCCCTTCGCGGCGGACACCGGCACGATGGCGTCGAGCCGGTGCCGCTGCGAGAGCCCGGATATGAATGGCAGCAGCCGGTTCTTTTCCTTCACCAGGTCGGTCTTGTTGACCGCGAGTATCACCGGCACGCCCGCCGGCAGCAGCTTGCCCACCTTCTCGTCGCGCGCGTCGAATCGCAGCGCTTCCACCATCCAGACGATCGCATCCGTTTCCTGCAGGCTGGCCGCCACGCTGCGGTTCATGACCCGGTTGAGGGCGCTGTCGTGCTCGGTCTGGTAACCCGGCGTATCGACGAACACGATCTGCGCGCCGGGGCGGGTGACGATGCCCGTGATCCGTTGCCGCGTGGTCTGGGGCCTGCCCGAAGTGATGCTGAGCTTGCAACCGACGAGGCGGTTCAGCAGGGTGGACTTGCCGACGTTGGGCCGTCCGACGATCGCCACGGCGCCGGCGCGGTGCGCCGGCGCCGTTTTACGCCCGGTTTGCGAGCTCATAAGCCTGGCGCGCGGCTTCCTGCTCTGCGGCGCGCCGGCTGGCGCCCTCTCCCAGGGAGCGTATGCCGAGTTCGGGGATCGCGCATTCGACCTGGAACTGCTGCTCGTGGGCTTCGCCGCGGGTCGCCACGACGGCGTAGCGGGGCAATGCGAGCTTGCGCTGCTGCAGGTGCTCCTGCAGCAGCGTCTTGGGATCCTTGCCCGAGGTTGCGGGATCGATGGTGTCGAGCACGCCGCCAAGCAGCGCGCGCACCACCCCTCTCGCAGCATCGAATCCCCCGTCGAGGAACGCGGCGCCGATCACGGCCTCCACCGAATCCGCCAGGATGGAGGGCCGGCGCGATCCTCCGCTCTTCAGCTCGCCCTCGCCGAGGCGCAGTTGCTCGCCGAAGGAGAATTGCTGCGCGGCGGCGGCGAGCGAGGGCTGGTTGACGATGTTGGCGCGCAATCGCGACAGCTCGCCTTCGTCCAGGCCGGGGAACCTGCCGTACAGTTCCAGGGCGACCACGCAGTTCACCACGCTGTCGCCGAGGAACTCGAGACGCTCGTTGTGGGATGTTCCGTGGCTGCGATGGGTCAACGCCCGGCGCAGCAGTTCGGAATCGGCGAAGCGATAGCCTATTTTCCGGCAGAAACCCTCGAGATCCATCACGCTGCCGCGCGCCGCGGCCGCCCCTAGCGCCGGGAGGACGCGCTGAAGTCCATGCAGGCCTTGAGGTTGGACACCACGGGCACGCAGGTCGAGTAATCGACGCTCACCACGATGCCGTCGCTCTCCTTGGAGATCACCAGGTCCTTGGGCGAGACGGCGCTGATGTCCTCGATCGTCGCGCGCTTGGAAAAGGCGTTCTCGACGTCGCGCCGCTGCCCGCTTTGCGTCTCGGGATCCTCCACGAGCGCCTGAAGCTGTTGCTTGATCTTCATGTACTCGAAATAAGGCGGGCCGATCTTGAAGCCGAGCAGCGCGACGAATATCAACACGATCGACCAGAGCATGAAGCCGGACAAGGACACGCCTTTTTGCCTGTGCATGGTTGCCTTACCTTCCCTCAGTTTATGAACTGTCCGATTCTCTTGAATTCGTCGAAATTCCACCAGATCAGGAACGCCTTGCCGACGATGTTGGCTTCCGGCACGAAACCCCAGTAGCGGCTGTCGCTGCTGCTGTCCCGGTTGTCTCCCATCAGGAAATAGTGGCCGGCCGGCACGGTGCAACTGAAACCCGCGTCATTGTAGGCGCAATTCTCGCGGAAGGGGAAGAGCCGCACGCCGGATACATGCACGCCCGGCACCTCCGGCTGAACGAGTATGGAATGAGGATGCTCTCCCAGTGTTTCGATCAGGCGTTGCGTCGAAACGAAATTGAGACCCGGCGACTCGACGTAATTATACTCGCCGCCCGGCGCCAGGCTGACTTCCCGGTCGTTGATCCACAAGCGCTTGTTGCGATAGGCCACCCGGTCGCCGGGCAGCCCGATCACGCGCTTGATGTAATCGAGAGCGGGATTCTCCGGGTAGCGGAAAACCATGACCTCCCCCCGCCGGGGCCGGTTGACGTCGGCGACTTTCACGTTGATGACCGGCAGGCGTATGCCGTACGTGAACTTGTTCACGAGTATGAAGTCGCCCACCAGCAGCGTCGGCAGCATCGAGCCGGAAGGAATCTTGAACGGCTCCACCAGGAACGATCGCAGCAGGAATACCACCAGGATCACCGGGAAGAAGCTCTTGGGGTATTCGATCCACCACGGTTCCGGACGGCCCGGCGCGCGGCGCCGGCGCAGCCAGAAATGGTCCAGCAGCCACACGGCGCCGGTCACGGCCAGCAGCAGGAACAGGATGAGAGCGAAGTTCATTCCGGCCATGGCGCTATTTCTCGACCTGCAGGATGGCGAGGAAGGCTTCCTGCGGAATCTCGACGCTGCCGACCTGTTTCATGCGCCTCTTGCCCTCTTTCTGTTTCTCCAGCAGCTTCTTCTTGCGCGTGATGTCGCCGCCGTAGCATTTCGCGAGCACGTTCTTCCTCATCGCTTTCACCGTTTCACGGGCGATGATGTGCGACCCGATCGCGGCCTGGACCGCGATGTCGAACATCTGGCGCGGGATGAGTTCCCGCATCCGCACGGCAAGGTCGCGGCCGCGGTGCTGCGCGTTCTCGCGATGGACGATGAGCGACAGCGCATCGACGCGGTCGCCGTTGATCAGGATGTCGAGCCGGACCAGGTCGCCGGCGCGATATTCCACGAATTCGTAATCGAGCGAAGCGTAGCCGCGCGAAACCGACTTCAGGCGGTCGAAGAAATCCATCACCACCTCGTTGAGCGGCATCTCGTAGGTCAGCATCACCTGCCGCCCCAGGTACTGCATGTTGCGCTGGACCCCGCGCTTCTGGTTGCACAAGGTCAGCACCGCGCCCACGTAATCGTGCGGCACCAGGATGGAGGCCTTGATGATCGGCTCGCGGATCTCGACGATCTGGGTCGGGTCGGGCAGCTTCGACGGGTTCTCGATCTCGACCACGGAGCCGTCGCGCAGCAGCACCTGGTAGATGACCGTGGGCGCGGTCGTGATCAGGTTCATGCCGTATTCGCGCTCGAGCCGCTCCTGCACGATATCGAGGTGGAGCAGCCCCAGGAAGCCGCAGCGGAAGCCGAAGCCGAGGGCCTGGGAGGACTCCGGCTCGTAGCGCAGCGAGGAGTCGTTCAGGTGCAGCTTGTCGAGCGCTTCGCGCAGGGCGCCGTATTCGCTCGAGTCGACGGGATAGAGCCCGGCAAAGACCTGCGGCTGGATCTCCTTGAACCCGGGCAGCGCGGACGCGGCGGGACGCTGGGCCAGCGTCAGCGTGTCGCCCACGCGCGCGGCCGTCAGCTCCTTGATGCCGGCGGTGACGTATCCGACCTCGCCCGCCCCCAGCGAGTCCTTGCTTCTTGCCTTGGGCGTGAACGCGCCGACCTGCTCGCACAGGTAATCCGCGCCGGTGGACATGAAGCGGATGCGGTCCTTCGGCTTCAGTTGCCCGTCAACCACCCGCACCAGCATCACGACGCCGACGTAGTTGTCGAACCAGGAATCGATGATGAGCGCCTTCAGCGGGGCGGACGGGTCGCCCGACGGCGGCGGGATGCGTTCGATCACGGCCTCGAGGATATCGACGATACCCTCCCCGGTCTTGGCGCTCACCTTCAAGGCGTCTTGCGCCGGGATGCCGACGATGTCCTCGATTTCCTCGATCACGCGCTCGGGCTCGACCTGGGGCAGGTCCATCTTGTTGAGCACCGGGATGACTTCCACTCCGAGCTCGGTGGCGGTGTAGCAATTAGCCACGGTCTGGGCTTCGACGCCCTGGGACGCATCCACGACCAGCAGTGCGCCCTCGCAGGCCGACAGCGAGCGCGACACCTCGTAGGAAAAGTCGACGTGCCCGGGCGTGTCGATCAGGTTGAGCAGGTAATGCTGCCCGTTCCTGGCGCGGTAATCGAGCGCGGCGGTCTGTGCCTTGATGG
>CAYSRR010000074.1:0-12080 GCA_964433375.1 uncultured Streptomycetaceae bacterium
CTGAAGTAGTCTCGATTCCTCCCGGAACAAGCTCGCTGCCGGCACGGCAAGCGCGCCCCACCCACCGCAACTGGAGACTCCATGTACTACCCCGGTAACTGGATCCACAGCTTTCCCGAGAACTTTCAATGGTCGAACGCCACGCTCGTCTGCAAGGGCATGGCGCCGTACGGCGCGGTCGCGCTGGGCGAGATCGACTGGATCGTGCAGGCGCTGCACCAGCGCGCGAACGAGCCGCAGGCGTGGCACGAGGAATGGTGCCGGGTAGCCGACAAGGTCGCGGCCAGGGGCGACGAGGCGGCGAAGGCCGGCAACCAGGCGACGGCGGGCAACTACTATCTGCGCGCGGGACAGTACTACTACACCGGCGAGCGCATGGTGCCGCCGGGCGATCTGAAGACGTCCATCTACCGCAAGTCGCTGCACTACTCCCAGGAAGGCCTGAAGCGCCGCTACCCGAACCTGGAGATCGTGGACATTCCCTACGAGAACTCCTCGCTCGCCGCCTACTTCCTCAAGTCGCCGGTCGCGAAGGGCCCCGCTCCCACCGTCGTGCTGTTCAACGGCCTCGACAATTGCAAGGAAATGAACGTCCTGTTCGCCGGCGTCGAGCTCGCGTTCCGTGGTTTCCACACGCTCGCGATCGACGGCCCGGGCCAGGGCGAATCGCTGCGGCTGCGCGGCCATCACGCCCGTTACGACTACGAGGCGGCCGGCACGCCCGCGTACGAGTTCGTCGCCGCGCGCAAGGACGTGGACCCGAAGCGCGTCGCGATCATGGCCTACAGCGCCGGCGGCTATTACGCGCCGCGCGCCGCCGCGTTCGACCCGCGCTACGCGGCCTGCGTCGCCTGGGGCCCGCACTTCGACTACCACGCCGTGTGGCAGCAGCGCTGGGCGCAAATGAAGAAGGACTACAACAGCGTCGCCTCCTCCGGCTTCCAGTTGCCGTGGGTGCTCGGCACCAAGGACATGGACAGTGCGATGGTGAAGGTCAAGCAGTTCACGCTGGAAGGCGTCGCGCAGAAGATCACCTGCCCGTTCCTGATCCTGTGGGGAACGCAGGACAAGCTGACGCCGCGCTCGGTCGCCGACGAGCTTCACGCCAAGGTCGGCTCGAAGGACAAGACGCTGAAGATCTTCGACGAGGAAGAAGGCGCCGCCGAGCATTGCCAGGTGGACAACCGGCAGATGGGGACGGACTACATCTGCGATTGGCTATCCAAGCGACTGCTTGGATAGCCAGTGACGAATGACGAGTGATGAGTGACGGGGGTTATGTGAAAAAACTGCTGACAGTCTCCTTCTGCCTTCTGACTTCCGCCTTCTGCCTTGGATCGGCCGTGGCGGCGGATTTTCCGTCCCGCCCGATCCGCATGATCATCCCGTTCCCGCCGGGCGGCTCGATCGACATCGTGTCGCGCGCGATCTCGCAGCGCTGGGGCACGCAGCTCGGCCAGCAGATCGTGATCGACAACCGCGGCGGCGCGGGCGGCACGCTCGGCACGAGGCTGGCCGTGACCGCCAACCCGGACGGACACACGCTGGTCTACGGCAACGCGGGCCCGCTCGCGATCGCGCCCCACCTCTTCGCCGATCCCGGCTACGACCTTTTCAAGGACTTCGCGCCGGTATCCCAGGTGACGAGCTCGCCGTTCGTGGTGTTCGTCTCCACGGCGCTCCCGGTCGCCAACGTACAGGAGTTCATCGCCTACGCGAAGCAACGCCCAGGCCAGATTGCCTACGCCTCGAGCGGCGTCGGCAGCGGACTGCATCTCATGGGCGAACTGTTCCAGAGCGTGGCCGGCGTCAAGTTCCTGCACGTGCCGTTCAAGGGCATGGGCCAGGCTTCGCCCGAGCTCGCTTCGGGCCGCATCCCGGTCGCGGTCAGTACCGTGCCGGGCATCCTGCCGCATGTGAAGTCCGGGCGCATGAAGGGCATCGTCAGCAGCGGTGCCCGCCGCTCGAAGCTGACGCCGGACGTGCCCACGTGCATCGAGGCAAAGCTGCCCGGCTTCTGCAGCAGTTCTTTCCACGCGATCATTGCGCCGGCAAAAACGCCGAAGGCGGCCATCGCGAAGCTCCAGCAGACGCTCGCGGCCACCCTCGCCGATCCCGGGCTGCGCGAGCAGCTGGCCATGCGCGAGGATTCCGAGGCGATCGCCAGCACGCCGGATGAGCTGGCAAAGCTGCTGCGCACGGAATACGACCGGTGGGGCAAGATCATCAAGACGCACGGCATCAAGGGCGACTGACGCAGTTACAAGTTACAAGTTACAAGTTGCAAGAAACAAGTTACAAGCGGTTTAGAATCCCTGCATCTTGAAACTTGGGACTTGAAACTTGAAACTCGAAACTTCGTTTCTTAAGGGAGCTTCCCGCAGAGAAGACTTCCGTCTCGTTACCGGCCACGGCCGCTATACCGCCGACTGGAACCTGCCCGGGCAGTTGCACGCGGCTTTCCTCAGAGCCGACCGGGCGCACGCCGAAATCCTCCGCCTCGATGCCTCCCGCGCGCTGGCCCATCCCGGCGTGAAAGCGGTCCTCACCGGCAAGGACGCGCAAGAGGCCGGATACAAATCGTTGCCCAACATCGTCTCCTACCCGGGCAAGGACGGACAGCAGATCAAGAAAGCCCACTACCCCGTTTTCGCGATGGGCCGCGTGCGCTTCGTCGGTGAGCCGGTGGCGATGGTTGTCGCCGATACCGCGTCGTCGGCCGAGGACGCCAGGGACCTCATCGAGATCGATTACCGTGACCTCCCCGCCATCGTGGGTTTCGACGCAGCGGTAAAAGAAGGCGCGTCCCAGATACATGGCGATGTGCCCGGCAACCTCGCCTTCGAATACGAGTCGGGCGACGAACAGGCGGTCGCCGCCGCTTTCGCGCGCGCGAAATTCACGAGCCGGGTCACGGTCGACAGCCAGCGCCTCTCCGGCAACATGCTGGAGCCGCGCGCCTGCCTGGCGGCGTTCGACGCCACGAGCGGGCGCTACACGCTGCACATCCCGCTGCAGGGGGCCGGCGGCATGCGCGGCCAGCTCGCCCTCGTCAGCGGCGTGGACAAGGACAACCTCGTCATCGCCACCCAGGACGTCGGCGGCAGCTTCGGCGTGCGCGGCCCGGCCTACCCGGAGTACTTCGCCTCGATGCTCGCGGCGCGCAAGCTGGGCCGCCCGGTAAAGTGGGTCGGCAGCCGCGGCGAGTCCTTCATGAGCGATTTCCACGGCCGCGCGCTGTCGCTGACCGGCGAGGTCGCGCTCGATGCCGACGGCAACATGCTCGCGATCCGCTTCGACGACCGCGCCGACCTCGGCGCCTACGGCGCGGCGTTCGGCGCCTTCATCGCCACGCGCAACCTCACGATCACGATGGGCGGCGTCTACCGCGTGCCCGCCCTCTACGCCCGCACTCGGCTCGCCTACACCAATACCGCGCCGGTTTCCGCCTACCGCGGCGCCGGCCGCCCCGACATCGCCTACGCCGTCGAGCGGCTGGTGGACCATGCCGCGCGCGAGCACGGTTTCAACCCGATCGCGCTGCGCCGGAAGAATTTCATCCCCGCCGCCGCCATGCCCTACAAGACGGCGAACGGCACGACCTACGACTGCGGCGACTTCGAGGCGGTGATGGACGCCGCGCTCGCACGCGCCGACTGGAAGGGATACCCGAAGCGGCGCGCGCAATCGCAGCGCGCCGGCCGGCTGCGCGGCTTCGGCATCGCGGCCTACCTGGAAGCGGGCGGCGGCGGCGCGGCGTCGAAAGACGAGGTCGCGGTGAAGTTCGACGCGAAGGGCGGCATGACGCTCTACGCGGTGACCCACTCCTCCGGCCAGGGCCACGAGACGACTTTCCCGCAGATCGTCGCCGGGACGCTCGGCCTTTCCTCCGCGTCCATCCGCTTCCACCCCATGCCGCCGCCCGCCGAGCTGGTCGGCAACGGCACCGGCGGCTCGCGCGGCGTGCTCGGCACCGGCAGCGCCTTCCGCGTGCTCGGCGAGAAGCTGGTCGCGCTGGCGCGGCCCCACGCGGCCGCGCGGCTCGGCGTGGCGGAGAGCGAGTTGCGCTATGCCAAGGGCGCGTTCCACGCGGGCCGCCGCTCGATCGGCTTCACGGAGCTCGCCCGCGCACTGGCTAAAACCCGCCCGCACCCGCTCGACACCACCGCCGAGGGCGTCTTCGGCATGAGCTTTCCCAACGGCTGCCACGTCGCCGAGGTCGAGATCGATCCCGAGACCGGCGCCGCCACCATCGAGCGCTACACCGCGGTGGACGACCTCGGCCACGTCGTCAACCCGGCGCTGGTCGAAGGCCAGGTGCACGGTGGCGTCGCGCAAGGCGCGGGCCAGGTGTTCGGCGAGCACATGGTCTACGACCCCGCCACGGCGCAGCTGCTGACCGGCAGCTTCATAGACTACGTCATGCCGCGCGCCGGCTGGTTGCGTGACATGGACGTGCACGACCACCCGGTGCCGACGCCGACCAACGCGCTCGGCGCCAAGGGCGTGGGCGAGTCCGGCTGCAGCGGCTCGCTTCCCGCGCTGATGAACGCCGCCATGGACGCCCTCGCCCCGCTCGGCATCCGCCACGTCGACATGCCGCTCACGCCCGCACGCGTGTGGAAAGCCATACACGCGGCCCGGGCGAAGAATACGAGCAGTTCGTGAATCGTAAAACGTGAATCGGGAATCGAGGAAAACTCACTGGCCTTACGTTTCGCGATTCACGATTTACGTTTCACGAAATCCGTCACCCGACACTCGACACTCGACACTCGACACTCGACACTAGATTAGAATTGGAATCCATGGCCACGATCCTGCTCTTCACCACCAACAGCCTGCGCGGCGCCCTCGGCGAGATCGTTCCGCAGTTCGAGCGCGCCAGCGGGCACGCCGTGTCCATCAGCTACGACCCGGCCAAGATCATGCTGGAGCGCATCCGCCGCGGCGGGAAGGCGGATGCCGCGATGCTGTCGCTGCCCGCGATCGATGCGCTCGAGAAGGAAGGCCGGATCGTGCCCGGCAGCCGGCGCCCGATCGCCAACTGCGGCGTCGGCCTTGGCGTGCTCGCGGGCGCGGGCAAGCCGGACATCGGCACGGTGGACGCCTTCAAAAAGGCCCTCCTCGCCGCGAAATCCGTCGCCTGGACGCAGGAAGGCGTGAGCGGCATGCATTTCTCGGAGGTGATCGAGCGGCTGGGCATCGCCGACGCCCTGAAGGCGAAAGCCGTTCAGCAGCCGGGCGGCCTCATCGGGGAGATGGTCGTCGCCGGCAAGGCCGAGATGGCCATCCAGCAGATTCCCGAGCTGATGGCGGTGCCCGGCATCGAGCTGGCCGGCCCGTTGCCGGGAGAGCTGCAGAAGACGACCCCCAGCGTGGCGGGCATCTTCACCGACGCGAAGCAGCCGGAAGCGGCACGGCTCCTGCTGGATTTCCTGACCTCACCGGCCGCGGCGAAGGTGTTCAGGGCGCGCGGGCATGAGCCGGCGAAAGGATGAAGGCGGAAGGATGAAGGCGGAAGTAAAACCATCCGCCGTCCACCGGTCACTCGTCACGCTGCTCGTGGCGATGGCGCTCGCCGGCTGCGCGGGGACGGTACGGCCGCTCATCATGCAGGACAACTACCTGACCTACGAGCATGCGCTCACGGACGCAGCGGCCCTGTCCGTCCAGCGGAACGCGGAGAAAATGTGCGCGATACGCAAGCAGTCCGCAATCAAGACCCGCAGCGTGTGTTCGCTCAAGGAATGCATCACGCACTATCAGTGCGTGGACAATAACTAGGAAAAAAGGGGAAGCGCAAGGAAAAAGGGCCGTAGCGGCCCTTTTTCCGTTTCACTTTTCCCTTCAGGCGGCGCCGGACGGGCCGTCGTCCCGCGGCCCGGCCTCGGCCGCATCCGCTTCCGGGGCGCCGTCTTCCGGCTGCTCCTTCCCGGCGAGCTTGCGCAGCCGCTTCTCCTCTTTCTTTTTCTTCTTCGCCAGGTCTCTCTGGCGCTTCTCGAACTGGTAGTTGGGTTTCGCCAAGTATGGCTCCTGGTCAGGACAAGCGTTGCCGGTCACCCGTCACGGGTCACCGGCCACGCTCGATCGGCCGGTCAGGCCGGCTTCAGATTGTCGGCCGAAACCTTGCCGTCCTTGCCCTTGGCGAGCTCGAACGAGACCTTCTGCCCTTCCTGCAGCGTGCCCATGCCGGCGCGCTCGACGGCCGAGATATGCACGAACACGTCCTTCGAACCGTCTTCCGGCTGGATGAAACCGAAGCCCTTGGACGGGTTGAACCACTTCACTGTTCCGACTGTCACTGTGAACCTCCTGTAGTAGAACGAACGCGTTGCGGCGCGGCCTTGCGGACTTCAACCGGGGCGGCCTCGACCTTGGTGACGCGGTAGTTGATCGCGCCCGAGCCGTGATGCCCCGTCTTGGTGAACTTGTGATAACCGCTGCAATGCTGGCAGCGATGCGTGAACTCGTTGCCCTTCCCGGCGGTACGCACGACCGTTAGCTTACCGCAGTGCTGGCATCTCATGGGGGATGGGGTGGCGGGGGACGCCCGCGGCCGAGGCAGCGAAGCGCGGGATGGATAGTCGTAAGGCATCATACAGATACAAGGTACAAGGCACAAGTTACGAGATACGGCGCCCGACAGCCGTTGAACATCCCTTCTTCTTGAGTCCTGAAACTTGTAACTTGGAACTTGTAACCCGCAGTCTCAGATGCGGCAGACGTCGTCGCCGCACCCGAGGTCGCGGTCGGCGTCGGCGAGCAGCCGCTCGAACGTCTCCGGCGTGCGTACCACCTTGCCGATCACCGTCGGCGAGTGCGCCTGCAGCCAGTGGCTGTGCGTCGGGTGGCCGCCGCCGGCGACCACCAGCACGATGTTGTCGGGCTTCAGGCAGACCGGCCAGGGGTCGAGGTCGATGCTGGCGCGCGTCACGGGGTTTTCGTTGATCTCGATCCACGCCGGCGCGCCGGCGCGCTTCATCTGCGCCATCGGGATCTTCGAGTTCTCCCACAGGAAATCGCGGATGGACTGCTGCGTCCAGCCGATCTCCGCCATCCGGCGCGCGACCACCGGCGCGATCATCATGATGCCGGGGGTGCCCTTCTCCCAACCCGCCAGCGCGGCGAGGTTGGGCGTGCGCATGTAGTCGGCCATGCGCCACATGCCGTTCAGCGCGTCCTCCTCCGGCGACTCCTTCTTGGCGCCGCGGCGGCGCACGTTGGTGACGCCGCAGGCGAACACGACCGAGACCGAGTTGGTGCCCCGGCCGTAGCCGTGGCGCTGCTCCGCGTGCGTCTGCCAGCCCGGCGGCAGGCCCTCCTCGTCCTCGGCGAATACCGCGTTGGTGTAGCGCATGGCGCCGAAAATCGCCATGGTGCCGACCCCTGGCAGCGCGCCGCCCACGTTCTGCTGCAGCAGACGCAGCGCGCGGCCGATGCTGGCGCCCGCCGGGCGTTGCGGATCGGGCCCGAGCAGGCCGAAGCCGGAATTGAGGCGGATTGCTTTCGCGATCGGCCCGTTGACGATCACCGCCGGGAACGGCCCGCCGGAAGTCGCCTGCAACTGGTCGAAGCCGTCGGACTCGAGGCAAGCCTCCACGGCGGCGATCAGGACCGGCAGGTACTCCGGCCGGCCGCCCGCCATGGCGAGCGCGATGGCGCAGGTCTCGACGGTGGTGATGCCGCCGCGCGGCGGGAACTTGCCGAGCACGCGCGTGCGCGGGTCCGTGGCGCCCTGGAGTATCCAGTCCACCCGCTCCTTCGTCGCCGGCCACAGCGGCAGGCCGTCGCCCCATAGGTTCGTCAAAAGGAGGCTGTTCGCCTTGTTGAGCGCGTCCTCGTAGCTTTGGCCCTCGACCTCGAGCATCTTCGCCGCGCCCGCGGCCTGCGCGAACGACGACTGCCAGCGCGTGAGGCCGTCGTAGACCTCGCGCCGGCGCTCCTTGAGCGACGCGAGGTCGCTGCCCGGCAGGAACATGTTGATCGGGAACGTGACCATGGCGGCGTCCGGCGCGAGCCCGACGCCGGACACGGCGTTCTTCATGACACCGACGAAATCCGAGCGCGTCACGGTGACGGTCGGAATCCCCAGCGTCTCTATCCTAGCGGCTGCACGGCCGCATGCTGTGGCGCAGGCCCCTCAAGCCGCGTTGCCGACGATGACGGCGTCGACCCCGCTCTTCTTCACCCGCAGCGCCGTCTCCTCGCTGCCGATCAGCGCGTTGCCCTGCGGAAACGCATCGATCGGCAGCACCTCGACGCCGGGAAAATCCTGCTCGAGCAGTTCCTTCAGCAGCGGCAGCATGCGGTACGCCTGCCACTGCTCGTTGCTGACGAAGCCGATGCGCTTGCCCGCGACGATCGCGTCGAGCCGCGGCGCGAACGGCTGCGTCACCTCCAGCACGCCGGACGGATCATAAAACTCGAGTTTGGTCATACGTACCTCCAGCGATTCGTGAGTCAAGTAATTGAGTAATTAGGGGATTGAGTGATTCACGGCGTTCGTTCCCCATGACACCGCAATCACCAAATCACGCAATCACTTAATCACTGATCTATGTTTTCCAGCCTATCCACTCGCACACCCCGCGCCCGAGCATCCATTCCTTGTCGGACGCGGTGAGCCAGGGAATCTCCTCGCTCATGTAGGTGAGGCCCTGCTTGTAGGTGCACGGCAGGCGCGAGAGGTCGCTGCCCCAGAACATGCGCTTCGGCCCGAACGCGTCGTAGACGCGCTTGATGTACGGGTCGAGCTTGCGGAACGGGTACGGGTCCGTCGTGTAGTGCGGCAGGCAGCTCACCTTCACCGCGACGTTGGGGCGTTTCGCCAGCGCGAGCACGTTGCCGATGTCCTTGAACGCCTCCTCGTCCTTGCCCGTGGTGAGCGCGAGGTGGTCGATGGTGAGCTTCAGGCCCGGGTAACGCTCCGCGACCTTGTCGAAGAAGTGCATGTCCGCGTGCAGCGCCAGCGTCATGATCGGCACGCCCGCCTTCTCCGCCTCGCTCCACAACCAGTCCACCTTGCCCTCGGTCAGCAGCGGCCGCAGCAGCGGGCGATGAAAAGTGAAGCGCAACCCGAGCATGCCGGGCTGCTTGCGCCAGCCCGGCAGCTTGCCGCGCGAGGCCGGATCCTCGGGGTCGAAACGCCCCATGACCGCGAACCGGTCCGGGTGCTTGTGCGCGGCGGCCAGGCACACGTCGTTGCGCTCGCCTTCCCACGACGGCGGTACCAGCACGCACCTGTCCACGCCCGCCGCCTTCATTTCGGCGAGCAGCATCTCCGCCGTGATCGGTTCCGGCTTGTGCGGCTGGTGCCGCGCCGGCCACGGCCGCTCGGGGGTGCTCGCGGCCCAGATGTGCACTTGCGAATCGACGATCATCATTTCTTCATCCTTCATCCTTGCATTTTCCAGCCCAGCCATTCGCAGACACCCTTGCCCATGACGTACTCGAGGTCCTGGCCTTTCAGCCACGGCAGTTCCTCGGTGAAGAGCGTGATGCACTGGCGGTAGGTGCACGGCAGGCGCGAGAGGTCGGTGCCCCAGAACATGCGCTTCGGGCCGAACGCGTCGTAGACCTGGCGGATGCGGGCGTGCAGGTACTTGAAGGGATACGGGTCCGCCGTGAAGAACGGGTAGCAGCTCGTCTTGGTCGCGACGTTGGGGAATTTCGCCAACGCGAGCAGCTTGTCGAAGTCCTTGAACGCCTCGTCGTTCTTGCCGTCCACCAGACCGGAGTGGTCCATCGTGATCTTCAGCCCGGGGTGGCGCTGCGCGATCTTCTCGACGAAGGACATGTGCGCGTGCGGCACCAGCATGTAAACCGGCACGCCGGCTTTTTCCGCTTCGGCCCACAGCCAGTCGGCCTTGCCCTCGGTCAGCAACTCGAGCAGCGGCGAGCGGTGAAACACGAAGCGCACGCCCAGCATGCCGGGCTGGTTGAGCCAGGCCTTCATCTTTCCGCGCGACTCGGGCAACTCCGGGTTGATGCGCCCCATGACGGCGAAGCGGTCCGGGTGCGCCCGCGCGGCGGCGATCGCGAGGTCGTTGCGCTCGCCCTCCCACGACGGCGGCACGATCACGACGCGGTTGACGCCGGCGGCATCCATCTCGCCGAGCAGCTCGTCCTTGGTCCACGGCGTGTCGCGCTGCGGCTTGACCGCCTGCCGCGCCGGCCACGGCCGCTCGGGCGTGTTCGCGCCCCAGATGTGCACTTGTGAATCCACGATCATCATTTCAATTTTCCTGTTTCGAAAAACGTGGGTCGTGGGTCGAATCACGACTCACGAATCACGCCTTTCAATCTGGCACGGGCATCGGCCTGGCGTTGGCCAGCGCGATCCAGCCGCGGATGATGCGATAGAGGACCCACAGGCCGGCGAACACCACGAGCATCCACGCGAGCGGTATGCCGATCAGCGTCAGGAACAGCACCAACGCCAACGCGAGCCACAGCACGGCAAACCAGAACGTGCGGATCTGCCAGCCGAAGTGGGTGTCGAGCCAGGTGCCGCGGACATCGCCGCGCTTCACGTAATTGATGATGATGGCGATGATGGACGGCCAGCCGGTCAGGAACGCCGTCACGATGAACGCGGGCCCCAGCACGCCCATCAACGCGCTGAAGCCGTGCAGGCCGTAGAGCACGTGCGTGAGCGTCACCATGCCCTCGGACGGGGCGGGCTGGGCCGCCTGGGTCGCAGGCAATTCCATGGCCCGATCATAGCAAAAGCGTGGGTCGTGATTCGTGATGCATGAGTCGCGCATTCCGCCGCAATGCGGCGGGCCTAGTCCATATGCTGTCAAATCACGCATCACCATTCACGAATCACCCCGCGATAGGCACAATCGGGGCATCTGCAGAATTGCGCGCTCCGGGACCGGAATGGCAGCCAGGAAAAAGGCGGTAGTGATCGGCGGCTCGCTCGGCGGGTTGCTCGCGGCCAACTGGCTGCGCCGGATCGGCTGGGACGTCGCGGTGTTCGAGCGCGTCGAGGACGATCTCGCGAGCCGCGGCGCCGGCATCGGCACCCACGAGGAATTGCTGAACGGGCTGCGCCGGCTCGGGCTGCGCGCGGACGAATCCATCGGCGTCCAGGTGCGGACACGCGCCTGCCTCGACGCGTCGGGCCGCGAGACCCTCCGCCTCGAGCTGCCGCAGTTCATGAGCGCATGGGCGCGCATCTACCGCCTGCTGAAGGACGCGTTCCCGTCGGACCGTTACCGCTTCGGCGCCGCCCTCGCCCGCATCGAGCAGGACGCCGGCGGGGTGACCGCCGTGTTCACCGACGGCTCACGCGAGCGCGGCGACCTCCTCGTCGGCGCGGACGGCATCCGCTCCACGGTGCGGGAGCTGCTGGCCCCTGAAGTGCAACCCCGTTACGCCGGCTACGTCGCCTGGCGCGGGCTCGCGGACGAGTGGGATTTCCCGCCGGCGGTGCACGCGGAAATTTTCAACCAGTACTCGTTCTGCCTGCCGAAGGGCGAGATGATGCTGTCGTACCCGGTGCCCGGGCGCGACAACGACACGCGCCCGGGGCGGCGCGGCTACAACTTCATCTGGTACCGCCCGACCAGCGAGCACGGCGAGCTGCCGCGGCTCTGCACCGACGCGACCGGCCGCTGCCACGGCACGGCCATCGCCCCGCCGCTGATCCGCCCGGAAGTCATCGCCGGCATCCGGGCGGACGCGCGCGCGCTGCTCGCGCCGCAGGTCGCCGGCGTGGTCGAACGCACGCCGCAGCTTTTCTTCCAGGCCATCTTCGACCTGGAGTCGCCGCGCCTCGCTTTCGGGCGCGTGGCCCTGCTGGGCGATGCCGCGTTCGTGGCCCGCCCGCACGTCGGCATGGGCGTTACCAAGGCGGCGCTCGACGCCGAGTGCCTCGCGCAATCCATCCAGGCCGCGGGCGGCGACATCGACGCCGCGCTCGGCCGCTACGATCGCGAGCGGCGGCTGTTCGGCAACCGCATCGTGGCGCGGGCGCGGCGGCTCGGCGCCTACATCGAGGCGCAGCAGAAACCGCCAGCGCAGCGCGCGCAACACGAGCGCCAGCCGCCGCCCGGGGAAATCATGCGGGA
>CAYSRR010000075.1:0-11746 GCA_964433375.1 uncultured Streptomycetaceae bacterium
GATGTCGCCGTAGCGGCTGACGGCGAGGAACACCACGGCGATGAGGATCAGCGCGACCGAAAGGACGTAGACCCAGCTGAGGTTGCCGATGATCCAGCCCTGCAGGCGGGTGAAGAGGGCCTGGGTGGCTTCCTGGAACAGCACGCTGAACAGGACCAGGGCGAGGACGAGGATGGCGGAGCCGAAGAATACCGGCGGGTTGAGGGTGGAACGCGAAGACGAAGATGCCTCCATTGAGCTAGCTCTCCTTGTGATCGGATGGCCGCCAAGGGCGGGAGGCGGCGCATTCTAGCATAGTTCGATAGCGTAAATCTCTGATTGGTTCAGGTTCGATAGATTCGCTTGTGTCACGTGTCGCCGGCGGGGCGGTACTGCAGAGCCTCGGCCAGGTGCGGACGGGCGATGCGCTCGGTGCCTTCCAGGTCGGCCAGGGTGCGCGCCACCTTGAGCAGGCGGTGAGTGGCGCGCAGGGACAGGCGCAGGCGCTCGGCCGCCTGTTCCAGCCAGCGTTCGTCCGCCGCTTCCAGCGCGCAATGCCGGCGCAGCCCGGCCAGGTCGAGGAAGGCGTTGGCGCAGCCCTGGCGTCGCTGCTGGCGCTCGCGTGCCTCGGCCACCTGGGCGGCGACCCGGGCGCTGGCGTGACGCTGGTCGGGCCCGGCGCCGAGCGAGGTGCTTTCCCGCGCTACCGTGAGGTGCAGGTCGATACGGTCGAGCAGCGGGCCGGACAGCTTGTTGCGGTAGCGCTGGATCTGCTCCGGCGTGCATCGGCAATGGCCGCCGGGATCGCCCAGGTAGCCGCAGGGGCAGGGGTTCATCGCGGCGACCAGCTGGAAGCGGGCGGGGAAACGCACCTTGTCCCGTGCCCGGGCGATCACGATGCTGCCGGACTCCAGCGGCTCGCGCAGCACCTCCAGCACCTTGCGGTCGAACTCCGGCAGCTCGTCGAGGAACAGCACCCCGTGCAGCGCCATCGAAATCTCGCCCGGTCGCGGGTAACTGCCGCCGCCCACCAGCGCGATCGCGGAGGCCGTGTGATGCGGCGCGCGGAACGGGCGCACCGACCAGTTGGCGAGATCGAAACCGCCGCTGCCGAGCGACTGCATCGCCGCCGCCGCAAGCGCTTCCGTCCTCGTCATCGGCGGCAGAATGCCGGGCAGCCGCGCCGCGAGCATGGACTTGCCGGTGCCCGGCGGGCCCACCATGACCAGGCTGTGCCCGCCCGCCGCGGCGATCTCCAGCACGCGCCTGGCGTGCGATTGTCCCTTCACGTCCTGCAGGTCGGGATGATGGCGTCCGTTCCGCGCCGGCCGCCCCTGGCAGCGCTCGAGCGGCGCGCGCCCCATGAGGTGGGCGCAGACGTCGAGCAGGCAGCGCGCCGGGTAGACCGTCGCCTCCTCGACCAGTGCCGCCTCGCGCGCGTTGGGCTCGGGCAGGATAAACGCGCGCCGGCTGCGCGCGGCCGACAGCGCCATCGCCAGCGCGCCGCGGACCGGCCGCAGTTCGCCGGTCAACGCCAACTCCCCCGCAAACTCGCAATCGGCGAGCTTGCTTGCCGGCAGCTGGTCCGAGGCGGCGAGGATGCCCAGTGCGATCGGCAGATCGAAACGGCCCGACTCCTTGGGCAGGTCGGCGGGCGCGAGGTTGACGGTGATACGCCGCATGGGAAATTCGAAGCGGGCGTTCTGCAGGGCCGCGCGCACGCGGTCCTTGGCCTCCTTCACCTCGGCTTCGGGCAGGCCGACGATGGTGAAGCTCGGCAGGCCGTTGGCGAGATGCGCCTCCACCGTCACCGGCGGCGCATCCATCCCCGCCAGCGCGCGGCTGTGGACAACAGCGAGCGACATCGCCACCCCCTCCAGGGCAGGTTGATATCGCTACTAACGGATGAGGGCCGCGTCAGGACGACGCGGAAAACACAAGGATGAAGTCAGAAGGCAGAAGGATGAAGGAAAGCCGCTGAAAGCAGGCGCTATTCTGCCTTCTGCCTTCTGCCTTCTGCCTTGCCTTCCAGCTCCGCCAGCTTCGCCTCCAGCTCCACCAGCTTCGCGCGGGTGCGCGCGAGCACCTCGCACTGCACGTCGAATTCCTCGCGCGTCACCAGGTCGAGGCGGCCCAGGGCCGATTGCATCAGGGCGCGCAGGTTCTTCTCGAGGTCCGCCGCCGGGCTGCGGGCGAGGATCTCCTTCATCCGGCGGTCCAGCTCTTCGAAAAATCGGTCATCTGCCATGGGGGTCTACCGGTTGGAACGGAGTGTTGCATTTTCCTATACATGGCGATCATTGGTGGACCCAAACGCAACAGGATTGAGGACGCCCCGTCTTCAGATCGGACCCTTTTTACTGATCCAACGTGGAGCACAGGCATGGTGCATCCGGAAAACGTTGTGCATCGTTATGGTGCACACCAAGAAGGCCCAGCCCGGGCATAGCTCTTATCAAATTGATTTTATTAAATTTTCTTGCTGGCATGATCTCTGCTAATCCTGCCTATGCAATATTGCACATTCGTTAATAACGAAAGGGGTCAACCATGTTCAAGAAGACAATTATCGCGGGCCTGGTTGCAGGCGCCTTCGGGTCAGGGCTGGCCCAGGCGCAGGCACCGGCGGCACCCGCTTCTCCGCACACGCTAACCGGCAACATCTCGTTCGCCAGCCAGTACGTATTCCGCGGAGTGAAACAAACCTTTGGCGACCCGGCGCTGCAGGGCGGCTTCGACTACGGCCACAGCAGCGGCTTCTACCTCGGCACCTGGGCGTCGAACATCAGCTGGTTGAAAGATGGGGATGTAGCAGCAGGAACGACGCCCCTCTACGACGGCGGCGGCAGCCTGGAATGGGACTTCTACGGCGGCTTCAAGGGCGAATTCGGTAAATCCGGTTTCGGCTGGGACGTGGGCCTGCTCTACTACGGGTATCCCGGCGATCCTGCCCCGGGCGTCGCCAAGGCGGACACGGTCGAAGCCTACGGCGCGCTCTCCTGGAAGTGGCTCACCGCCAAGTACTCCTATGCCCTCACGAATCTGTTCGGGGTCCCCGAGAGCGACGGCAGCTGGTACCTCGATTTCGGCGTCGACATACCGGTGAACGACAAGTTCTCGATCCAGTTGCACTACGGCATCCAGGAGTTCGACGGTACCGACCCCGCCACGGGCCTGTCGTGGGATTCCACCAACTCCTACAAGGACTGGAAGATCGGCGCCACCTACGCGCTGCCCCAGGATTTCACGATCGGAGCCTACTACACCGATACGGACCTGCCGCCGGTCATGCTTCGCGGAAAGGATCTCGCCAAGGGCACCTTCACCGTCTTCCTCTCGAAGACTTTCTAACAGAGCAGCACGGGGCCGGCCCTCATTAACTTGTATGGCCGGCCCCCTTTCAACGGGGAAATCGAATGAAACTCGTCACTGCAATCATCAAGCCGTTCAAGCTTGACGAAGTGCGTGAAGCCTTGTCCGCCATCGGCGTGACCGGCATCACCGTCACGGAGGTCAAGGGCTTCGGACGGCAAAAGGGGCACACCGAACTCTACCGCGGCGCTGAATACGTGGTCGACTTCCTGCCCAAGGTCAAGGTCGAGGCGGCGATCAAGAGCGAAGTGCTCGAGCAGGTGATCGAGGCCATCGAGAAATCCGCCAATACCGGCAAGATCGGCGACGGCAAGGTATTCGTCTTCGATCTGGAGCAGGTCATCCGCATCCGCACCGGCGAGACCGGCGCCGATGCGCTATAGGGAGAACGTCATGAAGAAACTATTCGCCATCCTCGCGCTGTTCGGCGCACTGAGCCTTGCCGGCCTGCCGGCGGCGGCCCAGGACAAGCCGGCCGAGGCACCTGCTGCCGCGGCCGCCGTTGCCGCGCCAGCCGCGGCCCCTGCCGCCGATGCGCCCAAGCTCGACACCGGCGACACCGCCTGGATGATCGTCGCCACGGTGCTCGTGACGCTGATGGTCATTCCCGGCCTCGCGCTGTTCTACGCCGGCATGGTGCGGACGAAGAACGCGCTCTCGGTGCTGATGCAGGTTTTCGCCGTCTTCTGCCTGATGGGCCTGTTGTGGGCGTTATACGGCTACAGCCTGGTGTTCACCGGCGACGGCAAGGTCATCGGCGGATTCGAAAAGCTGTTCCTGTCGGGAGTCACGCCGGACTCGCTCGAAGGCACCATACCCGAGTACGTGTGGATCAACTTCCAGCTGACCTTCGCGGCGATCACGCCGGCGCTGATCGTGGGCGCCTACGCGGAACGCATGAAGTTCTCCGCGGTGCTGCTGTTCATGGCGCTGTGGCTCACCTTCTCCTACGTGCCGATGGCGCACATGGTCTGGGGGGGCGGCTGGATCGGCGCGATGGGCGCGATCGATTTCGCGGGCGGCACGGTGGTGCACATGAACGCCGGCATCGCCGGCCTGGTGGCGGCGATCGTGCTCGGCAAGCGCAAGGGCTACGGCACGGTGGCGATGCCTCCGCACAACCTCGCGCTGTCGCTGATCGGCGCCTCCTTGCTGTGGGCGGGCTGGTACGGCTTCAACGCCGGCAGCGCGGCCGCGGCGGACGGCTCGGCCGGGCTCGCCATGATCAACACGACGCTCGCCACCGCGGCCGCGTCGCTCGCCTGGATGTTCGTCGAATGGATGGGCAAGGGCAAGCCCAGCCTGCTCGGCATCATCACCGGCGCGATCGCCGGGCTCGTGGCGATCACCCCGGCGTGCGGCAATGCGGGGCCCATGGGCGCGATCATTCTCGGCATCGCGGCCGGCATCATCTCCTACTGGGCGGTGGCGAGCCTCAAGCGCGCGCTGGGCTACGACGACTCGCTCGACGTGTTCGGCGTGCACGGCGTGGCCGGCATCGTGGGCGCGCTGGGCATCGGCATCCTCGCCTCGCCGGGGCTGGGCGGCACCGGTTTCGGCGACGGCAACGACGGCATAGGCGCGCAGTTCGTGACCCAGGCGATCAGCGTGGGCTTCACGCTGGTCTACGTCACGATCGTGAGCTACATCCTGCTCAAGATCGTGGACATGATCGTCGGCCTGCGGGTGTCGGACGAAGCGGAAACCGAGGGCCTGGACATCGCCGAGCACAACGAAAGCGCCTACAACAGCTGATCGTCCGCTCTCACGCAGTTTCCACGGGCGCCTGCGGGCGCCCGTTTTTTTGCCGTTGTTTTCACGATGAAAAAACCCGCGGAAAAGGCCCGCCGGCATCCGCTACAATAGGCCGGAGGAGAAAAATAATGACCGTACCGCGGCTCACCACCGCGCTCGCCGGGCCGTTGCCCGATCTCGAGCGCCAGTTGCTCGCTTCGCAGGCCGAGGCCGAGCGCTGGCTGCGCGGCCAGTGGCAGGACCACGCCGCGCCGTTCTACGGCTCGGTGGACCTGAGGAACAGCGGTTTCAAGATCGCCCCCGTCGACACCAACCTGTTCCCCGGCGGCTTCAACAACCTCAACCCGGATTTCCGCCCGTTGTGCGTGCAGGCGGCAATGACGGCGATCGAGAAGGCCTGTCCCGATGCGCGCGGCATGGTGCTGATCCCCGAGAACCACACCCGCAACCAGTACTACCTGCAGAACGTGGTGGCGCTGCAGACGATCCTGCGCCAGGCCGGCATCAATGTCCGCATCGGCAGCCTGCTGCCCGAGATCACCGCGCCGACCGAGATCGCGCTGGATAACGGCGCGAAGCTGAAGCTCGAGCCGCTGGAGCGCCGCGGCAACCGGCTGACGGTGAACGGCTTCGATCCGTGCGTCATCCTGCTCAACAACGATCTTTCTTCCGGCACGCCGGAAATCCTGATGGGCCTCGAGCAGGAGGTGCTGCCGCCGCTGCACGCCGGCTGGACCGTGCGCCGCAAGTCGAAGCATTTCGCGGCCTACAGCCAGGTCGCGGAGGACTTCGCCGGCCTGCTCGGCATCGACCCCTGGCTGATCAACCCCTATTTCGAGAAGTGCGGCAGGATCAATTTCCAGGAGAAGAAAGGCGAAGAATGCCTGGAGGGCTACGTCGCCGAGATCCTCGATGATATCCGCGCCAAGTACCAGGAGTACGGCATCCGGCAGGACCCGTTCGTCATCATCAAGGCCGATGCCGGCACCTACGGCATGGGCGTCATGACGGTGAAGGACCCGTCCGAGGTGAAGGGACTGAACCGCAAGCAGCGCAACAAGATGGCGGTGGTGAAGGAAGGGCTCGAGGTGCACGAGGTGCTGGTGCAGGAAGGCGTCTACACCTTCGAGACCGTGGACGACGCGGTAGCCGAACCGGTCGTCTACATGATCGATCACTTCGTCGTGGGCGGCTTCTACCGCGTGCACACCAGCCGCGGCCAGGACGAAAACCTGAACGCCCCCGGCATGCAGTTCAAGCCGCTCGCCTTCGCCGAGCCCTGTTCCTCGCCCGACCCGGACGACCCGGGCTGCCCGCCCAACCGCTTCTACGCCTACGGCGTCATCGCGCGCCTCGCGCTGCTGGCGGCGTCGGTCGAGCTGGAGCAGACGGAGCCGGCATCCGAAAGGATGAAGGCAGAAGGATGAAGGCAGAAGTGTCCCGCTCCGCGGCGGAAGCCGTCGAAGTCGTCGTTGCTTCTGCCTTCTGCCTCCTGCCTTCCGCCTTCGGTACACGGGGTGTCCCGTGAAGCTCGCCTTCATCGTCGACCCACTCGACTCCTTCAAGATTGCCAAGGACACCACCTTCGCGATCATGCGCGAGGCGGCCGCGCGCGGGCACGAGCTCCACGTCCTGCAGCAGGAAGACCTGTCCTGGCGCGACAGCGTGGTGCACGGCGACGCGCGCCGGATCGAGCTGACCGGCGAGTATCCCCGGTGGTACCGGATCCAGGAGCCGGCGCGCACGCCGCTCAGGGACTTCGGCGCGGTGCTGATGCGCAAGGACCCGCCGTTCGACATGGAGTACGTCTACAGCACCTATCTTCTCGAGCTGGCGGAGTCGCAGGGCGCCCGCGTGTTCAACCGCCCGCGCGCGATCCGCGACTGGAACGAGAAGATGGGGATCGCGCGCTTCCCGCAGTTCGCGCCTCCCACCGTGGTAACGCGGCGCGAGTCGCTCATCCGCGAATTTCTGGCCGAGCACCGCGACGTGATCCTGAAACCGCTCGATGGCATGGGCGGCGCCTCGGTGTTCCGGGTGCGCCAGGACGACCCCAACCTCAACGTCATCATCGAGACCGTCACCCACTACGGGCGGCGGACCATCATGGCGCAGCGCTTCCTGCCCGAGATCCGCGACGGCGACAAGCGCGTGCTGGTGATCGCGGGCAAGCCCGTTCCGTACTGTCTCGCGCGCATTCCGAAAGCGGGCGAGACGCGCGGCAACCTCGCGGCGGGCGGCACCGGCGTCGCGCGCGAGCTGACGCCGCGCGACCGCGAGATAGCCGAGACGCTCGGGCCGCTCCTCCACGAGGAAGGTCTGCTGCTGGTCGGCCTCGACGTGATCGGCGGCCATCTCACCGAAGTCAACGTCACCAGCCCCACCTGCTTCCAGGAAATCACCGAGCAATCCGGCTTCAACGTCGCCGGGATGATGCTCGACGCGCTGGAAGCGGCCCTCTCCCGGAACCCAAAACCGAAATCCGATTAAGCCACAGAGAGCGTGGCTGCATGTTGCAGCGCAGTAGCGTAAAATTGTTGCAGTTCCATTTCCGGAGCGGACCCTGAATGGTTGGCATATTGATCATCAGCCACGGCACGCTGGGCGAAGCCCTGATTCACTGCGCCAGCCATGTGCTGAACAAGCGCCCCTCGCGCCTGAAACAGATCGGCATCACCGCCCAGGACGACCCCCACCTGCTGCTGCCCCAGGCGCGCAAGCTGGTGAAGGATCTCGACGAAGGCGACGGCGTGCTGATCCTGTCGGACATGTACGGCGGCTCGCCCTCCAATATCGCCGCCAAGCTGCTCGTCCCCGGCAGGGTCGAGGGGGTGGCCGGCGTCAACCTCCCGATGCTGATCCGGGTCCTGACCTACCGCGACAAGTCCCTGCAGACCATCCTCACCAAGGCGGTCAGCGGCGGCTGCGACGGCGTGGTGCGCATACCCGCCCCCGCGCTCGTCGTTAACAATGCTGCAACGGGAAGTTGAGATCATCAACAAGCTCGGGCTGCACGCCCGGGCGTCGGCCAAGCTGACCCAGGTTGCCGGCCGTTTCGAGGCCAACGTCTGGCTCGGCCGCAACGGCCGCCGCGTCAACGCCAAGAGCATCATGGGGGTCATGATGCTGGCCGCAGCCAAGGGCTCGAGCATCACGGTCGAAACCGACGGGCCCGACGAGCAGCAGGCGATGGAGGCCGTGACCGGACTCATCGCCGCCCGTTTCGAAGAATCCGAATAGTTCCGTGAGGTGTAAGGGGTGAGGGGTGAGGCGTGAAATTGAAACACGCCGCGTGATAACCTCCTCCTGACACCTCACTCCTTACTCCTCACCGCTGTCATATGAGCTGCACCATCCACGGCATCGGCGTCTCCGGCGGCATCGCCATCGGGCATGCGCAGCTGATGACGCACGCCGGGCTGGAGATTCCGCGCTACGTCGTGCCCTCGCACCAGGCGGCGGAGGAATCCTCGCGCTTCGACGCCGCGGTCAACCAGGTGCGCGCGGAATTCGAGGAGCTGCACGCTTCCGTGCCGCGCACGGCGCCCGCCGAGTTCGCCGCTTTCGTCAACCTGCACCTGATGATCCTCAACGACGCCACCCTCTCGGTCATGCCGCGCCGGATCATCGAAACCGAGGGCTGCAACGCCGAATGGGCGCTCAAGCTGCAGACCGACGCGCTGCTCGCCCAGTTCGACGAGATCGAGGACGACTACCTGCGCGAGCGCCGGGCCGACGTGATCCAGGTCGCCGAGCGCGTGATGAAGGCGCTGTCCGGCCACCCCGGCTACATCCCGCCGCCGAAAGTCGAGACGGGACAGAACCTGATCCTGGTCGCCCACGACCTCTCGCCCGCCGACGTGGTCCAGTTCAAGCGGCACCAGTTCGCGAGCTTCATCACCGATCTCGGCGGCACCACCTCGCACACCGCGGTCGTCGCGCGCAGCCTCGCCATCCCGTCGATCGTGGCGCTGCACCGCGCGCGGCAGATGATCCGGGAGAACGAACTCATCATCGTCGACGGCTCCCAGGGCGTGGTGATCGTGGACCCCGACGAGCAGGTGCTCGCCGAGTACCAGCTGCGCCAGCACCAGTTCGACCTCGAGCGCCAGAAGCTGCGGCGCCTGAGGGACCGGCGCGCGGTCACGCTCGACGGCGTGCCGATCGAGCTCCAGGCCAACATCGAGCTGCCGTCGGACACCGTGGTAGCCCTCGACAACGGGGCGACCGGGATCGGGCTGTTCCGCAGCGAGTTCCTGTTCCTCAACCGTTCCGACCTGCCGGACGAGGACGAGCAGTTCGAGGCGTACCGCAAGGTCGCCGAAGTGATGGACGGCCTGCCGGTCACCATCCGCACCTACGATCTCGGCGCCGACAAGAGCGACGAGCAGGAACGCGTCACCACCAACCCGGCGCTGGGCCTGCGCGCGATCCGGCTGTGCCTGACCGAACCGCAGCGCTTCATCACCCAGCTGCGGGCGCTGCTGCGCGCGTCGCACTACGGCAGGATCAACATCCTGGTGCCGATGCTGTCCACCTCCGCCCAGATCAGCCAGACGCTCGCGCTGATCCGGCGCGCCAGGCAGAGCCTCGACGACGAAGGCGTGCCCTATGACCGCGCCGTCAAGGTCGGCGGCATGATCGAAGTGCCGGCGGCGGCGCTTTCGCTCGGCATGTTCATCCGCAAGCTGGATTTTCTGTCGATCGGCACCAACGACCTCATCCAGTACACGCTCGCCGTCGACCGCACCGACGACACGGTGGCGCACCTCTACGACCCCCTGCACCCGGCGGTGCTGAACCTGATCGCCAGCATCATCCGGACCGCCGACAAGGCGAAAATCCCGGTCGCGCTGTGCGGCGAGATGGCCGGGGACATCGCGTTGACGCGGCTGCTGCTCGCGTTCGGGCTGCGCCAGTACTCGATGCACATCGCGCACCTGCTCGACGTCAAGCAGATCATACTCCAGTCGAATTCCTCGGCGCTGCAGCCGTTCGCCGGCAAGATGCTGCGCGCCAGCGATCCGGTGAAGCTGCAAGCCATGCTCGAGAACCTGAACGCCCGTTGATACCGGACGCTTCGCGCCGGATCAACTCCGCGCGTTCGAGCGGACGCTTCCGCGCCGCTCAACGCGCGGGAACAGATCGACACTCGACACTCGACACTCGACACTCGACACTCGACACTCGACACTCGACACTCAAATAGGACCGCAAGGCGCCGCCGGCGCCCATTTGACATCCCCCCTCCGAGCGGGTAACGTTTCTCCCGCTTCCAGCCGCGCCGATTTGATGTTCAGCTTGCGGGCGCGTTAAAAATCCGGCTAAAGAGAAAACGTTCCCGTTTTTTCCGAACCCGGCCAGCGCAAGCTCGCCGGGCTTTTTATTGGATTACCGACATGGATGCCGGGACGACAGCTCGATCGGTCGGCGACGTCACGCCGCAGACCGCGAAGTTCACCGGGCCGCTCCGCCTGAGTAGCGGGGCGGTGATGGACGCGTACGAGCTCGTCTACGAAACCTACGGCACGCTCAACGCCGACCGCAGCAACGCGGTGCTGGTATGCCACGCGCTCAACGCCGCGCACCACGTCGCCGGCCGCTACGCCGACGACCCGGGCAACGTCGGCTGGTGGGACAACATGATCGGCCCCGGCAAGCCGGTGGACACCGACCGCTACTTCGTCGTGGGGGTGAACAACCTCGGCGGCTGCCACGGCTCGACCGGCCCGCAAAGCATCAACCCGAAGACCGGCAAGCCGTGGGGTGCGGATTTCCCGGTGGTGACCGTCGAGGACTGGGTGGCAAGCCAGGCCCGCCTTGCCGACCAGCTCGGCATCCACCGCTTCGCGGCGGTGATGGGCGGCAGCCTCGGCGCGATGCAGGCACTCGCCTGGACCACGCTCTACCCGGAGCGCGTGGGTCATTCGATCGTGATCGCCTGCGCGCCCAGCCTGTCGGCGCAGAACATCGCGTTCAACGAGGTCGCGCGCCAGGCGATCATCACCGACCCGGATTTTCACGGCGGGCACTACTACGAGCACGACACGCGCCCGACGCGCGGGCTGCGCGTCGCGCGCATGGTCGGGCACATCACCTACCTGTCGGACGACGACATGGCGAGCAAGTTCGGCCGGCAACTGAAGCACGGCAGGCTCCATTACACGTTCGAGCCCGAGTTCGAGATCGAGTCGTACCTGCGCCACCAGGGCGGCAAGTTCTCGGATTACTTCGACGCCAACACCTACCTGCGCATCACCAAGGCGCTCGATTACTTCGATCCCGCGCTCGACCATGGCGGCAGCCTGGCGGCCGCGCTCGCCCCGGCGCGGGCGAACTTCCTGGTGATCTCCTTCACCACCGACTGGCGCTTCTCGCCCGCGCGCTCGCGCGAGATCGTGAAGGCGCTGCTCGACAACCGGCGCGACGTCACCTACGCCGAAATCGACGCCCCGCACGGCCACGACGCGTTCCTGCTCGAGGACGCGCGCTACCACCGGCTGGTGGCGTCTTACTTCGACCGCATCCACCGGGAGCTGGCCGCGTGAAGGCGAATGGCAACGGCTTCCGGCGCGCCGACTTCGACGCGATCGCCGAATGGGTGCGGCCCGGCTCGCGCGTCCTCGACCTCGGCTGCGGC
>CAYSRR010000076.1:0-3677 GCA_964433375.1 uncultured Streptomycetaceae bacterium
CCTCCGCGAGCATCCGGGGATCGGCGCCGGCGATCTGCACCGAAATCGGATCGACCTCGCCGTCGTGGTTGGCGCGGCGGCGCGTTTTCTCCGAACCCCACAGCAGCGAATTGCTCGCCACCATCTCGGACACCGCCATGCCCGCGCCCATGGTCTTGCACAACTGCCGGAATGGGCGATCGGTGACTCCCGCCATCGGCGCGACGATGAGATTGTTCTTCAGCTGATACGGGCCGATGTGCATCGAGCGTGCCGTGTCCGCGATCGACTGCGTCTGGGTTTACGGGGAAGGGCGAATTGTAATCGCAGCCATCGTGTAAGAAAAGCAATTCCTGCCTTTTTTTTGAGCGGTGTTGCAATGAACCCACAACCGGAGCCGCGAGCGGCGCATGCGCGATCAAACTGCTTGGCGCGGTAAGCACTTACTCAAAATTTTTCGAGCGATGCCTGCGCGACGGCGCGTAACCGCCGATGCGCAATGGCGCGCCTGCCGCCGCAAGTCATGCCGGGGGAATGGCGGCGCGCGCTAACCGCGCGTGCCGAAGGTCATGCGCCGCACCACGAAATCCTTGACCGGAGGCGCGGCGCCGAGCGCGGCGAGCCCCAGCCCGCGAGCCAGCCTGAGCGGCGCGATGTCGTTCGAAAACAGCCGCACCAGCGCGTCGGTGAACCGGATGCCGCCGCCGCGATCGATGCGCCGCCGCGATTCGTAGGCCTGGAGTTGCGCCGGGCCGCCGATTTCGTCCCGGCCGCAGGCGCGCACGGTTTCGGCCAGTTCCCAGGCGTCCCGCAATCCGAGATTCAGGCCCTGTCCGGCGACGGGATGCAGGGTCTGGGCCGCGTTGCCCAGCGCCGTCATGCGCGGCTCCGTCATGCGTGCCGCGACTTTCAATGCCAGCGGGAAGCTCGTGCGCGCGCTCGCCTGCCTGAAGGCCCCCAACCGGCTACCGAAGGCGTCTTGCAGTTCTTTCAGGAATTCCGGATCGGACAGCTCGCACAATTGTTGTGCGCGCGCCGGCGTGGTGGTCCATACCAGCGCCAGCCGCTCGCCCATGGGCAGCAGCGCAAGCGGCCCCTCCGGCGTGAAGCGCTCGTAAGCCACGTTGCGGTGCGGGGCCGTGCTGGTGACGCGCGCGGTGACCACGGACTGGTTGTAGTCCCGGGTGCGCACCCGCGCCGCCGTCAGCGCGCCGCCTTCGGCCAGCACGAGCAGCCGGGCCGAGGCTTGCCCGATGCCCGAATCGAAGCGCGCCTGCGCCGCGTCCCGGCCGCCGTGGACCGCGTTCACGGTGGCCCGGATGACATGGCAGCCGTCCCGGGATTCGAGCGCGCCGGTCAGCGCGCCGGCCAGCCCGCCATAATCCACCACGTAGCCCAGCGCCGGCAGCCCGGCCTCGGCGGCATCGAGTTGCGCGCGGCCGAAGCCGCCGCGCTGCGAGATGTGGATGCGCTCGATCGGTGCGGCCGGTTGCAGGCGTTCCCACACGCCGAGCCGTTCCAGGATCAACCGGCTGCCGTGCGAAAGCGCGATCGGCCTGGGATCAGACTGCGCGGCTTGCGGCGCCCGCGCCTCCACCAGGCCCACCGTCAGGCCACTGTCCCCCAGGGCCAGGGCGGCCGCGGCGCCGACCGGTCCGCCGCCCGCGATCAGCACGTCGTAATCAGGCATGGCGCGCGCCCATCCAGGCTTCGATCTCGGCGGCCTGCTTGGGCGCATCGCGCGTCAGTACCTCGGCTCCCGTCCCGGTGACCGCCACGTCGTCCTCGATGCGCACGCCGATGCCGGCAAAGCACTCCGGCACGCCCGCGCCGGCCCGGATGTAGCAGCCGGGCTCGACCGTGAGCACCATGCCCGGGGCCAGCGCCCGCCATTCGCCGCCGCGCTTGTAATCGCCCGCGTCGTGCACGTCGAGCCCCAGCCAGTGCCCGGTGCGATGCATGTAGAACCGCTTGTAGGACTCGGTTTCCACGGCCTCGGCAAGCCCGCCGGCAAGCAGCTTGAGATCGATCAATCCCTGCGCGAGCGTTTCGACCGCCGCGCGGTGCGGCGCATCCCAGCCGTTGCCCGGCTTCACTTGCGCGATCGCGGCGGCTTGCGCCGCCAGCACCAGGTCGTAGATCTCGCGCTGCGGGCCGCTGAAGCGGCCGTTCACCGGAAAGGTGCGCGTCACGTCCGCGGCATAGCCGTCGAGCTCGCAGCCGGCGTCGATCAGCAGCAACTCCCCGTCCCTGAGCCGCCCGTCGTTCTGCACGTAATGCAGCACGCAGGCGCGATCGCCGCCGGCGACGATCGGCGTGTAAGCCGGCGCCTGCGCGCCCTGGCGCCGGAATTCGTGCAGCAGCTCCGCCTCGATCTCGTATTCAGCCCGCTCCGGTCGCGTAGCACGCATGGCGCGCCGGTGCGCGTCAGCGGTGATCGCCGCGGCCCGCCGCATCACCGCCAGCTCCTCCGGCCCCTTGACGAGCCGCATTTCGTCGAGCAAGCCGTGCACGTCCTTCACCTCGCTCGGCGCGGAGACCCCGCTGCGCACGCGGCCGCGCACCTGGTTGACCCAGCCCGTGATGCGCGCGTCCCATGACACGTCCTCGCCCAGGCGGCAATAGAGCGCGGCGCGGTCGGCAAGCAGGTCCGGCACCCGCTGGTCGAGTTCGCCGATCGGGTACGCCTCATCGAAGCCAAAGGCGGCACGCGCCGCCTCGGGCCCATGGCGGAAGCCGTCCCAGATCTCGCGTTCGGGATTCTTGTCGCGACAAAACAGGATGCTCGCCGGCTTCTCGCCGGCGACGACGACCAGCACCGCCTCGGGCTCGCGGAAACCGGTGAGGTAGTAGAAATAGCTGTCGAAGCGGTACGGGTAATGCGCATCGCGGTTGCGGGTGCGCTCGGGCGCCGTGGGCACGATGGCAACGCCTGACCGCATGGCGGCCGCCAGCCGCTCGCGCCGCCGCCGGTAGACGCCGCTGTCGACCGCTGCCGTGCGGGTCATCGTATTCATGGCGAAATTATATCGGCTGGCCCTTGCCGCCGCCGGCGAGCAGGGCGTCGAGCGCCGCCAGCCGCTGCGGCGTGCCGATGTCCATCCACAGGCCCGCGTGATGCTCGCCGGTAACGCGCCCCCGCGCCATTTCCGGCCGGAGCAGCGCCGCGAGCTGGCATTTCGAGCCGCGCGCGACCCCGGCAAACAGCGCCGGGGCGTAAATCCCGATGCCGCTGAAAGTGAGCCGCCGCCCGGGAGCCTCCGCCACGACCCTGCCCTCTCGCAAGCCGAAGTCGCCCGCGGGGTGATGCGCGGGATTGTCGACCAGCACGAGGTGCGCGCAGGCCTCGCCCCGTTCGAGGCCGTTCTCGAGCGGCGCGAGCCGCGCGTAGTCGAAGTCGCAGTAGATGTCGCTGTTGACCACCACGAACGGCCGGCCGCCCAGCAGCGGAAGCGCGTAGGCGATGCCGCCGCCGGTCTCGAGCGCCTGCGCTTCGTGCGAATAGGCGATGGTGACGCCATACCGCGCGCCATCGCCCAGCTCGCGCTCGATTTGCCCGGCGAGGTGAGAGACGTTGACCACCAGGTCGGTGAATCCGGCGTGCGCGAGGCGGCCGATCAGGCGGGCGATCAGCGGCTGCCCGGCCGCGGGCAGCAGCGGCTTGGGCACGCGGTCGGTGAGCGGGCGCATGCGCTCGC
>CAYSRR010000076.1:3687-11650 GCA_964433375.1 uncultured Streptomycetaceae bacterium
CTCGCCGCCGGCCGCGGCGAGGATCATCGCTTTCACGCGGCGCCCGCCGGCTCGCGCCGCTCGAGTTCGTCGAACAGACGCGCGAGCGGCATGAGCTCGCGGTAGCGCCCGGCGACCGCGCGCGCGTACTTGAGAAAGCGCGGCGTGTCCTCGAGGTAGCCGCGCTTGCCGTCGCGGTAATGGATGCGGGCGAAGATGCCGAGCACCTTCAGGTGGCGCTGCAGCCCCACCCATTCGAAATCACGGTAGAACTCGCCGAAATCCGCGCCGACCGGCAGGCCGGCGCGGCGCGCGCCTTCCCAGTAGCGCACGGTCCAGTCGATGACGCGCTCTTCCTCCCAGCTCACGAACGCGTCGCGCACGAGCGACGCCATGTCGTAGGTGATCGGCCCGTGCACCGCGTCCTGAAAATCGATCACGCCGGGATTGGGATCGGTCACCATGAGATTGCGCGGCATGTAATCGCGATGCACGTAGACCGCGGGCTGGGCGGCCGCGCGCGCGACGAGGAGCGCGATCATCCCGGACAGCGCGCCTTGTTGCGCCGCCGTGAGCGTCATGCCCAGGTGACGCGCGACGTACCATTCCGGAAACAGGGCGCACTCGCGGGCCAGCAGCGCTTCGTCGTACGGCGGCAGTTCGCCCTCGCGGCTGGCGAGCTGCCACTTGAGCAGCGCCGCGATCGCGTCACCGAAAAGCCGGCCGGCGTTGCCCTCGTCGAGCGCGGCGAGGTAGGTCGTATCGCCAAAATCGGTGAGCAGCAGGAAACCGCGCTCGACATCCTGCGCCTCGATCCGCGGCGCATTGACGCCGGCTGCGTGCAGCAGCGCCGCAACGCGCACGAACGGCCGGCAGTCCTCGCGCGGCGGCGGCGCGTCCATCGCGATCCAGGTGCGGCCGGCGGCGGCGACGCGAAAGTACCGGCGAAAGCTGGCGTCCGTCGAGGCGGGCGTGACCGTGAACTCGCCCGGCGCCAGGCGCGCGGCAAGCCAGTCCTGCAACTGTTCCAATCGAACATCCGGTGACGCCTGCAATTCGATTGCCTTCAGCGATGAATTGTGCGATTTTAGCATCTCGCTTCAGCCGTCCTTCCCGATGCACAAGCTGGAAATCACCCGCATCTCCCTCGCCGTCCTGTGCGCGCTGCCGCTCGCGGCAGGCGCGCAGCAGGGATTGAAACTGAAACCGCAACCCGCGCTGACCCTGCAGCCGCCGGCGTCGAAGGACGACGCGCCGCTGTTTCTCGACGCCGATCGCCTGCAGGGGCACAACGACCGCGAAACGGAAGCCATCGGCAACGTGCGGCTGCGCAAGGGCGAGCAGGCGGTGCACGCCGACCGGTTGCGTTACGACAAGCCGACGGACGAAGTCTCGGCGGACGGCAACGTGCGCATCGAACAGGGTGCCGACGTCGTGGAAGGCGCGCGGCTGCAGTACAACCTCGAAACCCGGCGCGGGTTTATGGACAGCCCCAGCTACTCGCTGCACAAGAGCCAGGACGCGGCGGGCGGGGAACGCAAGCTGTTCCGCGAAACGGATGCGCGCGGCACCGCCGAGCGCATCCTGTTCGAGGGGCCCGGCCTGTACCGCGCCCGGCACGCCGAATACACGGCCTGCGCCCCCGGCAACGACGATTGGTACTTGCGCGCGGGCGACCTCCAGATCGACAAGAGCCGCGACCTGGGCGTGGCGCGCAACGCCAGCATCGTATTCATGGGCACGCCGATTTTCTACTCGCCGTACCTGTCGTTCTCGCTGCACCAGGAGCGCAAGTCCGGCTTCATCACGCCGCACTACGGCAGCACCGACAAGGGCGGCGCGGAGCTGACGGTCCCTTACTACTGGAATATCGCGCCCAACCGCGATGCCACCCTCTCGCCGCGCGTGATGACGCGGCGCGGCCTGCTGTTGAACAACGAGTTCCGGTATCTCGAGCCGTCCTACCTCGGCACGGCCCGCGCCGACATCATGCCGGAGGACGACGCGCGGGGAGGCGAGCGGCGCTGGGCCTACAACCTGCGCCACGATCACACCCTGCCGAACGGCTGGTTCGGCTCGCTCAACCTGCAGAAAGTGTCGGACGACAACTACTTCACCGACCTGTCCACCCAGATCGCCGCGACTTCCCAGGTGCTGTTGCCGCGCGAGGGCACGGTCGGGCGCCATGGGTCCTGGGGCAGCGCGGGCAATTACGGTTTCAGCGCGCTGGTCCAGCGCTGGCAGACGCTGCAGGCCGATCCCCTGGCCCTGGTCACGCCTCCCTACAACCGCGTGCCCCAGTTGACGCTCAACGCCGCGCGCGAGGACGTCCTGCGCTCGGATTTCGATTTCCACGGGCACTACGTCGGGTTCGATCATCCGACCCAGATCAACGGCCGGCGCGCCCTGGCCTACCCGAGCCTGAGCCTGCCCCTGCAGACGGCTTACGCCCACGTGACGCCCAAGCTGGGGTTGAACGTGACCCGTTATTCGCTCGATCCGAACAACGCGGGATTCAACGACCAGACGCGGACCTTGCCGGTCTTCAGCACCGACGCCAGCGTGGCGTTCGAGCGGCCGACCACGATCGGCGGAACGTCTTTCCTGCAGACGCTCGAGCCGCGGCTCTACTACGTTTACATCCCGTACAAGGACCAGAGCCGAATACCGGTTTTCGACAGCGGGCAGCAGGACATCAACTTCTCGACGATTTATTCCGAGAACCAGTTCGCGGGCTGGGACCGCGTCAACGACGCCAACCAGGTGACGCTCGGCCTGACTTCGCGCCTGATTTCCCCCGACAGCGGGCGCGAGCGCTTGCGCGGCGGCGTGGCGCAGCGCTATTACTTCGCGACCCAGCGCGTGGGCCTGCCCGGCGTTCCCCTGCGCACGAGCACGAGCTCGGACCTGCTTGCCGCGATCTCCGGGGAAGTCGCGCCCAACTGGACGGCCGATGCGGGAATCCAGTACAGCACCAATTTCTCCCAGACCCAGAAGTTCAACGTCGGCGCCCGCTACCAGCCGCAGCCCGGCAAGGTGCTCAACCTGAGCTACCGCGAGACGCTGAACGTGCTGCGCCAGACCGATTTCTCGGCGCAATGGCCGATCAGCACGGGATGGACGGCGCTGGCACGGTGGAATTATTCCCTGCTCGACCGGCGCACGCTCGAGGGGCTGGCGGGGATGGAATACAATGGCGACTGCTGGGTGCTGCGCGTAGTCGCGCACCGGTTCGCTACCGCGCTGCAGCAGACATCGACCACGTTCTTCGTGCAACTGGAATTGAACGGCGTCTCCCGCATCGGCTCCAGCCCGATAGAAACGTTGCGGCGCAACATCGGCGGTTATGTCAGACTGGACCCCGGCGCGCCCCGGCCGGGGGAGCCGCCCACGCCGTATTACTGATACCGCAAGACAGCTTATGGTCAAACCCCCGTCGAGGATTCCACGCCGCGCGCGCCTGGCCCGGGCGCTGCTGCTCGCCGCCGCGCTCGCGCTCCCGGCGCCGCCCGGCCTGACGCAACCGGCGCGCAAGGTGATCGTCCTCGACAGCATCGTGGCCGTGGTCAACAGCGAGGTGATCACGCGCGGCGACCTGGACAATCGCACGCGCACGGCGGCGCAGCAGTTGAAACAGCAGGGCACGCCGCTGCCGCCTCGCGAAGCGCTGGAGCGGCAGATGCTCGAGCGACTCATATCCAGCAAGGTGCAGCTGCAGCGCGCCCGCGAAACCGGCTTGCGCGTGGACGAGGGCGAGCTCGACCGCGCGATCCAGCGCATTGCGGAAGAGAACAAGCTGAGCGGGCAGGCGCTGCGCGCGGCCCTGGAGAAGGACGGCATACCCTTCGCCCGCTTCCGCGAGGACATCCGCGACGAAATCATCCTCACCCGGCTGCGGGAACGCGAGGTGGACAACCGCATCGTCGTCACCGACAGCGAGGTCGACAACTTCATCAGCACCCAGCAGGCGCAGTCGGAGCGCGGCGAGGAGTACAACCTCTCGCATATCCTGGTGACCGTGCCGGAGAACGCCAGCCCGGAGCAGATCCAGGCTCGCCGCTCCCGCGCCGAGCAGGCGCTCGAACAATTGAAGTCCGGCGCCGATTTCCGCCAGGTCGCGGCCAGCTTTTCCGAGGCGCCCGACGCGCTGCAGGGCGGCACCCTGGGCTGGCGTGATGCCACGCGCCTGCCGGTGCTGTTCCTGGACGCGGTGAAAACGCTGCAGCCGGGAACAACGAGCTCGCTGCTGCGCAGCTCCAACGGCTTCCACATCCTGAGGCTGAACGAGCGGCGCGGCAGCACCGCCCCGGTGATCGTGCGCCAGACCCGCGCGCGGCACATCCTCATCCGGACCAACGAACTGGTGCCGGAGGCCGAGGCGCGCCGGCGCCTGGTCAGCATCAAGGAACGCCTGGAGAACAAGGGCGACTTTGCGCAGCTGGCGCGCCAGTATTCCGAAGACTCGAGCAACGCCCGCGGCGGCGACCTGGGGTGGCTGGCGCCCGGCGACACCGTGCCGGAGTTCGAGCGCGCCATGAATGCGCTCGAGCCGGGCCAGATCAGCGACCCGGTGCAGACGCCGTTCGGCTGGCACCTGATCCAGGTGCAGGAGCGGCGCAATGAGGACATGTCGCGCGAGCGCCTGCGGCTGGACGCGCGGCGGGCGCTGCACGCGCGCAAGGCCGATGAGTCCTATCAGGAATGGGTGCGCCAGTTGCGCGACCAGGCCTACATCGAGTATCGACTCGAGGAAAGATAGTGGCCCCGCTGATCGCGGTGACGGCGGGCGAACCCGCGGGCATCGGGCCGGACCTGTGCGTTCAACTGGCACGCCGGCGCTTGCCGGCCCGGGTCGTGGTGATCGCCGACAGCGGCTTGTTGAAAAACCGCGCCCGCCGCCTCGGCGCGCCGCTCGACCTCGAGGATTTTGCGCCCGCCGTGAGGCCCAGGGCCGGCGCGCTCAGCGTGCTCCACGTTCCTCTCGAGCGTCCCACCGCGGCCGGGCGGCTCGACCCCGCCAACAGCCGCTACGTGCTGCGCACGCTCGAGTTGGCTGCCGACGGCTGCCGCGACGGCGTTTTCGACGCGATGGTCACGGCGCCGCTGCAGAAGAGCGTGATCAACGACGCGGGCATCCCGTTCACCGGCCATACCGAGTTCCTGGCCGGCCGTCTGGGCGTGGAGCACGTCGTGATGATGCTGGTGGGCGGCGGCATGCGGGTCGCGCTCGCCACCACCCATCTCGCGCTGAAAGACGTCGCATCGAGCATTACGCGGGAGAGCCTCGAACGCACACTGCGCGTGCTGCGCCGGGACCTGGCCGGGCGATTCGGCCTGGCCCGGCCGCGCATTCTCGTCGCCGGACTGAATCCCCACGCCGGCGAATCCGGCTTCCTGGGACGCGAGGAAATCGAGATCATCGTACCGGTGCTGGACAAGCTGCGTCGCGCCGGCTTCAAACTGGAGGGGCCTTTGCCGGCCGACACGCTGTTCCACCCGCGGCGCCTGAAGCATTGCGACTGCGTGCTCGCGATGTACCACGACCAGGGACTGCCCGTATTGAAGCATGCGAGTTTCGGCGCCGGGGTCAACGTGACGCTCGGCCTGCCCATCATCCGTACCTCGGTCGACCACGGCACCGCGCTCGACCTGGCCGGCACCGGCCGCGCCGAGGCGGGCAGCCTGATCGAAGCCTTCAAGCTTGCCGCCGTGCTGGCCGGCAACCGCCGCCGCAAGCGGCGCGCCGCCTGAGACGGCGGCGGGCTCACTCGTGCGCCACGTTCCGCGCAAGCGATTCGGGCAGAACTTCCTCACCGACGACGCGGTGATCGCGGCCATTATCGCCGCCATCGCGCCGCAACCGCGCGATCGGGTGGTGGAAATCGGCCCCGGGCTGGGCGCGCTGACCCGTCCGCTCGCCGCCGGTCTCGATCACCTGCACGTGATCGAGATCGACCGCGATATCATCGCCCGGCTGCGGGCGGAATTCCCGCCCGAGCGCGTCACCGTGCACGAAGGCGATGCGCTGCAGTTCGACTTCAGCGCGCTCGGTGCCCGGCTGAGGGTGATCGGCAACCTCCCGTACAACATCTCCACGCCTTTGCTGTTCCATCTGGCGCGGCACGTCGCCGCGATCCGCGACATGCACGTCATGCTGCAGAAAGAGGTGGTGGAGCGCATGGTGGCCGCGCCGTCCTGCGCCGAGTACGGGCGGCTGTCGGTCATGCTGCAGTACCGCTTCGACATGGAGCGCGTGCTCGACGTGCCCCCGGACGCCTTCCATCCCGTGCCCAAGGTCGAGTCGGCGGTGGTGCGCATGACGCCGTTTGCAGAGCCGCCCCACCCTACCCGCGACGAGGCCATGCTCGGAAAAATCGTCGCCGCCGCGTTCGCCCAGCGGCGCAAGACGCTGCGCAACGCGCTGAGGGGCTACTTCAAGCCGGAGGATTTCGAGCGGCTCGGCGTGGACGCCGGGCTGCGCGCGCAGGACCTGCGCGTCGAGGAGTTCGTCCGGCTGGCCAACGCCGTCTTGCCGGGAATGCCATAAGGAATTCGTCGGGCTTTGCCCGACGAATTCCTACCGGGTCTTGCGCTGTATGAGCTCGATCTTGTAGCCGTCCGGATCCTCGACGAAGGCGATCACGGTGGTGCCGTGTTTCATGGGGCCGGCCTCGCGCGTGACCTTGCCCCCGCGCTGCCTGACTTCGTCGCAGGCGCGGCAGGCGTCCTCGACCTCGATGGCCACGTGACCGTATCCGCTGCCGAGATCGTAGGACTTCGTGTCCCAGTTGTGCGTGAGCTCGAGCACCGCCGTTTTCGACTCCTCGTCGTAGCCGACGAAGGCATTGGTGAAACGGCCGCCCGGGTAGTCGGCCTTGCGCAGCAACCGCATGCCCAGCACCTGGGTATAGAAGTCGATCGAGCGCTGCAGGTCGCCGACGCGAACCATGGTGTGCAGGATTCTCATGACTGCCTCAGACTTCCACCATTTCGAAATCGTCCTTGCGCGCGCCGCATTCCGGGCAAGTCCAGTTGGGCGGCACGTCATCCCAGCGCGTTCCCGGCGCGATGCCCTCCTCGGGCAATCCCGCCGCTTCGTCATAAATGAATCCGCAGATGAGACACATGTACGTCTTGTAGACCTGGGCTTCGGTGGCCGTCATTCCATCGTCCGTAATCAGGTAATTCAGTTAGAATCCCATTCTATCGAATCACCTCCCCGCGACCAACCGCGGGCACCCGGATTCTTCCCGACGCATGGCCGACCTGCCTCCCATCGTCCTGGTTTTCGCCGCCACCGACCCGAGCGGCGGCGCGGGACTGCAGGCGGACATCATGACGCTCTCCAGCATGGGCTGCCACCCGCTCTCCGTGGTCACGGCGGTCACCATCCAGGACTCCATGGGCGTGGATGATGTCTCGCCGATCGAGGCCGAGTGGGTCACCGACCAGGCGCGCTGCGTGCTGGAGGACATGCCGGTCGCCGCGTTCAAGATCGGCCTGCTGGGCAGCATCGAACAGATTGCCGCCATCGCCGAAGTCGTATCCGATTACCCGGAGGTGCCGCTGGTGCTCGACCCGGTGCTCGCTTCGGGCCGTGGCGACGAGCTGGTCACCGAGGAGATGGTGGTCGCGTTGCGGGAGTTGCTCATTCCCCAGACCACCATACTGACGCCCAACAGCCTGGAAGTCCGCCGGCTCACGGCCGAAGAGGGCGAAGAGGGGGAAGGATCCGACCTCGCCGAGTGCGCCAAGCGCCTCATCGCCAGCGGCTGCGAATACGTCCTGGTCACCGGCACGCACGAAAACACCGCGCAGGTCGTCAATACGCTCTACGGCCAGAGCGGCGTGGTACGCAGCGATTCCTGGCAGCGCCTGCCCGGCACCTATCACGGCTCGGGCTGCACGCTCGCCTCTGCGCTGGCGGCGACCATCGCCAACGGCGTCGACATGCAGGAAGCCGTGCGCGACGCGCAGGAATACA
>CAYSRR010000077.1:0-2027 GCA_964433375.1 uncultured Streptomycetaceae bacterium
TGATTGATGCCGAAACCCGCCATGCGGGCGTCGCGCTCGATCGAGTACAGCGCGAGCAGGCCGCCCTGCGCCGCGTCGGCGCCGCCGGTGGTGGTGCGCTTCTGCCTCTCCGATACCGCGAAGACCTGGAAAATCACGACCGAGCCGATCAGCCCGATCAGCACCGCCACCATGATCTCGACCAGGCTGAAGCCCAGCGCGCGCGTTCTTGTCTGTCCTGTCGGATGCGTCATGGCCATTCGTTACGGGTTGATGATCATGGCGGTCGTGTGATAGTTGCGCACCGCTTCCGCGTTGGGCGGGCTCCAGCGGACCGTGACCGAAACCTGCCCGGTTCCCGTATCCGCTTCGATGACCGGCCGGTTGTTCGCGGCCCCGGGCAGGGAGCCCTCGACGGCGTTCACCCAGTTGGTGAGCGTCGCCGGCGGCGTGCCCGTGCCGTCGTAGACGTAATTGTCCAGGTTGCCGCGATTGACCCACATCTGGGCGATGATCTGGTTGGCGAGGAAGCTGGCGTCGGCGCGGTACTTGGCGTCGGAGGCATAGCCGATGGCCATCGCCTGCATGCCGATCAGCGCCAGGATGCCGGTGGAGAAAATGAGGATGCCGATCAGCGCTTCGAGCAGCATCGCGCCGCTCTGCGCCCGGGCTTTCAATGTCGTGATCATGGTCGTTCCCGTTCCCTGGTTACGGCCCGCCGCAGACCGTCGGTACCACGGGCTGGCAGGCGCGCGTATCGCCGGCGGCGACTTGCGGGTCGCAGAGGCGGACTACGCCGCCGATGCCCACCGTGACGCACAATTCCCGCGAGGCCGCGGCTTCGATGGTGCCGGAATCGATCAGGATCGCGGTAATCGGGTCGGAGCCGTCGCCGTTCGGCACCTGTCGGCCCAGCCCGTTGAACGTCGTCTTGGTCGCGCCGGCGGGATCGATGGTGAGCACCGCGCTGGGCGAGCCCTCGCCCGAAGCGCGCGACTGGATGACCTGGCCGTCCACCGTCACGTTCCAGCCCGAAACGCCGATGATCTCCAGCTCGATATTCGTGTTGCGCCGGACCGCTTCCGTGCGCGCGAACTGCAGTCCGTTCACCATGCCCTCGGCCGCGGTGCGGATCTGGGTGTTCTGCATCCAGGTCCTGATTTCCGGCAGCGCGGCGAGTATCAGCAGCCCGAGGATCGCGAGCGCGATCATCATCTCCACGAGGGTGAAACCCCTGGCGGTCCTGCCGGGCATCAGCAGGCCCCGTTTTTCGTGCGCGCCCAGCAGTTGTTGGGGCTGGGGTCGGACCAGCCGTCGGCGGTGATGCTGGATGTCCGGGCGTTGGCTTCGTTGATCGTGTACTGGAAGCCGCCCATGCCTTGCGCGGCGTTGCCGGTCGCGGTGGCCGTATAGGTCTGGGCCAGGGCATCCGCCGGGGTGACGCAGGTGATGGTGAAATAGCGCGATGTCGGCATGCCGGCCCCGCAAGTAGTCGCCGAAGGCGCGCTGTTGTACCGGCGGTTGTCCTGGTAGTACTGCTCCATCCTCACGCGCAGGTCGCCGAGGCTGGAGAAGGCCTCGACGAGCTTGCCGCGGACGCTGTAGTCCCGGTAGGCGGGCACCGCGATCGCGGCGAGGATCCCGATGACGGCGATGACGATCAACAGTTCGATCAGGGTGAACCCGGCGGACCGCTTCATATTGGTGGCTCCTGTGACTGGGTAAAGATAGTGGGGTTTCCCGGCGCAAGCCAACGTCATCCGACGAGAGGTTTCCCGCGGGTAACGAGCGGCCGGTGTCGGCGTATTTTTGCATAGTGTTCAGGCAGATGTGGGCAATAAGTCACGATTAGACTAAGTCCAGATCCTGGTCTAAAATTAGCCAAATGCAGCCAATGCCTTACACGCGAGACAGCCTGGTCGGGATCCTGAGGCAACACGGCATCAACCCGACCCACCAGCGCATCGAGATCGCGTACGCCCTGTTCTCGCGCGGCGAGCACCTGTCGGCCGACCAGGTCCTGGCGCTCGTTGACGATGGCCAGGACC
>CAYSRR010000077.1:2037-11624 GCA_964433375.1 uncultured Streptomycetaceae bacterium
CTGGCCATCGTCAACGAGCGCCATGCCGAGACGTCCAAGGCGACGGTTTACAACACGCTCAACCTGTTCCTGGAAAAGCGCCTGGTGCGGGAGGTGATCGTCGACCCCCACAAGGTGTTCTACGACCCCAATCCCTCTCCGCACCATCATTTTTACAACGTCGATACCGGCGAGTTGACCGACGTCGACGCCAGTTCGGTCGAGATCTCGGGGTTGCCGCCGTTGCCGGAGGGCATGGTGACCGAGGGCGTCGACATCATCGTCCGCGTGCGCTCGAACACGCCCTGACGCTTTGCGGTAAAATTCGCGCCTTTCGCTGGCGTAGCTCAGCTGGTAGAGCAACTGATTCGTAATCAGTAGGTCGGTGGTTCGAGTCCACTCGCCAGCACCAATAAAAAACCGCCTGACGGCGGTTTTTTATTTCGAGGGCAATCAATATTACGGCTGCCGTCCGGCAGCCGATGTATGCATGGAATCGATAAGGAATATCCGGCGTCACAAGACGCCGGATATTCCTCCATCGAGATTGACGCTGGTCCCGGTCACGTAGCTGGCCGCGCCGGAGACGAGGAAAGTGATGACGCTGGCCACTTCCCCGGCCTCGCCCACGCGCCCGAGCGGGATGTCACCGGAAACCTTGGCGTAGTAAGCGTCCCCGCGCGGGTCGTCCTTGGTGAAGCGCCGTTCGTGCTGCCCGGACTTGATCTTGCCGATGCAGACCGTGTTGACGCGGATGTTGTCGGGAGCGAACTCCTTCGACAACGCCTTGGTGAGGGCGAGCCCCGCGGCGCGCGAGACGGAGGTCGGGTACGATTCCGCGCCGGGCTGCTTGGCGCTCGAGATCGTGATGTTGACGATGCTGCCGCCGCCGTTCTTCTTCATGTGCGGCACAGCGAGCCGCGTGCAGCGGATCGCCCCGAAGACCTTGAGCTCGATGTCCGAGCTCCAGGTCTTGTCCTCGATCTCGAGGAACTTGCCGCGCGCGGAAGTGCCGGCGTTGTTGACGAGGATGTCGATGCGGCCGAAACGGTCGATGACCGCCTTCATGAAGCGCTCGATGTCCGCCGTCTTGCTCATGTCGGCGGAGACGGCGAGCACCTCGGCGCCGGTTTTCTTGAGTTCCGCCGCGGTCTTGTCGAGCTTCTCCTGGCCGCGCGCGCAGATGGCCACTTTGGCGCCTTCCTGCGCGAGCCTCAACGCCGTGGCGCGGCCGATGCCTTCGGTCGCGCCGGTGACCACGGCGACCTTGCCTTGCAACCCGAGTTCCATGCCTGACCCTTTACCTAATGAGTACCGAAATGAGTGCCGAGTGAGCGGGAGGCTGGATTGTAATGCAAGCTGGTCGTAGGATATGCGGCAGGGAGGCCGCCCACATGATGGATGCCGCCAGGAAAAGATCCGGGTTCGCCGGCTGGCTGGTTGCGCTGGCGGCTCTTGCCGTCGGGTTCTCGAGCCCTGTCGCCGCGCAGGAAGCGCCTCCCGCCGCGCAGGAGGCGCCGCCCGCGGAGCAGGTCCCGGGGAATCTCTCGGTCGACGCGCTGTCGGTCGTCAAGGTGCGGAGCAAGGCGATGGCGAATGCGCGGTCCGGCCGCTCGCTGGGCCCGCAGCGCCAGGGCACCGGCGTCGTGATCGATTCCGAGGGGCTGGTGCTCACGATCGGCTATCTCATCGTCGAGGCCGAAACGGTCGAACTGTCCACCTCCGACGGCCGCGCGGTGCCGGCCACGGTGATCGCCTACGACTATGCGACCGGCTTCGGGCTGCTGAAGGCGCTGCGGCCGCTGCCGGTGAAGCCGGTGCAGTTCGGGCAATCCGCCGCCATCGCCGAGCGCGAAATGGTCCTGATCGTCGGCTTCGACGGCGTCGCGCCGGCGTACGTGGTCTCGCGCCGGCCTTTTGTCGGTTACTGGGAATACCTGCTCGACGAGGCGATCTATACGGCGCCGGCGACGGTCAACTGGAGCGGGGCGGCGTTGCTGAGCCGCGAGGGCAAGCTGCTCGGCATCGGTTCGCTGGTGGTCGGCGACGCGATGGGTACCCGCGCGCAGGTCCCGGGCAACATGTTCGTGCCGATCGACCTGCTGAAGCCGATGCTGGGCGATCTCATCGCCACCGGCAAGTCGTCTGCCCGACCGCGCCCGTGGATCGGCATCAATTCGCAGGAAGTGCAGGGCAACGTGATCGTCACCCGGGTCTCGCCGGAAGGCCCCGCGGAAGAGGCCAGCATACGCGCGGGCGACGTGATCGTCGGCATCGGCGGCCAGCCGGTCCGGGGCCAGGCCGACTTTTACACGCTACTGTGGAAAACCGGGGAGGCGGGCGTCGACGTGCCGCTCGAGGTGCTGCGCGACGGCCGCGTCGAGACGATCACGGTCAAGTCGATGGACCGCGAGCGTTATAACAGGGCCAAGCCCACTTATTGAAACAGTGTTAAGTTTTGAGTGTTGAGTTTTGAGTTGTCAACGCGTGCGCATAGCGTAGGTTTCACTCAACACTCAAAATTCAACATTCCTGGCAGGGCCAGGGCCGCCTGCCCGGTCAGAAGGTGCCCATGCCGAGCACGCCGGTGGCGAGATCCATCTGCTCGACCAGCTTTCTGCCGACCATGTTGCGCAGCGTTTCGGTGGTGCCGCCGCCCAGGCTGCCGTAGCGCGTGCCGCGGAAATAGCGCGAGACCGGGAATTCGTCGGTAAAGCCGTAGCCCCCGTGCACCTGGATCGCTTCCGAGGTGACGCGAATGCTCATTTCGTTGGTGTAGATCTTGGCCATCGCCGCGAGCGTAGGGTCGGGGAACTGGTCGCCGCTGACGGCGGCGCGGTAGAGCAGGCCGCGCGCCGCTTCGATCTCGACGTACATGTCGGCGACCTTCCAGCGCATGCCCTGGAAATCCCCGATCTTTTTGCCGAACGCCGAACGGTCGCGCATGTAGCGCACGGCTTCCTCCAGCGCGCCCTCGGCGAGCCCGAGGCAGATCGCCGGGTTGAGGCAGCGCTGGGTGTTGAAGGCCGAGAGCAGCTTTTTCATGCCGTCTTCCTTCAGCACCAGGTTTTCCAGCGGCAGTTCGACGTTGTCGAAGACCACCTCGCTGAGATACTCCCCGCCCATGGTGTGAAAGCTCGATTTCACGGTCATGCCCTTCGCGCCGCCCGGCACCAGCACGCAGCCGATGCCTTTCGCGCCCGGGACCCTGCCGACACGCGTGAACACCACGAACATTTCCGCGATGTCGGCGCGCGAGATCAGCGTCTTGGTCCCGTTCACCACGACGCGGTCGCCCTTGATGTCGGTGTTGGTGGTGTAGCTGGGCACGTCGGTGCCGGCGTTGGGTTCGGTCATGCAGATGGCGAGGATGGCCTCGCCGGTCGCGACGCGCGGCAGGATGCGCCGCTTGATCGGCTCCGGCGCGTAGGTGGAGATGACGCGAGTCTGCACGCCGAGCTCGCCCAGCGCCGCCATCGCGGTCACGTAGCACACCTTGCCGATCTCCTCGAGCACCAGCACGGTATCGAGTATGCCGAGGCCGGAGCCGCCGTATTCCTGCGGCACCGACATGCCGAGCACGCCGATCCCGGCGAGCTGCTTCATGTTCTCGGCCGGCCAGGTGCCGTCGAGATACCGGATCGCGCGCGCCTTGAAGTCCTTCTGGCACACGCGGCGCACGGTGTCGACGAACGCGCGCTGCTCTTCGCTGATGGAGAAATCCATGGGGTCGGTTCCGGTGGGACGGCAAGGGAAAGTGCGGGCCCGTAGTATAGAAGGCCGGGCGCGCCGCCCGCAAATGGGGCGGTGAAATCCGGGAATGAAATTGACGCTGTCCCGGTTCATATCCTAGACTCCTGCCTTCCTTCAACCGAATTCGCGAGGCCAGCTTGGATCAGCCGAAAACCGCAGCAACCATCCCGGGGCAGGAGCACTGGACGAAGAAAGGCGACGTCAGGCTCTTCCTCTGGGAAAAGCGCGCCACGCGGCCCGCCGCCGGGAATGCGGGAACGATCCTGTTCGTGCACGGCTCCTCGATGGCGTCCCAGCCCACCTTCGACCTGAAGGTGCCGGGGCGCCCCCATTCCTCGGTGATGGATTATTTCGCCGAGCGCGGTTTCGACACCTGGTGCGTGGACATGGAGGGCTACGGCCGCTCCGACAAGAGCCGCGACGTCAGTTGCGACATCGCCAACGGCGCCGACGATCTCGAGGCCGCGACCGATTACATCATCAAGACGCGCGGGACGAAGCGGTTCATGACCTACGGCATTTCCTCGGGAGCGCTGCGCGCCGCGTTGTTCGCGCAGCGCCGGCCCGAGCGCGTGCAGCGCCTGGCTCTTGACGCTTTCGTCTGGACCGGCGAGGGCAGCCCGACGCTCGCCGAGCGGCGCAAGAAGCTGCCCGAGTTCATGAAGATGAAGCGCCGGCCGATGGACCGGGCGTTCATGCGCAGCATCTTCTCGCGCGACCATCCCGGCTGCGCCGAGGACCGGGTGATCGAGGCTTTCGCCGACCAGGTGCTGGAGCTCGACGACTCGGTGCCGACCGGCACCTACGTCGACATGTGCTCGAAGCTGCCGGTGGTGGATCCGGCGAAGATCACCGTGCCCACGATCGTCATGCGCGGCCAGTTCGACGGCATCGCCGGCTTCGACGACCTCACCGAATTCTTCAAGCGCCTGCCCAACCCGGACAAGCAGTTCGCGGTGATGGCCGGCATCTCGCACGCGAGCTTCCAGCAGATCAACTACCTGCTGGTCTACCATATCCTGCATTCGTTCTTCACCCAGCCCGAGCCGATCTACAGGGGCTGATGTCCGGGCGGTTCAAATAGTATGATGTCGACAACCAGACGGAGGAGGAAAAATGAAATCGAGTAAGCTGAAATTCGCCGCGATCGCGCTCGGCGTGATGGCCGCCGGCGCGGTCCATGCCCAGAACTGGCCGGTCAAGCCGGTGCGAGTCATCGTGCCGTTCGGCGCGGGCGGCGGCACCGATATCCAGGCGCGCCTGCTCGCCAGGAACTTTCACGAGAGCATGGGCCAGACGTTCGTCGTGGAGAACCGCGCCGGGGCGGGCGGTCTCATCGGCGCCGAACTGGCGGTGCGCGCGCCGGCGGACGGCTACACGATCCTGTTCACGACGGCGTCGCTGGCCGTGAACGTGACGCTCTACGGCAGCCGCGTGAAGTTCGATGCCCTCAAGGACTTCGCTCCCGTGAGCTGGATATCCTCGACGCCCCTGGTCCTGGTCGTGCACCCGAGCGTTCCGGCGAAGTCGCCGCGGGAGCTGGTTGCTCTTGCGAAGAAAGCCGGCGGCGTGAATGCCGCCTCCAACGGCATAGGCACCACCAGTCACCTTTCGATCGAGATGCTGAAGCAGTTGACCGGCGTCAAGGCGACGCACGTTCCGTACAATGGCGGCGGCCCGTCGATAGCGTCGCTGGTGAGCGGCGAGACGGACATGCTGTTCGCGACGGGGCCGGTGGCCATGAATCAGCTCAAGGCGAACCGGGTCCGGGCGCTGGGAGTGACGACCGCGAAGCCATCCTCGTCTTTTCCCGGTCTGCCCGCGTTGACTTCCATTTACCCCGGACTGGAGTCGGACAACTGGTACGCCATGTTCTTCCAGGCGGGCACGCCCAAGCCGATCATCGACAAGCTCAATGCGGAGATCGCGAAGGCCCTGAAATCGAAGGTCTTCGTGGACTTCATGCCGCGGGAAGCGCTCGACGCGGTGGCCAGCAGCCCCGAGGAGCTGACGGCCAATTTCAAGCGCGAGATCGCGCGCTACGCCAAGATCATCAAGACGGGCAACATCAAGGTCGACTAGATTTCCCCCGGCCGGACCGGGGCGGCAGCGGAAAAAGGGGCCTTTGGCCCCTTTTTTCATGGGCGCGTGGCGGCGATATACCCGTATTACTCATTGATACCAAATGATTATTCAAGTCGTGTCCCTCGGGCTTGCATCGGAGTCCAATTAGTGGAATTCTAGCCTTGCATCACCCCATACCTATAAATCTATCGAGGAGACACCATGAGGCATCCTGTGTCATTACGTCCGCTGCCCGTCGCGATCGGCGTCGCGGCAGCCTTGCTTTCCGCACCCTTGGCCGCGCAATCCTGGCCCGCCAAGCCCGTCCGGGTGATCGTGCCGTTCGGCACCGGCGGCGGCACCGACATCCAGGCGCGGCTGCTGGCCGACACCCTGCAGCGCAGCACCGGGCAGCGGTTCGTGACCGAGAACCGGGCCGGCGCGGGCGGCCTGATCGGCGCGGAGGTGGTGGTCAATTCTCCACCGGACGGTCACACCCTCCTGTTCACGACGGCGACGCTGGCGGTCAACACCACGCTCTATTCCAAGACGCTCAAGTTCGACACGCGCACCGACCTGGTGCCATCCACGCTCGTGTCCAACGCGCCCAACGTGCTGTGCGTGCATCCCAGCGTGCCCGCGAAGACGGTGCCGGAGTTGATCGCGCTCGCCAAGCGCAATCCCGGCAAGATGAACACCGGGGCCAATACGCCCGGCAGCACCAGTCACCTCGCCGGCGAGATGTTCATGCAACTGGGCAAGCTAAAAACGTTGATCATCACCTTCACCGGCGGCGGTCCCGCGTCGATCGCATTGATGACGGGCGATCTCGACATGCTGTTCGCGACCGGGCCCGTGGCTTCGGCCGGCATGAAGACCGGGCGCATCCGCTGCCTTGCCGTGACGACGGCGACGAAGAACATCTCTTTCCCCGACCTGCCGACGCTCAACACTTTCGTGCCTGGCCTGGAAATCGGCAACTGGTATGCGATGTTTTTCCCGAAGGGCACCTCCCAGGAAGCGGTCAATCGCCTGAGCCAGGTCATCAAGAAATCGCTGGCTGACGAGAAAATCAAGGGCTTCCTTGCCCGCGAAGGCATCGAGCCCGTGGGCAGCACGCCGGACGAGCTGCGCCAGCAATTCGATCGCGACGTCGAAAAGTACGCGAAGGTGATCAAGGCGGGGAATATCCCGGTGCGCTGAGCGGGGGCGAACCGATTACCCGCGGCCCGGAGAAAGGCGCCCTCTTGAGGGCGCCTTTCTCATGCCAGGTGGCTGGCGGTGAGGGGGGATTCGCGACTCACGCCTTTGATTTCAATAGGGCGGCAACATCCGCCGAAACCCGTGCGCCAGCACGAGCGGGATGAAGAGGGCGTTGCGCAGCAACAGCCCCGGCCAGTTGAGCGGCAGGGCGTCGCCGTTTTCGCGGTTGGCGCAGACGGCGGCCAGTGTCACGCCGAGCCGCTCCATCCACGCGGTCGTGCGCGGCCATTCCCACAGGTCCAGCAGCCAATCTTTCGGGACGCCGGCCTTGCCCACGCGCGCGCCGACGATGGCGCCGACGATGGCCGCGACCGTGTCCTGTCGCCGCCGAGGCGAACCGTCGTCGTGACCGCGCTGCGGTAGTCGGATTGATGCGCGAGCCAGACGTGCAGCACCGCGGGAATGGTGTGCAGCATGTAGCCGCTGACGCCGTTCACCGAGCCGTTGCGGGCGGTGTAGTCCGCGGCGGATTCTCCCGCTTCCACGCTGCGCGCGACCGCGTCGACGAGCGCGGCCAGTTCCTGGCCTTCGTCGCCCAGCAGTCCACGCAATTGCCGCGCGTAATCCGCGGGCGAGACGTCGGTGCCCGACGCGGCAAGATGCGCGGCCAGTGCTACCGCCAGCGCGCCGTGCTCCGCCCTGGGGTCGGTGTGAGTGATGCGAGTGGCGGCGCGGGCCAGCGCCCGCATGCGGGCCGGATCGTCGCCGTGGCACACGCCGACCAGCGCGACGCGCATCGCGGGCCCGTTGCCGGCCGAATACACGCCGCTGTAACCGGGTGGAAAACCCAGCCAGAGCTTGAGGATCGCGCGCAAGGTCGCCAGGCCGATGCCGGCCGGCATGCCCAGCAGCCAGAAACGCAGCCGCCAGCCGAAGCTGGACGAGAATTTTCTGACGGCGTTTTCCGTACCCAGCTCGGCAACACCGATCAGCGACTGCGCCAGCATGCAGGTGTGCTCGGTGTCGTCCGAGCACAAACTCTTGCCGAGCGGCAAGAGTTTGTAACCGGAAAGCTCCGGAAACATCCTGAGTTGCCTTCGACGACTCAAACCTTCGCAGGCAAGGCCCATCGCATCGCCCACCGCGGTGCCGAGGAGGCAGCCGACGATGGCCCGTTCTTTTGAATACTGTCCGCCTGAGCTGTCGGCGTTCACGGGAAGGGAATGATCATTAATGAATTCGCGGCAACAGGCCGCGAATTCATTCGGCGTCGGGCTGCCGCTCCGGCGCCGCGCGCCGGAACGCTTCGAGCGCGAGGCAGTTTTTCTCGATCGCCAGCAGCGACGGGTACGGCGTCACGTCGCACTTGAAGCGGCGCGCGTTGGCGAGCTGCGGCACCAGGCAGCAATCGGCGAGGCCCGGCGCGTCGCCGTGGCAGAACCGGCCGATCTCGCGCTCGCCCGACAGGCGTGCCTCCAGAGCTCCGAGGCCGGTCGCGATCCAGTGCTGATACCACGTGTTGCGGGTGTCGGTGCTCAATCCCATGGGGCCGGTGAGGTAGTTGAGTACCCGCAGGTTGTTGAGCGGGTGGATCTCGCAGGCGATCGCCAGCGCGAGCGATCTCACCCGCGCCCGCTCCGCCGGTGTCGCGGGGAGCAGCGGGGGTTCGGGGTGAGTTTCCTCGAGGTATTCCATGATGGCGAGCGATTGCGGCAGCAATCGCTCGCCGTCCTGCAGCACCGGCACCAGCGACTGTGCGTTCAGGCTGCGGAAGGGGGCCGCGAACTGCTCGCCGCCGCCGCGCGAGAGATGCACTGCGGCCTGCTCGCAGGGCAGGCCCTTGAGGTTCAGCGCGATGCGGAGCCGGTAGGCGGCGGAGCTGCGGAAGAAACCGTAGAGCTTCAAGGGCGTGAGTGGTGAGTGGTGAGTGGTGAGTAGTGAGTCGACTTGCCGTTTTGTCAGTTCAGCTTGGCGTCTTGGCGCCTTGGCGGCTATTTTGGATCAGCTTTCGCACGGTGCGTGCTCGCGCCACAGGCCCAGCTCGTAGAATTCCTGGCGCTTGGAATTTTTCGCGGGCGCGATGGGCATGATGGACGATCAGGGTTTCATCGGAGAATGAAACATTGCCAGACCGATTCTATATTATCCGCGAAAAATTCAATATGAAAAACACGATGAAAACCTCGATAGGGCGCGGCGCCGGATAAGGATTTCCCCTATACTTCATTTCTTTTTACGCTCAGGATAAGCATGAAAGCCGCGCCTTCCAACGCCCGTCCCGATCCCGACAAGGTTCTCGTCCAGCTCGCCGATTACGTCGATCGCTACCAGGTGAAAAGCCCGCTCGCGCTGGAAACCGCGCGGCTCGCGCTGATCGACACCCTCGGTTGCGGCCTCGAAGCGCTGTCCTATCCCGGCTGCACCAGCCTGCTGGGCCCCGTCGTGCCGGGCACCATCGTCCCCAACGGCGCGCGGGTGCCGGGCACGCCGTACGTGCTCGACCCCGAGCGCGCCACGTTCAACATGGGCGCGTTGAACCGCTGGCTCGACTGGAACGACGCGTTCTACGGCGCGACGGTGATCCATCC
>CAYSRR010000078.1:0-3565 GCA_964433375.1 uncultured Streptomycetaceae bacterium
GCCAGCTTTGCGGCATGGGCTTGGCGTAGCCGCCCACGCCTTCGGCGGCTTCTTTCTCTTCCGGCGTGTCATAGGACACGTCGATGAACTTGCCGCCGAGTGATTCCACTTGTTCTTTCACTGACGGGCGAACGTCGCTGGCTTCGATGACGGCGCCCAGGCGCTTGGCGGTGGCGATGGCCTGCAGACCGGCCACGCCCACCCCGAGGATCACCACGCGGGCGGCCTTCACAGTGCCGGCGGCGGTCATCAGCATCGGGAAGAAGCGCTGGTACTTGTCGGCAGCGATCATCACGGCCTTGTAGCCGGCGATGTTGGCTTGAGATGACAGCACGTCCATGCTCTGGGCCCGTGTGGTCCGCGGAGCCGCTTCGAGCGCAAAGCTCGTGACGCCCGCGCCTGCGAGACGCTGCAAGCCAGCCATGTCAAAGGGGTTCAGCATGCCCACCAGCGCCGCGCCCTTGGACATGAGGCTGAGTTCGGAATCCAGCGGCGAGCGCACTTTGAGCACCAGTTCGGCTGCGAACGCGCCCGCCTGATCGGTGATCTCGGCGCCGGCCGCTTCGTAGGCTGCGTCGGTCACGCTGGCCACGACACCGGCGCCCGACTGGACGCGCAAGGTGTGTCCCTGCGCCTTCAGTTTCTTGGCGGTTTCGGGCGTGAGGGCCACGCGCGTTTCGCCGGCCACCGTCTCCAGCGGTACTCCAATCAACATGGATCTGACTCCTCAGTCACTCGCGCGGGCTGAACCTTGTGCCGCGCTTACTTGATAAAAACACGCGAGCGTAACGCATTGCGCCTCGCTTTTCAGCGGGCACAGGTGTCACGGTCGGGTCGGCCGCCGGCATTGGCCGGCCGCGGGGCTCGCTACCATTCCGGCCATGGCAGAGCGATGGAAACCCAACGTCACCGTGGCCGCGATCATCGAACGTGTTTCAGATGGTGCGCAGCATTTTCTGTTGGTGGAAGAGCACACACCCGAGGGGCTCAAGCTGAACAATCCCGCCGGGCACCTGGACGAAGGGGAGTCGCCGGAACAAGGCGTCGTGCGCGAGGCGCTCGAGGAAACCGCCTGTGTTTTCACGCCGCATGCGCTGATCGGCGTGTACCTGTCTCGATTCCAGCGGCCGCTCACCGGCGAAGACGTGACCTACCTGCGCTTTGCCTATGCAGGCACGGTGGGGGAGCCCGATCCGCGGCGCAGCCTCGACACCGGGATCGTGCGCACGCTCTGGATGACCCTGGACGAGTTGCGTGCCTCTCGCGACCGCCACCGCAGCAGCCTGGTGCTGGCGGTCATCGAAGACCACTTGGCGGGCCGTTGCTATCCGCTGTCATTGGTCACGGCCGACGCCACGGTGTTCTCGCCGGAGATCAAGCGCTGACCCGTCGGCGAAGGGGCTTTCATCCCGCACGCCGCCCGTGCGGCATCGCCAGGCGGCATGCGATGAAGACCTGGGGGCAGCTCAGGCGAGGGCAAGTTCTTACAATTCCACGATGGCAAAGCAGCGCGTGGTGGTCGGTTTGAGCGGGGGCGTGGATTCGGCTGTCACGGCGCACCTGCTCCAGCGGCAGGGCCATGAAGTCATCGGCATCTTCATGAAGAACTGGGAAGACGATGATGACGATGCGTACTGCTCGTCGCGCCAAGACTTCCTGGACGCGGCCAGCGTGGCCGATGTGCTCGGCATCGAGATCGAGCACGTGAATTTCGCGGCCGACTACAAGGACCGCGTCTTTGCCGAGTTCCTGCGCGAGTACCAGGCCGGCCGCACGCCCAACCCCGACGTGCTGTGCAACGCCGAGATCAAGTTCAAGGCCTTCCTCGACCACGCCGTCGGGCTCGGCGCCGATTACATCGCCACCGGGCACTATGCCCAGGTGCGGGAAGTGGAAGGACTCCACCAGTTGCTGATGGCCGAGGACGGAACCAAGGACCAGAGCTACTTCCTCTATCGCCTCAACCAGTCCCAGCTCGCGAAAACGCTGTTTCCGCTCGGCAAGCTCTACAAGCGCGACGTGCGCGAGACCGCCCGGCGCGCGGGGCTGCCCAACCACGACAAGAAGGACTCGACCGGCATCTGCTTCATCGGCGAACGGCCGTTCCGCGAATTCCTGGGCCGCTACCTGCCGGACAACCCGGGCGAGATCCGCTCGCCCGAGGGCAAGCTGGTCGGGCGCCATCACGGCCTGTCGTTCTATACCATCGGCCAGCGCCAGGGACTCGGCATCGGCGGCAGCCGCAGCGGCGACGGCGACCCCTGGTACGTCGCGGCCAAGGACCTCCGGAACAACCGCCTGGTCGCCGTCCAGGGCCACGATCACCCGACGCTGCTGTCGGACCGGCTGACCGCGTTCGACCTGAACTGGATCAGCGGAACGCCGCCGCGCTGCCGGTGGGTCTACGGCGCGAAAACGCGCTACCGCCAGAAAAACGCGCCGTGCACGCTGGTCACGGCCAGCGACGAGCGCTGCGTGGTCGAGTTCGCCGAACTGCAATGGGCGGTCACGCCCGGGCAATCGGTGGTGATCTACGAGAGCCAGGTCTGCCTCGGCGGCGGCATCATCGAGTCCGCGGAACGCGCGCACGACGCCGAGGTCCGCAGCGACGAATGCCCGCCGGGAGCGGTCGCCCCCTAGTTTCGCCTTGACGCTCCCCGGATGTGAGATTAGTCTGCATCCATCCGATTGACCGAGAGCGATCATGGGCGCCATCGACGATAAATTCATCCTGTTTCTGCAGCCTGGGTGAAGCAGCTGCCTCCGAGCGAAAGAGTTTCTTTCGAAAAAGAAAATCGACCACGTCGTCATCGATGTGGCGAATGACCCCGGCGGGCGCGAGAAGCTGCTGGCCTTGGGCGTGCGCAACGTGCCGGTCGTTTCCAAGGGCGAGAATTACGTCTTCGGGCAGAACCTGGAGGACGTCGCCGAATTCGTCGGATTGCAGGGCACGGGCCACAAGCCGCTGCCGCCCGATGAGCTCATCAGGAAATGGGTAATGGTGCTGCGCGCGCTGCAGCGGTACGCGCGCCAGCTGCCGCCCGGCCGCATCGAAGAAAACGTCATTCCCAACCGCCCGCGCTCGATCCGGCTGCTGACCCACCATGCGTTCCGCATCGCCGAGGCGTTCCTCGACACCATGGAAAAAGACATCGATTACTCGGTCGGGCACGCCAACATTCCGCCCAGGGACGGCACCTGCACGACCGGCCCCGAGATCGCGGAGTACGGAGAGGCCGTGATCAACCGGCTGCAGAAGTGGTGGGACGGCGTGCCGGACAAGTCGCTGTCGTGGAAAATCAAGACTTTCTATGGCATGCAGCCGCTGACGGTCGTGTTCGAGCGCTCGACCTGGCACTCGGCCCAGCACTCCCGCCAGCTCGCGGACGTGCTGGAGCGTTTCGGCATCAGACCCGACGGCCAGCTGACGCCGCAAGACTATGCGGGCCTGCCTTTGCCCGAGCGCCTCTACGAGTAAACCGGGAAATAGCCGCCAAGGCGCCAAGTCCGCCAAGAAAATCTGAATTAGCCGCAGAGGCGCAAAGACGCAGAGGGGTATATATCA
>CAYSRR010000078.1:3575-9417 GCA_964433375.1 uncultured Streptomycetaceae bacterium
TACGAGTAACCCCCACCCTAGCCCTCCCCCTTCACAAGGGGGAGGGTTGGGAGGGGGTCATTGCGGTTGTATGCCCGCCGCCTTCACCAGCTTCGCGTACTTGGCCAGGTCGTTCCTGATGACCTGCGCGAATTCCTCCGGGGTGTTGCCGACGAGCTCGTTGCCGCCGTGCGTCGCCAGGCGCTCGATCACGTCGGGCTTCTTCAGCGCCTCGACGACTTCCCGGTAAAGCAGGTCGATGACGCCTTTCGGCGTTCCCGCCGGCGCGACCACTCCCTGCCACTGCGTCAGCTCGAAGCCGGTCAGCCCCTGCTCGTCCAGCGTCGCCACCCCCGGCATCACGTAAGCGCGCCTGAGCGCGGTCACTCCGAGCGCCTTCAGCCTGCCCGCGCGCACGTGCGGCACGGCGGTGATGACGGTGTCGAACATGTAGTTCAACTGCCCGCCGAGCAGGGCCGCGAGCGCGGCGGCGCTGCCGGTATAAGGCACGTGGACTGACTTCGCGCCCGTCATCAGGTTGAACAGCTCGCCCGAAAGATGGTTGCCGCCGCCGATGCCGGTCGAACCATAGGTCATCTGCCCGGGCCCGGCCTTCAGCACGCCGATGAAATCCTTCACGCCGGCGGCCGGCAGCGAGGGCGGCACGACCAGCACGTACTGGTACGACGTGCCCTGGGTGATGGGAGCGAAATCCTGGACCGGGTCGTACGGCACCCGCCGGTAGAGAACGGGGTTGACCGTCATCGGGCCGCTGTTGCCCATCAGCAGCGTGTAGCCGTCCGGCTGGGCTTTCGCGACGATGCCCGTGCCGATGCCGCCGTTTGCGCCGGGGCGGTTATCCACGACCACGGCCTGGCCCAACGAGTCGGTGAGTTTTTGCGCGATGGTGCGCGTGAAAATGTCGCCGGCGCCGCCGGGAACGTAGGGACAGATGAAACGGATCGGACGCTGGGGAAATTTCTGATCGGGCTGCTGGGCGCCCGCGCCGCACGCCCACCATGCAGCCATCACCGCCAGGGTCGCACAGCCCCATGCTTTTATCTGCATGAACCCTCCTCTCAGGCTGGGGCGACAATAGCACAAGGGCAGCCGATGGGCTAAACTTCGGGCTCCCTTCCGCCCATCCCGATGCGTACGCAGCGCCATATCGCCGCGAGCCCGGCCGGATTCCCGCCCCCGTGCTGAATCCCGCCGCATCCGCGCGTCGCGCGATCCCCTCTCTCGACCGGCTGCTCCAGCTCGATGCGCTAGCCGGCCTGATCGCGCGCTACGGCCGCCCGCTGGCGACGGACGCGGCGCGCGAAGAGCTGGCGCTGCTGCGCGCGAGCCTCGCCCGCCCGGGCGCCGCTTTCGACGAGGCCGGCTTCGTCCGCGCCTGCGCGGCGCGCCTCGAGCGCGAGACGCGCCCGTCGCTGAGGCCCGTCTTCAACCTCACCGGCACCGTGCTGCACACCAACCTCGGCCGCGCGCTGATGCCGCGGGAAGCGGCGGACGCCGTCGCGCTCGCGATGACGCGGCCGGTCAACCTGGAGTTCGACCTGGGCGGAGGCGACCGCGGCGAGCGCGACCACCACGTCGAGCGCCTGCTCGTCCGCCTCACCGGAGCGGAAGCCGCGCTGGTCGTGAACAACAACGCCGCGGCCGTCTACCTCGCGCTCAACACCCTCGCGCTGAAGAAGGAAGTGCCGGTATCGCGCGGCGAACTGATCGAGATCGGCGGCGCGTTCCGCATCCCCGACATCATGGCGCGCTCGGGCGTGAAGATGGTGGAGATCGGCACCACCAACCGCACGCACCTGAAGGACTATGCCGGCGCGATCTCGCCGAAGACCGCCGCCCTGATGAAGGTGCACACCAGCAATTACGCGATACGGGGATTCACCGCGTCGGTGCCCGAGGGAAAGCTCGCCGAACTCGCGCACAAGCACAACCTCCCGCTGATCACCGACCTCGGCAGCGGCATGCTGGTGAACCTGGAGGAGTACGGCCTGCCGCACGAGCCCACGCCGCGCGAAACGCTCGCCGCCGGCGCGGACGTCGTCACCTTCAGCGGAGACAAGCTGCTGGGCGGGCCGCAGGCCGGGCTCGTGGTCGGGCGCGCCGAACTGATCGATCGCATCCGCAGGAACCCGATGAAGCGGGCGCTGCGCGTGGACAAGATGACGCTGGCCGCGCTGGACGCGGTGCTGCGGCTCTACGCCGACCCGGAACGGCTGGTCCGGCGCCTGCCGACGCTGCGCTTCCTGCGTCGCCCGCCCGCCGAGATCGAGGCGCAGGCGCGGCGCGTATTACCGGCGGTGCAGGCCGCCCTCCGCGGCAAAGCGGAAGCGGCAGTGGTGGAAGCGAAGAGCCAGATCGGCAGCGGCTCCCTGCCGGTAGACCTGATCCCGAGCCACGGCATCGCCGTGAGCGCGCCCGGCAAGCGGCGCAGCGCGCTGGCGGGAGAAATCTCGGCTGCGTTCCGCTCGCTCCCGGTTCCCGTCATCGGCCGCATCAGCGACGGCGCCTTCGTCATGGACCTGCGCTGCCTCGAGCACGAAGACGAGTTCCTCGCGCAGCTCCCCCAGTTGAAAATCGAGAAGGCATGAACCGCAAAGACGCGGAGACGCAGAGGGAACGCAAAGAGAAACCCTCATCTGAATATGCTTTGCGCGTTCTTTGCGCCTTTGCGCCTCTGCGGTGAAGGGTCTTTAGAGTGATCGTCGCCACCGCCGGCCACATCGACCACGGCAAGACGCTGCTGGTGAAGACGCTGACGGGCGTCAACACCGACCGGCTGCCGGAGGAGAAGGCGCGCGGCATTTCCATCGACCTCGGCTTCGCCTACTGGCCGCTCGAGAGCGGCACGGTCATCGGCTTCGTCGACGTGCCGGGCCACGAGCGCTTCATCCGCAACATGCTGGCCGGCGTATGCGGCATCGATTTCGCGCTGCTGGTCGTCGCCGCCGACGACGGCGTGATGCCGCAGACCGTCGAGCACCTGAACATCCTCGAGTTGCTCGGCATCTCCCGCGGCATCGCGGTAATCACCAAGTCCGATCGCGCCGCGCCCGAGCGCGTCGAGGCCGTGCGCGAGGAGGTCGCCGGCCTGCTCGCGCCGACCCGCCTCGCCGGGATCCCGGTCCTTGCCGTCTCGGCCATGAGCGGCAGCGGCATCGACGGGCTCAAGCAGAAACTGGCCGAAGCCGCCGGCGCCTATGCCGCGCGCGCGGCGGAGGGCCAGCACTTCCGCTTCGCCATCGACCGCGCTTTCACCATCGCGGGCAGCGGCACCGTCGTGACGGGAACCGTCTTCAACGGCGCCACCGTCATCGGCGACCGGCTGGTGGTCTCGCCCAAGGGCACGCCCGCACGCGTGCGCGGCATCCAGATGCGCGGGCTGGCGGTCGAGCGGGCGCAAGCCGGCCAGCGTTGCGCGCTGAACCTCGCCGGCACCGACCTCGAGACCGTCGCGCGCGGCGACTGGCTGCTGCACGAAGCGATCCACGCGCCGACGCAGCGCATCGACGCGCGCGTCACGGTCCTCGCCTCCGAGAAGGAGCCGCTCGCGCACTGGACGCCGCTGCACCTGCACCTCGCCACCGCCGACGTTCCCGCGCGCGTCTCGATCCCGAAGGAGGGCTCGATCGCCCCCGGCGAATCGGCGATCGCCCAACTGGTGCTGGCCAAGCCGGTGGTGGCGCTGAACGGCGACCGCCTCATCCTGCGCGACCAGTCCGCGCGCCGCACGCTCGGCGGCGGCGTGGTGCTCGATCCGTTCGCGCGGCCGTCACGGCGCGCCTCCGCGGCACGGCTGGCGGGGCTCGACGCGCTCGAACGGGGCTCGCCCGAGTCCGCCCTCGCCGCCATGCTGAAGGACGCGGAACGCGGCGTGGACCTGGCCCGCTTCGAGCGCATGTTCAACCTGAAGCCGGAGCGCGCCGCCGCCCTCTATGCCGCCGCCGGCATCGTCACCCTCGGCAAGGAAGGCCGCACCGGCATCGCGCGGGCGTTCCGCGACAGCCTGCGCGGGAAAACGCTCGCCGCGGTGCGCGAGTTTCACCGCGCCCAGCCGCAGGCCGTCGGCATGGACGCCGCGACGCTGCGTGAGCAGCTCGCGCCGCAGCTGCCCGCCGAGGCCTTCCAGTCGGTCATGCGCGAGCTCGCCGACGAGCGTAGCCTCGAAATCGCGAGCAACGTGCTGCGCATGCCCGGCCACGACGCCACATCCAATCCCGAGGACCAGCGGATGTGGCAGCTCGTGCTGCCCGCGCTGCAGACCGCGGGCTTCGCCCCGCCCCCGGTCCCGGAACTGGCCGCCGCGCTCAAGCTGAAGGAAGCGGCGCTGAAGGATTTCCTGCACCGCAAGACCCGCAGCGGCGAGGTGATGCGGCTGCCGCCGGACCGTTTCTACCCGAGGGCGACGCTCGCCACGCTGGCCGCGACCGCGCACGCGCTCGCCCGCGCCAATCCGAGCGGGTTCACCGCGGCGCAATACCGCGACGCCACCGGTATCGGCAGGACTTTCGCGATCGAGATCCTGGAATTGCTCGACTCGCTGGCCATCACGCAGCGCATCGGCGATGCGCGCAAGGCGCGGAAGGACTTCGTGCCGATCCTGGGCGCGGCGGAACCGGCGCGCCCACCCGCGAAGCCGCCCGCGAACAGCGCTCCACAGAACCATCAGAAGAACACCTCCTACCGCAGGGGACGCTGAGGACGCAGAGGAACGCCGGGAATGAACACCTGGAAGCTTCCCCTCCGCGTCCTTTGCGTCCTCGGCGGTGAGAGGTTATAAGGAGATTGTTGACGAATATGCCTGCCATGAATTTTGACCTGATCGTCGTCGGCGAGGGCGTCGCCGGTCTCGCCTGCGCCGGCCAGGCCGCGCGCGCCGGCCTGAAAGTCGCCACGCTCGAATCCACGCTGTTCGGCGGCCTGGTGCTGAACGTGAACGAGCTCGACGGCTACCCCGGCCAGGAATCGGGCACCAACCTCGCCTCGGAACTCATGACGGCGAGCGCCGAAGCCGGCGTGACGAGCATCCAGGAGGAAGTTGCTGCCATCCGCCCCGCGGACGCGGGGTTCGAGGTCGCGACTGTCGCCGGCGGCAAGCTCGCCGCCCGCCAGGTGGTCATCGCCTCCGGCGCGCGGCTGAAGAAGCTGGGCGTGCCCGGCGAGGACGAGTTCGAGGGGCGCGGCGTGTCGCATTGCGCCGACTGCGACGCCCCCATGTACATGAACGAGACGGCGATGGTGGTCGGCGGCGGCGACTCCGCGATGCAGGAAGCGCTGGTGCTGGCGAAATACTGCGACCGGGTGCTGGTCGTCCATCGCGGCGACCGGCTGCGCGCGCGCAAGCATCTTGCCGACCAGGCCGCCGGCCACCCGAAAATCACCATCCGCTGGAACATCACGGTGGACGCGATCCTCGGCGGCAAGATGGTCGAGAAGGTGCGCGTGCGGGATACGGGCGGCAAGACGGAGGAAATCCCCTGCGCCGGCGTGTTCGCCTACATCGGCCTCGAGCCCAACGCGGCGTTCGCCCCGCCCGGCATCGCCCGCGACGCCGGCGGCCACCTCGTCACCGATGACACGCTCGAGACCGCGATGAAAGGAATCTGGGCGATAGGCGCCGTGCGGGCGGGCTACAGCGGCCTGCTCAAGGATGCCGCCGCGGAAGGCGAGCGCGCGGCGCAAGCCGTTCGCGAACGGCTGGACTAAAATCTTGAAACCGCCGATGAACGCCGATGAACACGGATAAAATCAGAAACAGTCCATCGTATTGTTTCTATCGGCGTTAATCGGCGTTTATCTGCGGCTGAATCTTGTTTTTGAGTTTCAACGGAAGGGAATCGTCCCC
>CAYSRR010000078.1:9427-11465 GCA_964433375.1 uncultured Streptomycetaceae bacterium
TAACCCGATCACCTGCAAGATAACCGATTGATTTAATAGCAATGGAAGGGAATCGTCCCCGGTGGGGCGGCCGGACTTCAAACCCGGTTAGAGCCGCTTGCGGTTCTGTGTGGGTTCGACTCCCACTCTCTTCCGCCACTATTCAAGACCCGCATCAGCCACAGAGAACACAGAGTTCACAGAGAAAAACCGCAGCCGATGGGGGCTTGAATTCCTGCTTCTCTCCGTGTTCTCTGTGCTCTCTGTGGCTATTCTTGAGTTTCCTGCGCGACTTGCCGAAGCCGGGTCGCAGCGCGGGATCCTCGCGCGCTACTTCGCCAGCCCCTTGGCCATGCCCAGTTGCGACAGGATGTCGGCGTAGACCTTGTTCTCCTGCTCGAGGTCGCGGCGGAAGGTCGCCGAGTCGGCGTAGGCGTCGAACCACTGGTAGCGGTCCAGGATCTTCTTCCAGGACTCGGTCTTCACCATTTTCGAGAGCGTCTGGTCCCAGTATTTCACCGCCTCGGCCGGGATGCCCGGGGGCGCGAACAATCCGCGCCAGTGCAGGATAGTGAGGTCGATGCCCATCGAGCGCCACGTCGGCACCTTGGAAAATTCGCCGGCGACGGCGGTGGGCGCCGAGATCGCGATGAGCCGCACCTGGCCGGCCTTCGCCTGCTCGATCAGCTCCGACAACCCGGTCGAGATCACCGGCACGTGCCCGCCCAGCAGCTGGATCGTGAGATCTCCGCCGCTCTTGAAGCTCGCGATCTTGACTTGCTTGGGATCGATCCCGTACGCCATCGCCGGGCGCAGGATGTTCATCTGGTCGTTGCTCGGCGTGGTGCCGACGCCGAACGTCACCGATGCCGGGTCGGCCTTCAGCCTGTCGAGCACCTCGCGTGCCGACTTGATCGGCGAATCCGCGCGAACCGCCCACACCAGGTATTCGGTCACCAGCCGCGCGAGCGGCGTCACGTCGGTATAGGTGAGCGGCGTCGTGCCAACGATGCGGTTCACGTAGATGCGGTTCGACTCGACGTAGACGAAGTGGGGGTCGCCCTTCTTCTGGTGGATGTACGACTTGGCCAGGTTGCCGCCGGCGCCGCCCATGTTCTTGATCGCGAAATTCTCCTTGAAGATCTTCCCGTCGCGCATCGAAATCTCGATTGCGCGCGCCACCAGGTCGAGCCCGCCGCCCGGGTTTCCCGCCGCCACCATCTCGACGGTCTTGCTGGGATAATCCGCCGCCTGCAGCGTGGCGCCGCAGAAGCACAACGCAGCGGCAAAGCTCGCGATCAGTCTTGCTATTTTCATGGGCTCCTCCATGCAATACTATTATCGAAACGGATTATCATTATACGTCGCCACGGGCGCGACAACCACGGACTTCTTCCACGGACCTCTTCATATGACACTCACTCAAGAGTTGGCGAAACGGATCAACGCCCTGCGCTACGAAGACCTGCCGCCGGAGGCCATCCACTGGGCGAAAGTGGGCATCCTCGACACGGTGGGCGTCACGCTCGCCGGCGCGCGCGAGGACGCGGCGCGCATCGTGGAGGGCACGACGCGCGGCTCGAGCGGTCCCAGCCTGGTGTTCGGCGGCAATCGCCGCATCGGCGCGCTCGAAGCGGCGCTGGTGAACGGCGTCGCCGCCCACGCGCTCGACTTCGACGACTGCAACAACACCATCGGCGGGCACCCTTCGGCGCCGATCCTGCCGGCGCTGTTCGCGCTGGCGGACGAGACGGGCGCCGGCGGGCGCGACTTCATCACCGCCTACGTCGCCGGCTTCGAGACCGAGTGCAAGATCGCGATGGGCGTGCACTTCCACCACTACACCAAGGGCTGGCATCCCACCGCCACGCTCGGCGTGTTCGGCTCCACCGCCGCCTGCGCGAAGCTGCTCGGGCTGCCGGAAGAAAAAATCGCCATCGCGCTGTCCATCGCCGCCTCGCTCGCGTCCGGCATCAAGGCCAATTTCGGCACCATGGTGAAGCCGCTGCACGTCGGGCACTGCACCCGCAACGGTCTGTTCGCCGCGCTGCTCGCCCGC
>CAYSRR010000079.1:0-11404 GCA_964433375.1 uncultured Streptomycetaceae bacterium
CTCGTTGCGCTTGCCGCCGGTGATCTTGACGGCGAGATCGACCGCCTGCTTGAGCGGCAGTTCCGCGAGCAGGACCTGCAGGGCGCGCTGCGCGCTCGCGCCGTCCGGCGCCGCTTCCGTTTCCGCCCCCTCGACCAGCAGGACGAATTCCCCCTTGCGCCGGTTGGCGTCCGCGGCGAGCCAGGTTTCCGCCTCGGCCAGGGTGCATGCGTGGAGGGTCTCGAACAGCTTGGTCACCTCGCGCGCGAGCACGATGCGGCGATCTCCGCCCAGCGCCGCGCGCAGGTCGGCGACGGATTCCTCGATGCGGTGCGGCGCCTCGTAGAACACCAGCGTGTATGGCAGCTTCGCGAGCGGGGCCAGCGCCTTGCGCCGCGCCGCGGCCCGCTCGGGCAGGAATCCGTAGAACAGGAAATGAGGCGCGCTGAACCCGGACGCGGACAGCGCGGCGATCGCCGCGTTGGGGCCCGGCACCGGCGTCACCGGATAGCCGGCCGCGCGCACCGCGGCGACGAGCAGCGCGCCGGGATCGGAGACCGCGGGCGTGCCGGCATCGCTGACCAGCGCCAGCGACTGCCCGGCGGCGAGCCGCTTCAGCACATCGGCGATGGCGCGCTGCTCGTTGTGCTCGTGCACCGGCATCATCCGCGTGCGGATGCCGTGATGGGAAAGCAGCCGGCCGGTGACCCGCGTGTCCTCGGCCGCGACCACGTCCACGCTTTTCAGAATTTCCAGCGCCCGCAGTCCGATATCGGACAGGTTTCCAATGGGCGTGGCCACTACATATAATGTCGGACCCTGTTGACCCCCGGACTCCCCATGCGGCGCGGCGTGCTCCATCGTTGGCTCGTAGTGCCCCTTGCGGCCTTACTATACGGGGGCGTTCCCGCATTGGCCAGCGAAGCGGCGGTGAGTTCGCCTGCTACGCCGCCACCCGAGCTGACGGCCCCGGTGCCGCTGCCGCCCGAGACCGGTGCGCGCCGCGAGCGGACGGTCGTGCCGCCGGCGGAAGACGCGGCTCCCCATCTCGCGCTGCTGCTGCCGCTCAACTCCAAGGCCTTCGCCAAGCACGCGGGCGCCGTGCGCGACGGTTTTTTCGCGGCGGCCAGGACCCAGGGCGGCGCGTCGCTGCCGTTGCGCACATACGCGGTGAACGACGACCCCGAGGAAACGGTGAACGTCTACATCAAGGCGCTCGCCGCGGGCGCGCGGGCCGTGGTCGGGCCGCTCACGCGCAACGGCGTGACCGCCGTGCTGGGCAGCGCGGCGGTGCTGGTGCCGACCCTCGTGCTGAACGTTCCCGAGGGACAGTCTCCGCTGCCGCCCGAGATCTACCTGTTCTCCCTGCAGGCCGAGGCCGAGGCGCGGCAAGTGGCGCAGCTTGCCTGGCGGGACGGCATGCGGCGCGCGGTGACCCTGAACGGCGACACGGCGCTTTCGAAACGCATCCACCAGGCGTTCGTCGAGGAATTCACCCGGCTCGGCGGCGGGCACATCGCCGCCTACGCGTTTACCAGCGATCCCGAGGCCCTGGCCCGCATCAAGCTGGCGGTGGAGGCCAGCGACGTGAACATGGCCTTTCTCGCGCTCGATTTCACGCGCGCGCGGCTCGCGCGTCCCTATTTCGGCTCGCTGCCGGTCTATGCCACCTCGCAGGTCCACCCCGGCAACGCCGGCCCGCTCGCCGGCTTCGATCTCGCCGGCGTGCGCTTCCTCGACATGCCCTGGCTGCTGCAGCCCGATCATCCGGCGGTGATGGTCTACCCGCGGCCGCCCTTCGGCGGCGCCGTCGATCTCGATCGTTTCTACGCGCTCGGCATCGACGCCTACCGCATCGCGCTGATGCTGCTCTCGGGCCGGGCCGACACGCCCCTGGACGGCGTCACCGGCCGCATCACGCTCGGCCCGGACCAGCACTTCGTGCGCGGGTTGACCGCCGCCCAGTACACCGGCGGCAAGCTGGTGGTGGTGGCGCCGCGCCCATGAACCGGCGCGGCGCGCCGGCGGAGCACCTCGCCGCCGCCTTCCTCGAGCGCCAGGGGCTGAAGATCCTCGCGCGCAATTACCATTGCCGTTTCGGCGAAATCGACCTCGTCGCCTCGGCCGGGGCGGCGCTGGTATTCGTCGAGGTACGCGCCCGCGCGTCCGAGGCCTACGGCGGCGCCGCCGGCAGCATCACCGCCGCCAAGCGCCGCCGGATTGTCGCCGCCGCCCGACATTACCTGGCGCGGCACCGGGCGAGCCGCGCCTGCCGCTTCGACGTCGTGCTCGTCCGGGGACGCGACCAGGAAATCGAGTGGCTGACCGATGCGTTCGGAGAATGAAGGCCGTTGATTCCTGCGAAACCGGACGGGTGTCCGGACTCGCTCGACGCTCCCCTCTCCGCTCGGGAGAGGGTGCGCCGAAACGTTGAGCAGGGGCCCCGGTTTCCGGGGATGCGACCGTGTAGGCGCACGTAAGCACGCGGACCATTGCGGCGCTGCATCCCGCTCCGGGGTCGCATCCAAGCACAAACCGCTTGGAACCTGCTCCGCCCTCCGCGGGCGCGGGGGTGAGGGGTCGAGCACGATACCGCAGTTACGCAGTGCTCGATTGGCCGGTACAATAACGGCCTTCGGGTAACCGGCGGCCCCTGTGGACCTCATCACGCGCATCAGCGAGAACTTTTCCGAGTCGGCGCACCTCAAACTGCAATCCATGGACGCGCTCGCCGGGCCGATCGCGGCGGCGGCCGAGCGCATGGTGCAATGCCTGAAAAACGACCGGAAGATCATGTGTTGCGGCAACGGCGGTTCGGCGGCCGACTCGCAGCATTTCGCCGCCGAGCTGGTCAATCGCTTCGAGATGGAGCGGCCGCCGCTCTCCGCGATCGCGCTGACCACCGATACCTCGACCCTGACCTCGATCGCCAACGACTACGACTTCGACCAGGTGTTCTCCAAGCAGGTGCGCGCGCTGGGACACGCCGGCGACCTGCTGCTCGCGATCTCGACCAGCGGCAACTCGCGCAACGTGATCGCCGCGATGAACGCCGCCCACGAAGCCCAGGTGGGCGTGATCGCGCTGACCGGCAGGAACGGCGGCAAGATGGCCGAAATGCTCAAGCCCGCCGACATCCACATCTGCGTGCCGGCGCAAAGCACCGCGCGCATCCAGGAAGTCCACCTCCTCACGTTGCACTGCCTGTGCGACGCCATCGATTGCCTGTTACTGGGAGTTGAATAAATGCGCCGAATCCTCATGCTGTCGATACTCGCCGTGTTCCCGCTGCTCCATGGCTGCGCGCCGCTGCTGGTGGGCGGCGCGGCGGCTGGAGGCATCATGGTCGCCCAGGACCGCCGCACGGTCGGCACTCTCACCGAGGACGAGGGCATCGAGCAGAAAGCCTCCACCCGCATCGGCGAACGTTACCGGGACGGCGTCCACATCAACGTCACCAGCTACAACCGCATGGTGCTGCTGACGGGCGAGGTGCCCGACGACGCCGCCCGGACCGGGGTGGAGAGCATCACGCGCAGCGTGGAAAACGTGCGCGGCGTCTACAACGAGACCGTGGTCTCGGGCGTGACCTCGTACACGGCCCGCAGCAACGACGCCATCATCACCTCCAAGGTGAAGGGGCGCTTCCTCGACGCCGGCAAGTTCAACGCGCTGCACGTCAAGGTCGTCACCGAGAACAACGTCGTCTACCTGATGGGGCTGGTGAGCAAACAGGAAGCCGCCGACGCCACCGAGATCGCCCGCACCACCAGCGGCGTGCAGAAGGTGGTGCGGGTGTTCGAGTATCTCGACTGACCACCCCGGCGCTGCGCGCCACCCCTCCTAGACTAGGAGGGGAAAAGCGAAGTGGGGACGCCTCCCCTCCTTGTGAAGGAGGGGAAGAGCGAAGCGAGGACAGTCTCCCCTCCTTGTGAAGGAGGGGAAGAGCGAAGCGGGGACAGTCTCCCCTCCTTGTGAAGGAGGGGAAGAGCGAAGCGAGGGGTGGTTGAAAAGGAGGAAATTCAGATCACGACTCACGACTCACAACCCCCTCCCTTGCCCTCCCCCTTCACAAAGGGGAGGGATGGGGTAGGGGTCACGACTCACGCCGTCTCCGGCAACGCGTTCGAAGCGAAGATCTGCAAGCCGCAGGACCTGCCTGCCCGGCTCGCGCGGCTCGCCCGGCCGCTGGTGTTCACCAACGGCGTGTTCGACATCCTGCACCGCACGTCACCTACCTCGCGCAGGCGCGCGCGCTGGGCGCGGGCCTGCTGCTCGCGCTCAATTCCGACGCCTCGGCAAAAAAACTCGGCAAGGGCGACGACCGCCCGGTCAACCCGCTCGAAGATCGTCTCGCCGTCGCCGCGGCGCTGGAATCGGTGACGCTCGTCACCTGGTTCGAGGAAGAAACGCCGCTGAAGCTCATCCTCGCCGTGAAACCCGACGTGCTGGTGAAAGGCGGCGACTGGAAGCCCGAGGCGATCGTCGGGGCAACTGAAGTGAAAGGCTGGGGCGGGTCGGTTCACTCCATTCCGCTGGTGGCGGGGCGGTCGACGACTTCCGTGATCTCCCGCATCCGCGGAAAACCCGGAAATTAGCCGCCAAGACGCCAAGGCCGCCAAGAAAACCGATCAATTAGCCGCAAAGACGCAGAGGCGCAAAGAATCCTAATCTCTGCGGTTGGCGACCGCGATGATCCCGATGATGACGAGTATCGTGCCGATGAAGGCGCCCGCGAGGAACAGGAGCCCCAGGCCGATCGGGTTGGGGTTGGGATCCGAGGTCAGGCCCAGCGCTCCCGCGATGCCGACGGCGAGGAGCGGAAGCGCCGAACCGATGGCAATGCCGAATCCCCACCGCACCCAGCCCGAGCGCAGGTAAACCCGGCGCTGCGACCCGCTCAGCGCGATCCACGCCACCAGCCCGAGCGGCGGCGCGACGAGCGCAAATAAAATCGTCAGCGGGATGCGCCAGGAGGATGGCGGGGTGTCGTCGGGCATGGTCTATAAATTAGCCGCAAAGACGCAGAGGCGCAGAGAAATCCATATTCCGTTACGCTCCGCCACTCAGGATCGGCCCCCTTCCCGCCCCGAAGTTGTCTGCGTTTATCTGCGTTCATCGGCGGTTTCATTATGTTTTTTCCTCTGCGTCCCCCGCGTCCTCTCTGCGGTGAGAGGTTAGCCCTTCGCGGCGGACGGGCACGGCCCCGCTTTCAGCTCCGTCCCCGGGAATTCCAGCTGCATGATCGCCAGCCGCGCCACCGTCGTCTCGCCCGGCTCGCGCACGTGGAACACGACCTGCTTGAGGAAGTTCTCGCGGCGCGCCGCGATCGCCGTGCGCACGCCGCGCTCCTTCAGCCTTGCCAGGAACGCCTGCGCCGCCTCCTCGGTGCGGAAAATGCCGAGCGAGATCGCGAAGCGCCACTTGGCGGGCTCCTGCACCACGAAGAACTCGGTCACGCCGAGATCCCTCAACTCGCCCACTTTGCGGTCAGCCTCGGCCCGGGTCTTCTGCGGCGGCATGTAGACCCAGTAGCCGCCGGCATCGGTCACCGTGCGCTCGATCCGCTCGGGCGCGAGCTCGAGATTCGCCAGCGCGGCCTCGGCCCTGGCCACGGCCGGCCCCGCGAAGATGCCCCACTCCATGCAGGCCCCCGGCGCGCCCCTCGGCAGCGCGGGCAGAATGGCCTTGCCCGGCGCTTTCGGCTGGCCGGGCACGAGCTGCCCCGCCGCCTTCAGCAGCTTGATGCTCTCGGGCGCGATCTCCAGCCGCGCGTTCGGATTGCCGCCGCCGGCGCCCTCGCGGCTGACTTGCGCCCAGGCGAAGAACATCAGATTGGCCAGGACCAGCAGGAGGAATAAAGCTCGCATGAGTTCGGATTCACTTTAAGGAATCGTGCGCAATGCGCACGATTCCTTCCAGAACCAAATTATCCACGACCTCGACCGCGCCGTTAAGGTGCGGGGCAATGAGCGGCGCGGCGCCGCCCGAGAGCACGATGAGCGGCGCCGCGCCGCCCGCCCGTTCCACGTAGCCCCGCATGCGCTCGACCGCGCCGGCGAGCGCGTTGATCGCGCCGCTCTCGATCGCGTCCGCCGTGCTCGACGGGAAGAACGCGAACTGCCCGCCCCGCGGGCGCAGTTGCGACGTGTTGCGCGCCAGCGCGCCGCGCATCAGCTCCGGCCCCGCCACGATCACGCCGCCGAGGAACACGCCGTCGGCGGAGAGCGCGTCCACCGTCATCGTCGTGCCCGCGTTGACCACCACGCACGGGCCGCGGTGGAGATGCCGGGCGCCGATCAGCGCCGCCCAGCGGTCGGCGCCGAGCTGCGCCGGGCGATCGTAGGCGTTCTTCACGCCGCACTGGCTCGCCGCGCTCTTCACGAAACGGACGCGTCTCTTGAACCGGCGCGCCGCGGCGGCGATCGAGCGCGCGACGCGCGCGCCGGCCACGTTGGCGGCGATCACGGCATCCGGTGCATCCAGTCCACGCCATTCGAGCGCGAGCCGCGACGCCCGCGCGGTGGGCGCCCAGCCCTGCACCCGCCACGAGCCGTCCTCGTGCACGCCCCACTTCACACGGGTATTGCCAGCATCTATAGCGAGGATGCGCATGTGCCAATAGTAATGCGTACGGGATGATGAGTGTCGGGTGTCGAGTGTCGGGGGGTAACTACGGGTTCTTCACTCGACACTCGACACCCGACACTCGTCCCTCCCTCGACACTCGTTTCCCGCGCGCCCTCACGGCTTGTGAGGACGCAGGGAAACTTCCCCGCTGTGAAACCGCTTCACCCCAGCCCGCGTCTCGAGCAGGAAAGACCCGTCCTCCGCGACGCCGCGCGCCACGCCGGCCTGGTTCGAGCCGTCGGGCAGCGAGAGGCTCACGCGCTTGTCCTGGTGTGCGTGCAGGCGCTGCCACTCCGCGCGCAGCGGGGCGAAACCGTCGCGCGAGTAGCCGTCCAGCACGGCGGCCAGCTCGGCCAGCACCCGCGCGAGCAGCTCGTTGCGGTCGGGCGCCGCGTCGCAGGCCTCATCGAGATCGGCGACGGGCTGGTCGATGCGCGCGCGCGTCGCGTCCGACAGGCGCACGTTGATGCCGATGCCGATGACCGCGGCGGTCGGCCCCAGCGCGTCGCCCGCGAGCTCGGTGAGGATGCCGCAGAGCTTGCGGCCACGCCACAGGACGTCGTTGGGCCATTTCAGGGTCACCTCCCCTGCGCCGGCCGCCTCGAGCGAGCGCGCCAGCGCCACGCCGATCGCGAGCGAAAGCCCGGAGAGCGCGCCGGCGCCGCGCGCGAAGCGCCACAGCAGCGAGAACGTGACCGCTTCGCCGATGCCGGCGTGCCACGGCCGACCCAGGCGGCCGCGCCCGCCGGGCTGCCATTCCGCGGCGATCACCGTCCCGGACGGCGCGCCGGCCGCGGCGCGCCCGGCGAGCAGGGTATTGGTCGAGTCCGCGGCGTCGAGTACATCGAGCGCGAAGCGCCCGGCCTGCGCGCCCAGGCGCCGCGCGACCGCGGCTGCGTCCAGCATCACCAGGGACCGCGGCAGCCGGTAGCCGCGGCCGTGCACTTTGTAGACCTCGGCGCCCAGCGCCTCGATATCGCGGATGGCGTGCCAGACGGACGCGCGCGAGACCCCGAGCGAGCGGGCCAGCGCCTCGCCGGAATGGAACTCGCCGTCGGCGAGGCGCCTCAACACGCTCGAAGTCAGGGCTTTCATGCGCGGTATAGAATAGCCCATCGAGTAGGGAGAAGAGCCCGCCCGCGCGGGCCGCGCATGGTTGCCGCCACTTTCAATCTCGACGCCGAGTTCCTGGTTGCCGCGTTCAATGTCGCGCGCATCGGCATCTGCGTCGTGGACGAAGAAGGCCGCTTCATCGAGGCCAACCCGGCGTTCTGCGAGCTGACGGGCTTCGCGCGCGCGGACCTGGTCGGCCAGCCGTGGACGCTCGCCGCCCCCGCGGACATCGCCGCGCAGGCGGAGCGTTTCCTGCGCGCCGTGCTGTCGGACTCCTCCCGCGTTCCCGGCCAGTGGAAGATCCGGCGCAAGGACGGCCGCCAGGTCGACGCGCTGGTCAGCTTCCGCGCGCTGGCGCGCGCCGGCGGCGGGCGTTGCGCGGTGCTCACCTTCTCCGACATCACGGACCGCATCGAAGCCGAGCTGCGCCTGAAGGACAGCGAAACGCGCTTCCGCCAGATCGCGGAGAACGTGCGCGAGGTGCTGTGGGTCACCGACCCCGCGAAATCGCAGATGCTCTACGTGAGCCCGGCCTACGAACGCGTCTGGGGCCGCGGCGTGGAAGACCTGCTGCGCAACCCCCTCTCCTTCGTCGACGCGATCCACCCCGAGGACCGCGCGCGCGTGGTCGCGGCTTTCCCGAAACAGCCGCGCGGCGACTACGACGAGGTGTATCGCATCGTGCGGCCGGACGGCGGCGTGCGCTGGATCCGCGACCGCGCCTTCCCGGTGACGAACGAGAGAGGCGAGGTCTACCGCATCACCGGCATCGCCAGCGACATCACGGACACCAAGCTGGCGGAGGCGGAATCGCGGCGCCTGCAGGCCGACCTCGAGCGGCGCATCGCCGAGCGCACCGAGGCGATCCGCGCCCAGAGCGCGGTCCTGCTCGAGCTGGCGGCGCTGGACAAGGCCGACAAGCGCGCCGCGCTCGAGAAGATACTCGCCGCCGATGCGCGCACCCTCGGCATCGATCGCGTCAGCTACTGGTCGCTCGACGGCGGCGGGACGGCGATCGTGTGCGAAGCCCTATTCTCGCTGAAGCTGGGCGCAACGGATGCCGCTTTCGCCGGCACGCGGCTGGCCGCGACGGACTATCCGACCTATTTCTCGGCCGTGCTCGCGAACCGCCCGGTCGCCGCCAACCGGGCGCAGACCGACGCCGCCACGCGCGAATTCGCCGAGGGCTACCTGAAGCCGCTGGGCATCACCTCGATGCTCGACGTACCGGTCTGGTTCCAGGGAAAAGTGGTCGGCGTCATCTGCCACGAGCACATCGGGCCGGCGCGCGAGTGGAGCGGAGAGGACATCTCCTTCGCCTCCTCGGTCGCCAGCATGATCTCCCTCGCCCTGGAAGAATCGCGCTGGCAGGAAGCAGTGGACGCGCTCACCCGCTCCGAGGAAAAGTACCGCCAGGTGGTGGAGAACGCGAACGAAGCGATCGCGGTGGTGCAGGACGGCCGCATCCGCTACGCCAACCCGCAGTGCACGCGGCTCTTCGGCTTCACGCTCGATGAGCTCTACGCCAGGACCTTCCTCGATTTCGTGCACGGCGACGACGCGCAGCTCGTGCTCGACAACTACATGAAGCGCATGCGCGGCGAGGACGCCGGGTCCAGCTACGAGTTCCGCGTCATCGACAAGGGCGGGCTCATCCACTGGGTGCACATCAACGCCGTCGCGATGCAGTGGGAGGGCCGGCCGGCCACGCTCAATTTTCTCGCCGACGTCACCGAGCGCCACGAGCTGCAGGAGAACCTGGCGCGCTCGCTGGCCGAGCGCGAGGGCATACTCAAGACCGAGCCGGTCGGCATCAGTTTCGCCTCCAGCCGCCGGCACCGCTGGGTCAACGACGCCTTCGCCGCCATGCTGGGCTACGACAAGAGCGAACTGGTGGGCCAGAGCTCGCTGATGCATTTCGACGACCGCGAGAGCTGGGAGGCGTTCGGCGCCGAGGCCTACCCCACGCTCAGCGCCGGCCGCACCTACGTCGCCGAGCGGCTGATGAAGCGCAAGGACGGCACACGTTTCTGGTGCGAGGTGACGGGCAACGCGGTGGACCCCGGGGACCTCTCCCGCGGCGCGATCTGGATCAACGTGGACGTGACCGAGCGCCGGCGCGCGAAAGAGGAAATCCTGCGCGCGCTGGAGAAGGAGAAGGAACTGAACGAGCTGAAATCGCGCTTCGTCGCCATGACCTCGCACGAGTTTCGCACGCCGCTCGCCACCATCCTCTCCTCGGCCGAGCTGCTCGAGCAGTACGGCGCGCGCCTGCCGGCGGAGGAAAAGCAGGACCTTTACCACAGCGTGCGCGCGGCCGTGGAGCGCATGACCAAGATGCTCGACAACGTGCTGATCATCGGCAAGGCCGAAGCGGAGATGCTGGAGTTCAATCCGGCGCCCTCCGACCTCGCGGCGTTCTGCGGCAGCCTGGCCGAGGAAATGCGGCGCGCCGCGGGGCGCGGGCACACGCTCGATTATTCGTACGAGGGCGCGCGCGGGGCGGTGAAAGCCGACGAGAAGCTGCTGCGGCACGTGCTGGTCAACCTGATCTCCAACGCCTTCAAGTACTCCCCGGAAGGCGGTCCGGTGAATTTCAGGGTGCGCGTGGCCGACGGCGCGGCCTCGTTCGAGGTCGCCGACCGCGGCATCGGCATCCCGCCCGAGGACCAGCCGCGGCTGTTCGAGACCTTCCATCGCGCGCGCAACGTCGGCAACATCTCGGGCACCGGCCTCGGCCTCGCCATCGTCAAGAAATCGCTCGACCTGCACGGCGGCTCGATCCGCTTCGACAGCGCGCCGGGCCGGGGCACCCGTTTCCAGGTCACCATCCAGTTGAGGAACTGAGCCCATGGCCACGCTGCTCGTGATCGAGGACGAAGCGCCGCTGCGCGCGAACCTCGTGCGCATCCTCGGCGCGGAAGGTTATCGGGTAATCACCGCCGCGGACGGCGAGGAGGGCATCCGGCGCGCGCGCGAGGAGCGCCCGGACCTGGTGATCTGCGACATCCTCATGCCGCGCCTGGACGGCTACGGCGTGCTCGCGCTGCTGCGCTCCCGGCCGGAAACCGCGGGGATCCCCTTCATCTTCCTCACCGCGAGCGCGGACAAGGAAGACTACGCGCGCGGACTGCAGAGCGGCGCCAACGATTACGTCACCAAGCCGTTCAGGATCGCCGACCTGCTCGCCGCCGTCAGGCGGGGCCTGCCGGCCGGCGGCCAGGGGGCGAGTGTCGAGGGAGAAACGAGTGACGAGGATTGAGTGTCGAGGGGAAAATCGCTGAATAGTATGCTGTCGTAATTCTTCACTCGACACTCGACACTCGACACTCGACACTCGACACTCGACACTCGACACTCGACACCCGACACCCGACACTCGTTTAGGTAAGATACCGCATGAAGAAAATTCTGGTGATCGAGGACGAGGCGGACCTGCGCGCCAACGTCGCGCTCTTCCTCAAGGCCGAGGGCTACGAAGTGCTGGTGGCGGAGAACGGCGCGGCCGGCGTGGACGCGGCGATCGCGCAATTGCCCGACCTCATCGTGTGCGACATCACCATGCCGGAAATGGACGGCTTCGGGGTGCTGTTCTCCCTGCGCGAGAACGTCACCACCTCGAAGATTCCCTTCATCTTCCTCACCGCCAGCACCCGCACCTACGACCGCAAGTGGGGCGTCG
>CAYSRR010000080.1:0-11399 GCA_964433375.1 uncultured Streptomycetaceae bacterium
GGGCGCGGGCGATGGCTTCGCCGGCACCGACTGCGTGCACACCCACATGACCAACACCCGCCTGACCGATCCCGAAGTGCTGGAATGGCGCCACCCGGTGCTGGTCGAGGAATTCGCCATCCGGCGCGGCAGCGGCGGCGCGGGACAATGGCGCGGCGGCGACGGCGCCGTGCGCCACGTGCGTTTCCTCGAACCGATGACCGCAGCGATCCTTTCCGGCCACCGCCGCGTGCCGCCCTACGGCATGGCGGGCGGCGACCCCGGCAAGGTCGGCCGCAACTCAGTGCGCCGGACGGACGGCACGGTGGTGGAGCTGGGCGGCTGCGATCAGATCGAGATGAAAACCGGAGATGTGTTCGTGATCGAAACGCCGGGCGGTGGCGGCTACGGAAAACCCGTCAAAAACTGAATTAGCCGCAAAGGCGCAGAGACGCTGAGAAATTCAATATTGAACCGCCAAGAAAATAGATACGAAAAGAATTAACGTTCCGGTTTTGCCGCGCCGTACGAAGCGCGCAGCGTTGAGTGGTAGGCGTCGGTCAACAACCGGCGGTTAGGCTTCACTAGAGTTCCCGTCGTAGTTGGTCAATCATGTCTTGAATCCCCAATATGCGGAAGCGTTCAAGAAAAATGTGCTGAAAGATGCACAAGCTGCCTAGACCGACTTGTGCGGTTGTCTTCAGCCCATGATCAAGCGACAGAGAGTCGCCATGAAGATATATCTGCTGAAGCTCAACACGACCTGGTTCGCGTTGAATTGTCATGCTGCCCGTAATCGCTCTCTCGTTGGGATGAGCTCCAAAATCGATTGACCGCTCGTAAAGCTGTTGGATTATTGAGTGAAGGTTTGCGTCTTTGGCTCCGAGTGTGGCGATCACCGCCGCGTGAGTGAAATCTTGCCGCACACGACGAAGTGAGGCCGCATCATCGTGGCGACGTACCCAAACCTCGCCTAGCGCGGGGTTGGCGTTGATGTGAAGGGCGTACAGGGCGTACTCCAGGCAAGCTCTGAGAACAGGGAAGGCGTCAGGAACTTGGCCACTCATAGAAAGCCGGCACGCCCCACGGAAAGCAGAATGCGACCTAAGGATCAGCAGCGCAGCAATGATGTCCGGCGGATTGATGAGGTTCTCGCCGATGCGCAGAAAGTTCTGATCAACTCTCCCTAGGACTTGGAACCTTACGTTCTTCTGGACAAATGACGCAAGAGTGTTGTTAAAGGCCTGGTCGAGAAACCCGGACAACCTGTCGTCCGCCCATCGCGGTGGGATCAGCTTCGTTGTCTCGTGAGCAGCCAATGTGAAGCCTAACGTGCCGCTAACCTGCGAGCCGCTCGTGGACCGTCAGCGTTGAGTGGATGGTTGGGCGACATCAGTCTTGGTAGTAATGAGTCCGCCCGCAAACACGATATTTTCAAATAAGGAAGCATCTATTTATTTTTCCAGCAATCAGGAAGAACGCAGCAACGAAGAGCACCAACGTCAGCAGTAGGACTGCTAGTGGTGCACCTTCCGAACCCCGGGGCTTTTGTGAGGAAGATTCCAATCAGTGATCGCGCCGAGAATTCCCAAAGCGATCAATACATAGTCAGACGTTGTCATGAGGTCCCTCCAGTAGCAGTCGGTTCACCTTCCTTATGTTTATCTCGCAGGGCAACGAGGATGATTAGTCCGAGAATACTAAATATGGGTAGCACCAAGCCGAGAAAACTCGAATAGCCCTTAGCCTTGGCAAGAGCCCAGCACCCGTACCAGTACGAACTACTGAGGACGACAATGAAAAGCAACTGGATGATGCCCTGTGTCACCTCGCTTATTCCTTCTGCTATTGCGACGAACGCAATTAGCGGAACAATGCTCGCAAACCAGACTCCGGCGGCTATATTTGCTTTGCGTCTGTATTGAGCAAGCATGCGAGCATCCCCTATGACGCCCAACGTGAAGTAGGTGGATTAAAAGCCGGTTTGTAAATCGGCATTGTGCGCGTGACGTTGTCATCCTTCAAGGGAGTCAAGGCGTCAGGTGTGAACGTTACATAAAGGTTCATGGTGAAAATGGTCTTGTGTTCTCCATGACTGAAGGTTTTGACCCGCTTCTATCTTGGCGGTCCCCCGATCTAGTCGAGGGCATGCTTGGCGGTTCAACTATTAATTTCCTTTGTGTCCTTCGTGTCCTTTGTGTCAAAGCTTTTTAACGCTTCTCTGCTCGCTTCACGTCCCCCGCCGGATGCTCGCCGAACCATTTCACGATCGCCGGCATGTGCCGCTCGAAGCCGCCCGGTACTGAAATATTGAGCACCCCCGCGTGCTTCTTCCCTCTGTTCTCGAAGTCGTGCGTGACGCCGGCCGGCGCCAGGACGAACGAGCCGCGCTTCGCGTGTATCCAACGGCGGTCGACGCGGAAGCTCATGGTGCCTTCGATCACGTAGAAGACATCGTCCTCATCGTGCGAGTGCGCGCCGGGGCCGCGCGTGTTGGGCGCGAGCCACCACTCGGAAATCGAGTAGCGCGAGCGCGTCTCGGCGCCGTCCGCCTTGAACACCGCGCCGATGCGCCCCATCGGGTAGCAGCGCCCCTTGCCGGGCCCAAGGACGATCGCCCGGCAGCTGGCCTGCCTACGCTTTGGGCGCTTCATTCCTCTTCTGACTTCCACCTTCTGCCTTCTGACTTCTGCCTTCCGCCTTCGGTTCTATCGTCGGCTCCAGCCCCAGCAGCCGCAGCAGCCACACCATCACGAAGCCTACCAGCAGCGGCCACCAGTGCGGCAGGGAGATCGCAAGCAGGCCGGAGAGGCCGTAGCAAACCCCCATCAGAAAGGTGCCGAAATGCTGCTTGCGGTAAAACACGTAGAGCATGGGCAGGGACAGCAGGATAAAAAAACCGCCAACCAGGTATATGACGTAGATCATCGCGAGTGTTCGGGTTCCGGGCCTGCTATGATTGTCACAAAATTGTCACCAAAATGTAACCCTGTCCCGACGGCGGATGACCAAGCAGAAGAAAACCCTCGCCAGTTGCTGCGCGGCCCACACGCTGCACGACGGTCTGTCCGACGTCACCTACGTTCTCCTGCCGCTGCTCGCGCAGACCTTCGGCCTCTCGCTCGCCCAGGTCGGGATGATCCGCTCGGCGCACCGCGTGGCGATGGCGTCGTTCCAGATCCCCGCCGGATTGATAGCAGAGCGCTTCGGCGAGCGCAACCTTCTCGCGCTGGGCACCCTGGTCGCGGGCCTCGCATTCCTCGCGCTCGGCTTCGCCCCCGGTTTCTGGGCGATCCTGATCGCGCTGTTCTTCGCCGGCGTCGGCTCGGCGGTGCAGCACCCGCTCTCCTCCACCATCATCTCGCACGCCTATCCCGACGACGGACGGCGCGTCGCGCTCGGCACCTACAACTTCTTCGGCGACGTCGGCAAGTTCGCCTTCGGCGGCATCGTCAGCCTGGGGCTGTTCGCGGGCATCTCCTGGCAGGCGCCGGTGGTCGGGTTCGGCATCGCCGGCATCGTCACCGCGGTCGCGATCTTTCTGACCGTCACCAACACGAACGCAGCGAAGCACGCCGCCGATGACCCGGCCCCGGCGAAGAAGGTCGCCGGCTGGGGCATCCGCGACCGCCAGGGTTTCACCGCCCTGTGCCTGATCGAAATCCTCGACTCGAGCACGCGCACCGGCTTCCTGACCTTCATCGCCTTCGTGCTGATCGCGCGCGGCCTGCCGGAAGGCTGGGCCATTCTTTCAGTGCCGCTGATCCTCGTCGGCGGCATGGCGGGCAAGCTCGCCTGCGGCTACCTCGCCGAGCGCCTGGGCATCGTACGCATGATCGTCATCACCGAAGTGGCGACCGGCGCCGGCATCCTGGCCACGCTCCTGCTGCCGTCCGCGGCCTCGTTCCTGCTGCTGCCGCTGATCGGCGTGGTGCTGAACGGCACCTCGTCGGTGCTCTACGCGACCATCGGCGACTACGTGGACAAGGACCGCCTCGCTCGCGCGTTCGGGTTCTTCTACACGCTGGGTTCGATCTGCGGCATCGCTGCCCCGCTCAGCTACGGCCTCATCGGCGACCTCTACGGCGTCGAGACCTCGATGGCCGTCATCGGCGTCGCCATTTTCCTCACGGTGCCGCTGGCGGCGCTGCTGAAGCCGGGAACGGCTTCCCGGCTGAAGAACGCCTAGCTCGAACGGCGCGAACATTGGGCCAGGAAACCGGTGGCGGCGAAGAAAAGCGCGGCCTGAAGCCGCGCTTTTCTTAATCGGGGAAACCGATCACCCTGATTTTCGTCATTCCCGCACAGGCGGGTATCCCCTTCCCCCTGCCAAGGGGAGGTAGGATGGGGGCACTGGATCCCCGCCTTCGCGGGGATGATCCCGGAAAGTCCTAGACGACCTCTTTCCTGCCGCTCGCGCGAGCGGCATTAAGTTTTGGTGTGCGTGAAGCGCGCACCAAAACTTGGCCTTCGAACAGGCGCCGCTGCGTGCGGTAGAACGCGCCCTGCTCCGCGTGCCACTGCCCTTCCAGCCTGCGCACGCTCGCCGCGGCGGTGAGCACGCCCGAGGGCATCGCGATGCGGATTTCCGCCTCGGGATCGCCGCCCTTGCGCGCCGTCTCGTGGACCACGCTGCCTTCCAGCCGCGCCGCGACCGCCAGGCACAGCGTGCAGGTGAGCGGCAGCGCGCGATGCGGCTGGCCGTTCGACATCATGCGCGCGGTCAGGTCCACGTCGCCGGCCCCGATCGCCTCGCCGGTGAGCGTTTTCGCGTCCTGCGCCTCCGAAATGAATCCCACGAACGGCACCGAGGGGCGCTTCGCGGCTTCGTCCAGCGACTTCGTGATGCCCATCGCGACGGAGGCCGCGCGGCGGATCGCCTCTAGCTTCTTCATCAGGTCCGGGTTGCCCTCGATGGCGTCCGGCAGCTCGGTGCCCCGGATACCGAGGTCCGCGGCGCGCGCAAACACGCAGGCGTTGGCCGCATCCACCATCGACACCCTGATCTTCCCCACCCCCGGTACGTCGAGCGTGTCGGCGACGTTGCCGGTGGGCAGCAGCTTGCCGGTGGTAGCGCCGCCGGGCTCGCGGAACTCCAGCTTCACCGGCGAGCCGGTGCCGGCCACGCCGGGGATGGCCATGTCGCCGTCCACCGCCGCCTGGCCGTCATCCATGGAAAAACGCGACCAGATGATCTTCTTCGTGTTGGTGTTGTGCACCTTCACCAGGGCCTCCCGGCCCGACACCCTGACCACGCCCTCGTCCACCGCGAACGGCCCCATGGCGGAGGACATGTTGCCGCAGTTGGCGCCGTAGTCCACCTTGGCTTCCTTCACCTGCACCTGCGCGAAGGTGTAGTCGATGTCCGCGTCGTCGCGGCTCGAAGGGCCGACCACGCACACTTTGGATAGCGAGGACACGCCGCCGCCCATGCCGTCGAGCTGGCGCCCGTAGGGGTCGGGACTGCCGATCGCCGCGAGGAAAATTTCGTCCCACTGCGCGCGGTCGGCCGGCAGGTCCTTCGCATGGAACACGACGGCGTTGCTGGTGCCGCCGCGCATGAATACCGCGGGAATCTTCAACTGTTTCATGAACTTCTCCGTGATCGTTTTCTGGTTACCCTTCCGGACCAGAAGGATGAACGTGGAAGGATGAAGGATGATCCCCCGCTGCGCGGGTAACTTGAATGTCCCGACATTTCACTTTCGTCCGGTCAGTTCTCCGACCGAAGGCAACGAGAGGTCGGGACAAGCTTCTATTCGCGGGACGCGAGGGTCATCCTTCCACGTTCATCCTTCATCCTTGGGAGCTCCGGCGCAGCACCGCGCCAATCCGAATCGAAACGCAGATATTGCGGCCCCAGTTCTTCCAGATTGTTGGCGCCGAGCAGCGCCAGTGTGCGGCCCACCTCGGCCTTGAGGAGGTTCAGCGCGTGCAGCGCGCCGGCCTCGCCGCCCGCCGCCGCGCCGAAGAGCGTGGCGCGTCCCATGAACACCATGTCCGCGCCGAGCGCCAGCGCCTTGACGACGTCGGTGCCGCGCCGCACGCCGCCGTCCAGCAGGATGGCCATTTGCCCGCCGACGGTCTGCGCGATCTGCGGCAGCACCTCGATCGGCGACGGCGCGCCATCGAGCTGGCGCCCGCCGTGGTTCGACACGAAGATGCCGTCGGCCCCATGCTGAGCCGCCAGCTGCGCGTCCTCCACCGTCATGACGCCCTTCAACAGCAGCTTCTTCGGCCACAGCTTGCGCAGCCAGGCGAAATCGTTCCAGTTGAGCTCGGTGCGGCGGGTGCGGAATTCGGTCAGCGTCGGCGAGGTGATGCGCCCGCCGGCGTTGACCTCGAGGTTCTGGAAGCGCGGCACGCCCGTGGACAGCAGCGTGCGCAGGAACACGCCGGCAAGCCAGCGCGGATGGAGCAGCCCGTCCGCCATGTTGGCGAGGTTGAGCCGGAACGGCACCTCGAAGTTGTTGCGCTGGTTGTACTCGCGGTTGCCGCCCACCACCACGTCGGTGGTGATGACCAGCGCCTCGAAGCCGGCGTCGAGCGCGCGATTGACCAGGCCGCGCGCGATGTCGTGGTCCTTGGACATGTAGAGCTGGAACCACTTTTCGCCGCCCGCCTCGCGCGCAACGCGCTCCATCGGCACGAACGAGGCGGTGGACAGCACGTAAGGCACGCCGGCGGCCTGCGCCGCGCGACCGAGCGCGACGTCGGCGTCGAAGCAATAGAGCCCGGAGGCGCCGGTCGGCGCGATGCCGAACGGCGCATCGAACGTCCGCCCCCACAGCGTCGTCTTCAGCGAGCGCTTCGACACGTCCACCAGCGTGCGCGGCACGAAGCGGATGCGCTCGAAGTCCGTGCGATTGGCGCGCAGCGTGACCTCGTCCTCGGTGCCGCGCGCGAGAAACTCGTAGGCCACCCGCGGCAGCCGCCGCCTGGCCATGGCCTGGAGATCCCCGATATTGAGTGCCTTGCGGTAGTTCACGGACTGGACTTTCCCGCCCGCCGCGCGTGAGCGAGACAGGCATCAAGTAAACTGCTTCTATTGTAATGGAACTCATCGATCGTTTTTCGTCAGTCGCAGTTCGACTCACGACTCACGACTCACGCTTTTCATGACTTTGAAAAAACTCGTCTCCGGCGGTCAGACCGGCGTGGACCGCGGCGCGCTCGATGCCGCGCTCGACGCCGGGTTTCCCTGCGGCGGCTGGGCGCGCGGGGGCCGCATCGCGGAGGACGGCCCGATCGCACCGCGCTACCCGCTTACCGAGCTGCAGGGCAGCGGCTACGAGGAGCGCACCCTGAAGAACGTGCTCGACAGCGACGGCACCGGCATCCTCTACTTCGGCGCGCTGGAGGGCGGCACGCGCCTGACCATGGACTATTGCGTCAGGCACGGCAAGCCGTGCGAACTGCTTAACGCCGAGCGGCTCACCCCGACGGAAGCCGCCGCGGAACTGGCGGCATTCATCGCGCGCAACGGTCTCTCGACGCTCAACGTCGCCGGCCCCCGCGCCAGCAAGTGGCCCGGCGCCCACGCCTACGCGCAGGAAACCATTCGGCATCTGTTGGACGCGATCACGAAGCAACGAGGTTGACCCACCCCTCGCCCCTCGACACTCGCCCCCGCCCCCTCGACACTCGACACCCGACACTCCCCGCTCGCGCAGCATGCGCCTGATCCTCCTGCTCTGCATCGCCATCCACGCCTGCTATATCGGCAGCAAGGTGGTGGTGACGCTGCTCGCGATTCATCTCGGGGCGAGCGCGGCCACCATCGGCGTGCTGGCCGCGCTCTTCGGCGTGGCGCCCCTCGCGCTCGGCTTGCATTCGGGCCGGATTGCCGACTCTGCCGGCACGCGCCCGCCGCTGATCGCCGGCGCATCGCTGACCGTGGCGGCCATGCTGTGCGGGTACTTCTTCCAAACGATCACGAGCCTGATGGTGGTGGCGGTGCTGATGGGCATGGGCTTCGTCTACTACAACGTGGCGGTGCAGAACTACACCGGCACCCGGAGCAACCCGGCGCACCGGGCACGCAATTTCAGCTGGCTGTCGATGTCCTACTCGGTCTCGGCGTTCATCGGGCCGGTATTCGCCGGCTATGCCATCGATCTCCGCGGCCACGGCGCCGCGTTTCTCGGCTTTGCCCTGATCGCTTCCGTGCCGCTGGTCACCCTCGCCTTCAACCGGCGGTTCGGCGCCTTTCCCGGCAAGCCGGCGAACGCCTCCGAGCAGAGCACCTACGAACTGCTGCGCACGCCCCCGATCCGCCGCGTGGTCATCATGAGCGGGCTCATGGTTTCGGCGTGGGAACTCTATATCTTCTACATGCCGCTGCACGGCCACTCGATCGGCCTCTCGGCATCCACCATCGGCATCGTGCTGGGGGTCTACGCGGTAGCGGCGCTGACCGTGCGTTTCCTGCTGCCGATCCTGTTGCGGTACACCACCACGCTGCGCCTGACGTCCCTGGCGATGATCGGCGCGGCCGGCGTATTCCTCGCGCTGCCCTGGATCCACCACGTGGCCCTGCTGATGGCCGCTTCGTTCACGATCGGGCTGCTGCTGGGCATTTGCCAGCCGGTGATGATGATGCTCGCCTACGAGCGCTCGCCCGCGGGCCGAACCGGCGAAGTAACGGGATTGCGGCTGGTCGCCAACAACGTCGCCCGCATCATCGTGCCCCTGATCGGCGGCGCGCTCGGGGCGGCGTTCGGGGCGGCGCCGGTGTTCTGGATGAACGCCGCGAGCCTGGCGGCGATCAGCTGGCTCGCGCGGCGTTGAGCCGGATACCGGAAAACCGGGCAGGTTCGCTCATCTCTTCCGGAACTCCGGCGCTGTCGAAGTGTCGGCTGTTTAGTAAGCGCCGCCCGGCGCCCCCTATCCAGCCACAACCAGACAGGATGTCATGCAACGCGCAATCTTCTTTCTATCGTCCCTTGTATTCACCGCTTCTTCCGCTTTCGCCCAGACCATGCCCAAGCCCGACGGGGTGTGGCGCGGCTCGCTCGGGCTGGGCGCGGCCGGCGCATCCGGCAACACCGAGTCCACCACCTACTCGGTGAACGGAGACGCGGTCCGACAGACCGAAAATTCGAAGACCAACGGCTACATACAGAGCGTGTACGGGCGCAGCGAATCCGCGGGCGCCAGCCAGCGCACTTCCGACCTGATCCGCGCCGGCGGCAAGCACGACCGCAATATCAACGAGAACAAGTTCGCTTTCGGCTCCATCGACCTGGAGCGCGACCAGATCATCGATCTCGACCTGAGAAGCGTCGTTGCCGGCGGTCTCGGTTACCACGTGGTGAAACGCGAAGGCTTCACGTTCGACGTGTCGACCGGGCCGGCCTACAACCGGGAGCGTTACTCGACGGGCACGCGCGAGTTCATCGAATGGCTGATCGCCGAGGAATCCACGCATGCCTTCACCCCGACGGTTTCGTTCCGGCAGCGCCTGGCCTACTATCCCAACCTGAAGGAGTCGGGCGAGTTCCGGATCCTGTTCGACATCGGACTGGTGCTGAAAGTGACGAGCAACTGGAGCGCGACGATCACGCTCAACGACCGCTACCAGAGCAACCCCCTGCCCGGCGTGAAGAAGAACGACCTGCTCTTCGTCACCGGGTTGCAATACGCGTTCAACCCCTGATAAAGGCGGACCGCTGCGCGGCCGCTTTATCTCCACGCGATCGAGCGGACGCTCAGGGTGCGGGAGCCGCGGCTCCCGAGCCCTAATCGCCGCTCATCGCGCGGCATGGAACGTGGAATGGGTACCGGAATGGCGCGCTCATTCGCACCTCGCCGCCCGAGGAGCCCCGCTGCGTGCGGACCGCTTTGCGGCCGCTGCGTCTCCGCACGATCGAGCAGACGCGATGCGCTGCTCATCGCGCGGCTCGGATCGTGGACTGCACGCCATGGCGACGGCCTGCGATATCATACGATCTGATCAGGAGGACTTCCCCATGAACGATCCCCACCCCGTCCATGCGCCGACCCGTGAGCTCGCCGCCTGGGTCTCGCGCCTGCGCTACCCCGACCTGCCCGCGCGCACCCGCGAAGTCGTGCGTGTCCTGCTGCTCGACACGCTGGGTTGCGGCGTCTACGGCTACGCGACGCCGTGGGCGAAAACTCTCCTGCAATGGGCACGCGCCGGCGCGCCGGCGAAAGGCGAGGCGACCGTGTGGGGTGAATCCGCGCCCTCGCTGCGCGCCTCGGACGCGGCGCTCGTGAACGGCACCTCCGTCCACGCCTTCGAGCTCGACGACTATCACCAGGCCAAGCTTCATCCCGGCGCCGTCGTGATTCCCGCCGCCATCGCCGTCGCCGAGAAGCTGGGCTCCACCAGCGAGCAGCTCGTGACCGCCATCGCGGCGGGCTACGAGGTGATGATCCGGTCGAGCCTGGCGCTGAACCCCTCCGCCACGCGCCTGCGCGGCTGGCACCTGACCGGCGTCTGCGGCCCGCTCGGCGCCGCCGCGGCCTGCGCCTCCCTGATGGGGCTCGACGCGGAAAAGACGGCCTGGGCCCTCGGGCTCGGCGGCACGCAGAGCTCGGGACTGTGGGCGTTCAATGCCGACGGCACCATGAGCAAGCGCTTCCACGGCGGCCGCGCGGCGCAATCGGGCGTCATGGCGGCGGAACTGGCCGCGCTCGGCTTCACCGGGCCGACGCAAATCTACGAATTCCACGACGGCGGCGTGCTGAAGGCGTTCTCCGACGCCTCCGACCCCGCGCCGCTCACGCGCGACCTGGGCCGGGTATTCCACCTCGACGCGACCTCCATCAAGCCTTACTCCTGCTGCGGCAGCACGCACTCCTACGTGGACGCCGCGTTCGAGCTGCGCCGGCGCCTGGGCACGCCGTGGGACGTGCAGCGCCGCGTGCGCGTCGGCATGGCGAAGGTGGTGGACGTGCAGTGCGGCTTCCGCTACGAGCCCTCGTCCGCGCTCAATGCCCAGATGAGCCTGCGCTACGTCGTCGCCGCCGCGCTGCTCGAAGGCCAGGTGCTGCCGCCGCAGTTCGCCGACGCCAAGCTCGCCGACCCGGCGATCGCCGCCCTCGCCGGGCACCTCGATCTGGAGCACGACCCCGCCCTCGACAAGCTCTACCCCGCGCGTTTCGCGGCCTGGGTCGCGGCCGAGGACCGCGGCCAATGGGTGCGCGTGGACGTGCTCGACCCGCTCGGCTCGACCGCCAACCCGGTGGACGCGAAAGGCGTGGCCGAAAAATTCCGCGGCATCAACCCGCAACTGCCGGCGGACGACATCGCGCGCGTCGCGCTCGACATCGAGCGGCACACGGTGCGGGAACTGCTCGGGCTACTCTCCGGCGCCAAGGCTCGAAAGCTGCAGACGGCGTGACGAATCACGAATCACGAATCACGAATCACGAATCACGAATCACGAATCACG
>CAYSRR010000081.1:0-11388 GCA_964433375.1 uncultured Streptomycetaceae bacterium
GGCAACCCCTCCGGCGCCGCCCTGGACGAGGATCGTCTCGCCCTTTTTCAGTTCGAGCGTGTCCTCGACGGACACCAGCGCGGTGAGCCCGATCAGCCCCACCGCCGCCGTCTCGACGTGCGACAGGCTGTCCGGCTTCCGGGCGACGATCGCCGCGCGGATCGCGACCTTCTCCGCATAGCAGGCCTCGTTGGTCACCTCGACCACGCCGAACACCGGGTCGCCGACCTTCAGATCGGTCACGCCGGCGCCAAGTGCGCTCACCACCCCCGAGAAATCGCGCCCCGGGATATAGGGATACTGCTGGGGCTTGCCATAGTGGCCCGAGCGCGACTTCCAGTCGGCGCCGTTCACGCTCGCCGCGTGGATGTCCACCAGCACCTCGCCCGCTCCGGCCACGGGGTCCGGCAGCTCGCCATACTGAAACACGTCCGGCTCGCCGTTTTTCATGAAGAACGCTGCTTTCATCATCACTCCTGGATGTGTTCTCGAAGGGCGGGAATCGTAGCACGCCGGATTCACCGGAAAGGCGTTCCAGATAAAGCGTTGCAGGTGAAGCGTTGCAGATAAAGCGTTCCAGGTACTGCGTTCCAGATGAATCGTCCCGGATATTACGCTTTGGCCAAACGCTTTACCTGCAACGCCTTATCTGAGACGCCTCACCTGCGACGCTTTATCTGAGACGCCTCATCTGCAACGCCTCTACTGCGCTTTAATTCCCGCCGACTTCACCAGGCGCGAAAAGCGCTGGATCTCGCTGCGCAGGTGCCGGTCGAGTTCCTCGGGCGTCCCGGACCAGGGGTCCATGCCGGCGCTGGTCATGCGCCGGAGCAGCTCCGGATCCTGCAACGCCTTCGCGGTCTCCGCGTGCAGGCGGCTCACCACCTCCCGGGGCGTGCCGGCGGGCGCGAACATTCCGTACCAGATCGAAATCTTGAACCCGGGCACGCCGGCTTCCTCGCCGGTCGGCACGTCGGGAAGCATGGCCAGGCGTTTCTCCGACAGCACCACGATCGGCCGCACGCGCCCGGCCCTGATGAACGGCATCGCCGGCGCAACGCCGAGGATCACTTCGTCCACCTCCCCGCTTATGAGCGCGCCGGCGGCCAGCGTCGCGCCCTTGTACGCCACGTGGGTCATCCTGATCTTCTGCAGGCTCTGGAGCAGCTCGTTCGCGAGGTGGTTCGTCGTGCCGGCGCCGCCGGAGCCGTAATTGAGCTTGCCGGGATGCCTGCGGGCGAGCGCGATGAACTCCTTCAGGGTCTTCGCCGGCACCGAGGGATGCACCACCATGACGTTCTCGATGGTGGCGAGGCGCGCGATCGGGACGAAGTCGCGCAACGAGTCGAACGGCAGGTTGGCGTAGAGCAGCGGGCTGATCGCGATCGTCGGCGAAGTGACGAGAATATTGTAGCCGTCCGCCGGGGACTTCGCCGCGACGGAGAGTCCCAGCGTACCGCCCGCGCCGGGGCGGTTGTCCGCCACCACGTTCTGCCCCATCTGCGAGCTGAGCTTCTGTCCTATCGTGCGCCCCACCATGTCGCTCGGCGAGCCGGGCGGAAACGGCAGGATCAGCCGGATGGGCTTGCTCGGATAGGACTGCGCGAACGCCGGCCCGCCGGCCACGGCCGCAAATAATGATGCGATGAGAAGAGATGCAATTCGCATAAATTTCCTCCTATGCAGCGGCCCGGCTTCGTCCGAAGGATGAAGGATGAACGTGGAAGGATGACCGTCGCGCCCTGCGCGACAACTTCAGGTCCCGACCTTTCGTTGCCTTCGGTCGGAAGCAAACTACCGGCCGGACGGTAGTGAAAGGCCGGGACTCTTAAACTACACGCGACGCGTGGGGTCATCCTTCCACGTTCCACGTTCATCCTTCGCGTGCCATGCAGTCTATATGGCACGCAGAGACTCCACCACCTTCTTCTCAATGACGATGCCCTCCTTCCGGCGCTGCTCGCGCTCGCGAAAGGCGCGCTCGGACGGCACGCGGACCTCGGCGGCGCCGGGCCGGCGCGGCGTCTCCCGGATCTGGCGCGCGTATTCCGACATCTGGGCCGCGAACCGCCCGCCGGGCAGCATGATCTCCGGGTCGAGGACCCAGAACAGGAAGCCGTAGTCGCGCACCTGGCCGCGAGTCAGCGCGGCGCCCGCCAGCAGGCCCAGCGCCTGGATGGCGAACGACAGGGCGTAACCCTTGTGGCCGCCGAACGGCGCCACGCCGCCCTTCAGCACCGCCTCGGCGTCGCTCGAGGGATTGCCGTGCTCGTCGAAGCCGACGCCTTCGGGCAGCGGCTTGCCGAGGTGGGCATGCAGCATGACCTCGCCCCACATGAGCGAGGCGGTGCCCATGTCCGCGATCACGGGGCCGTCCGCGGAAGGAAAGCCGAAGCAGATGGGATTCGTGCCGAGCATCGGGCGCGCCGCGCCCGGCGGCAGGACGCGCGGGTAGGCGCTGGAGACGTGAAACGCGACCAGCCCTTCGCGCACGATCTTCTCGACGAAGTAGGCGTTGCGGCCGCTGTAGTAGCTGTTGTAGGCCCCGACCGATGCCATGCCGGCGGCCTTGGCTTTGCGGATGGCGACTTCCGCCGCACGGTATGCGGCGATGTAGCCGACATTGTTGCCGCCGTCGAGCAGCGCGGATACCGGCGTCTCGTGGGCGATGCGGACGGGCTCGCGGGTGCGCCCGGTGCGCTCGTCGCCCGCGATCGCGAGCAGCCGCGGCAGTCCCGCGAAACGGTAGCCGCACAAGGCGTTGTCCACGAGCTGGTCGACGATGATGCGCGCGTCCTCGCCGCTGTACCCGACGCGCTTGAGCGCCTGCTCGCCGAGCCCGGTCGCCTCGGCGACCGTCAGCCGCACCGTATCGGGCCGATCGGCATCGAGTGGCGCGGAAGGCGGCGGCATCGCGTCCATGGGGCGAAGGAAATCTCCGGATAGGGCAAGTTACCACACCGGCGGCTGCGCGGGGTCCACCATGTGGTACCCGGAAGGATGAAGGATGAACGTGGAAGGATGACCGTCGCGCGCCGCGCGACAACTTCAGGTCCCGACCTCTCGTTACCTTCGGTCGAAAGCAAACTGCCGGCCGGGCGAAAGCGAAAGGCTGGGTCATTATAGGCAACCCGCGAAGTGCGGGGATCATCCTTCCACGTTCATCCTTCATCCTTCCGCGTAGAATAGAGGCCAACATTTCCGCATGGATTCCACTAAATGAACCCCGGATTCGAAGAGATCATGAACCTGCGCGGCCGCGGCATGCCCGAGGCCGGCGAAGTGACCATCAAGGGGAACGATCCCGTGTTCTCCGCCCGCTTCCGGATCGGCGGGACGACGGCGAACATCCTCGCCGGCGTCGGCGTCGCGGTCACCGACATCCACGAGATGAAGACCGGCCGGCGCCAGAAGGTCGCCATCGACGCCCGCCACGCTGCGGCGACCTGCCAGAGCTCGAAGCTCATGACCCGGCTGGAACCGGACGGCAGCTGGAAAGGCATGGATTCGCCGTTCATGGCGCACATGCGCTCCATCACCCAGCCGTGGCGCTGCAAGGACGGCCGCTGGTACCTGCCGCATTTCAACCTGCCCCATCTTCACGACCGGGTGATCGGCGTGCTGAAGTGCGAGTCGAATGCCGACGCCGTGGCGAAAGCGGTCGCGCAATGGGATTCGCACGACCTCGAGGAAGCGGTCGCCGCGGCGCGCGCCTGCGGCTCGATCGTGCGCTCCAACAAGGAGTGGCTGGAGCATCCGCACGGGAAAGTGCTGGCCGGCCGCGCGCTGATCGACATACAGAAGATCGGCGACAGCGACCCCATCCCCTTCCCCAGGGATGGAAGGCCGCTCTCGGGCATCAAGGTACTCGACCTCACGCGCATCCTCGCCGGACCGATCTGCGCGCGCACGCTCGCCGAGCACGGCGCCGACGTGCTGATGGTCACGGCCAAACACCTGCCGCAGGTGCCGGAACACGTCATGGACACCAGCCACGGCAAGCGCAGCTGCTTCCTCGACCTCAACCAGGCCGAAGACGTGGCGACGATCAGGAAGCTCGTCCGCGGCGCCGATGTCTTCAGCCAGGGCTACCGCCCCGGCATCATGGACAAGCTCGGCATGACGCCCGAGGAGCTGGCCAGGGAGCACCCCGGCCTCATCTACGTCTCCATCAGTTGCTACGGCCACGGCGGGCCGTTCTCGAACCGCGGCGGATGGGAGCAGATCGCCCAGTGCGCGACCGGGATCTGCCTCGACAACGGCGACGAGCGGCCGAAGCTCCTGCCGGCGTCCGCGTGCGACTACACCACCGGCTACAACGGCGCCTACGGCGTGCTGCTCGCGCTGGCCCGGCGCGCGCGCGAAGGCGGCTCGTACCACGTCCGCGTCTCCCTCTGCCGCTCGGGCATGTACATCTACAAGCAGGGCCACGTGAGCTACGACAGGCCCGACCTGGGACTCGGCAAGGCCGAGCTCGACTCGATCATGATCGAGACCCGGGGCGGCCACGGCACGCTGAAGCACCTCGGCCCCGTGCTCTCCCTGTCCGAGACGAAGCCGCACTGGGACAAGCCCTCGCCGGTGCTGGGCTCAAGCCAGCCCGGATGGCTGGCTTGAGCCCAAGGATGAAGGCTGAACGTGGAAGGATGACCCCACGCATCGCGTGTTGCTTAAGAGTCCTGACCTTTCACCTGCGTCCGGCCAGCAATCAATCTAAAGAACTAAATTTCTCGTAGTGCGGGCTTCCGACCGAAGGTCACGGGAGGTCGGGGCCTGTTGTTGTCGCGCAAAGCGCGACGGTCATCCCTCATCCTTCATCCTTCTGTCCCCCCGGCGCCGCTTGCGCTATCCTCGGGGGCTCCATGAAAATCTTCTACGGCTGGCGCATCGTGTTCGCCGGCGGCGCCTTGCAGTTCCTGCAGAGCCTGCTGCTGAACCAGTCCTTCGGCGTCTATCTCGCGGTCCTGGTCGAGGACCGCGGCTGGAGCAAGACCGCCGTCGCCGCCGCCGCCGCGCTGAAATCGACGGAGGTCGCGATCCTCGGCCCGGTGCTGGGCTGGGCGGTGGACCGCTACGGCTCGCAGATCATCGTCCGCATCGGCATCGTCCTGTTCGGCATCGGCTTCATGCTGCTGAGCTGGATCGAGACGCTCTACGGCTTCTACGCCGCGTTCGTGGTCGTCGCGCTGGGCTCGAGCATGTTCAGCAACTCCATCGTCGGCGTCGCGATCATCCACTGGTTCGAGAAGCGCCGCGCCCGCGCGCTCTCGGCGCTGCAGTTCGGCAGCGCGATCGGCGGGCTGTTCGTGTTCCTCGTCGCCGCCTCGATCCAGGCCTTCGGCTGGCGTTACACCGCCTTCGGCTCGGGCGTGCTGGCGATCCTCGTCGGCTGGCCGCTGGCGAGCATCATCCGCAGCCGCCCGGAGGAGCACGGCGAGACCGTGGACGGCGTGCCGGCCACGCCCCGGGATGCCTCGCAGCCCGTGGCGATGCCGGTGCAGCAGGGCATGAGCACGCGCGAGGCGCTGCGCACCAGCGCGTTCTGGCTGATCGCGCTCGGCCACGCGTTCGCGCTGCTGGTGGTGTCCGCCGTCAACGTGCACGCCGTCTCGCACATCAAGGAAGGCCTGGGCTATTCGCTCGCCATGGCCGCGCTCATCTTCACGCTGGTAACGGTCGGGCAGTTCTTCGGCGTGATGACGGGATGGGTGATCGGCGACCGCTACCAGAAGCGCGTGGTCTCGGCCGTCTGCATGCTGATGCACGCCGGCGGCCTGCTCATGCTGACCTACGCCACCAGCACCGTCGTGCTGGTGCTCTCGGCGCTGGTGCACGGCGTGGCCTGGGGACTGCGCGGCCCCTTCATGCAGGCGATGCGCGCCGACTATTTCGGCCGGCAGTCGATCGGCATGATCATCGGGCTCTCCTCCATGATCATCGTGATCGGCAACATCACCGGCCCGATCCTCGCCGGCGCGTTCGCCGACTGGACCGGCAACTACCGCATGGGCTTCACGATACTGGCCGTGCTGGCGGGAATCGGGTCGTTGTTCTTTTTGATGGCGAAACCGCCGAAGCGGGCGTGACCCCTGGAACCCAAAAGCGTCGCAAATGCTACGTCTCAGATACTGCGTCGCAGATGAAGCGCTTTTAGTGGCAACGCCTCACCTGAGACGCTTCATCTGAGACGCATTATCTGGAACGCATTACCTGAGACGCCTTAAAATACCGCCATGTCCGAAGAACAATCCTGGGCCTTCCCCGAGTCGTTCCAGCCCAAACCCGACCAGACCCAGTTCGACCTCGAGCGCGCGTTCGACGCGGTCGTGCTGATCCGCTCCGAAATTCCGGAGAGCGCCTACAGCGCCGCCAACCTCGGCACCGAGCGGGCCGGCTACGGCGCGGTGATCCGCGAGGACGGCCTCGTCCTGACGATCGGCTACCTCATCAACGAGGCCACGCAGATCTGGCTCACCACACGCCGCGGCGCCGTCGTGGCCGGCTACCCGCTCGCCTACGACCACGAGACCGGCTTCGGCCTGATCCAGCCCCTGGGCAAGCTGCCCGCGCCGCACCTGCCGCGCGGCCTCGCGGCCGACGTCAAGGTAGGCGATTCGGCGTTCGTGATCGGCCACGGCGGCGCCGCGCACTCGCTCAAGACCCGGGTCATCGCGAAACACGAGTTCGCCGGCTACTGGGAATACGTGCTCGACGAGGCGATCTTCACCGCGCCGGCGCACCCGCAGTGGGGCGGCTCGGCGCTGCTCGACGCGCAAGGCTGCCTGACCGGCACCGGGTCGCTGCTGGTGCAGCAGGTGGTCAACGGCGAGCCCTACCCCGTCAACATGTTCGTGCCGATCGACCTGCTCAACCCGATCCTCGACGGCCTGCTGAAAACCGGCCGCAGCCCGCGCCCGCCGCGCCCGTGGCTGGGCATGCGCACGCAGGACCCGGACGGCAAGCTGTTCGTCGACCGGCTGACGCCGGGCGGCCCGGCCGCCCGCGCCGGTATCCGGGTCGGCGACCAGGTACTCGGCGTCGGCGAAACCCGCGTGCAGGGCCTGGTGGAGCTCTTCCGCGCGGTGTGGCAGCTGGGCGATGCCGGGGTCGAGGTGCCGCTCACTCTCTCGCGCGGCGGCGACGTACTGCACATCAAGGTGAAGTCGGCGGACCGCAGCGACTTCCTGTGGAAGCCGCCGCTGCATTGAGATCGTCGCAGATGAGACGTCTCAGATGAGGCGTCGCAGGTAAAGCGTCTCAGATATAGCGTTGCAGATACGGCGTAAATAACCGAAGAACGAATCAGGGACAAGGCATGCGCATTCACAATCTGTACACCGACGAGAACGGCGAATCGCACTTCCGCGACATCGAGGTCGAATGGGCCGAGGAGCGCCGGGGCAGCAAGCTATCCAGGCGGCTGCCCGCCACCGGCATCATCTTCCGCCAGACGAAGGCCGAGAACGATCTGGACTGGCACAACGCCCCGCGCCGGCAATACATCGTGAACCTCGACGCCGGCGTGAAGCTGACCGCCAGCGACGGCGAGAGCCGCGTCATCGGCGCCGGCGAAGTGATCCTGGTCGAGGACACGAGCGGCAAGGGCCACCGGTCGCAGGGGCTGGACAAGCTGCGGCACAGCATTTTCATACCTGTCGAATAGTGGCGGCCCCCTCTGCCGCTCCTAACGAGGCGTTGCAGGTGAGGCGTCTCAGATGAAGCGTCGCAGATGAGGCGTCTCAGGCAGGACGTCGCGGCCAAGACGAAATCCTGCTTTCTTAAACGGCCCTTTTTGACCCCGAAAATGCCGCTCTAAGAACAAAAATTCGGCCTTTCCCGGCCGCTAATATATTCAGATCAACGCGTTGCCGTGGTCCGACCTCGAGCAGGCCGAGTTGCGAGTTGTCCCGGGTCGGACCTTTTCCCGGGTCGGACCGGCGCAACATCTTGAAGCGAAAAAACAAAGCCGTCGATAGACCGCCTTTTGAGGGCTTAAAACCGTTTCTCCGACCCAAAATACTTACGTTTAAGAATCCGTGATGCCGTTGAATCGGGAAAACTTTCCCGTCTCCCGACCTCCCGATTTCCCGACTTTGTCGACCTCTCGGCTTCACTTGACAACGATCCTGGCGCCGCGACATTCCACGGTTTGCCCAGCGCGAATCCTGGCCGCCTTGCGGCTCTCCGGCCGTCCGTCCACGGTGACTTCGCCGGCGGCGACCAGCTGCTTCCCCTGCCCGCCGCTCTCGGCAATGCCCGCGAGTTTCAGCAGATCGCAAAGCCGGACGTTCTCGCTCTTCAACTGAAATTCGATGGTTTCCATGGCCCCCGGTACTGCGTTGCAGATACTACGTTGCAGGTGAAGCGTTGCAGATACCGCGTCGCAGGTAAAGCGTTTCTGCTAAAACGCCGTTCCTGAAACGCCTTATCTGCAACGTTTTATCTGGAACGCCTCATCTGCAACGCCTCATCTGCAACGCCTCATCTGCAACGCCTTTTGCAGGACGCCTAAGTCAGCACCTCGGCGTCCTTGGCCGCCCCCAGCTCGCACGCATTCGCCGTCATCGCCAGCATGCAGTAGTAGCCGATCGACCCCGTCAGCTCGATCAGCTGGAAGTTGCCCAGCCGATCCAGCATCGCCTTCATCGCCGCTTCGCTCACGCGGTGCCTGAGCAGGAGCTCGCGCGTGAAGTCCACGACTTGCGCGTCCTCCCCCTGCAGCGCCCGGTAGCGCTTCTCGCGGATCGCATCTATGGTTTCCTCGGGTATGCCCAGCTTGCGCGCCGCGGCGGTCTGGGCGCCCCAGACGTAGAGCACGTCGAACTCGCGCGCGACCGTCAGCGCCGCGAGCACGCGCACGCGCTTGTCGAGCTCGCCCTCGAAACGCACGTAGGCGCCCAGCCCGATCACGCGCTCCGCCAGCGGCGGGCAATGCAGCAGCATCGTGAACGGCCCCTGTATCCCGCCGCGGCTCTGGATCAGCTTGTCCGCGACGGCGTGGTGCTTGGGGTCGATCTGGGCCTTGCTGGTTATCGAGGGCAGGCGGGCCATCTGTTTTCTCCAAAATCGTCGCAGATACAGCGTCTCAGATACGGCGTCGCAGATAATACGTCTCAGGCACTGCGTCTCAAGTCAGAAACGCCTTATCTGGGACGCTTCACCTGAGACGCCGCATCTGAGACGCCTCACCTGCAACGGCCTACGGCCGCTTCCATCCGAGCCATCTGACGATAGCTCCCCCCATAACGAGCTCGAGGTCTCGCCCCTGCAGCCACGGCATTTCCTCCGTGAACATGGTCACGCATTCCCGGTAGCTGCACGGCATGCGGGTGATGTCGGTGCCCCAGAAGCAGCGCTCGGGGCCGTAGGCGTCGACGATGCGCTTGAGGTAATCGTGGATGTTCCTGTACGGGTACGGATGGGTCGAGGTGCTCGGCGCGCCGGAGAGCTTGACGCCGACGTTCGGCAGTTTCGCCAACGCGAGCATCTCGTCGAGATTGGCGTAGGCCGCGTCGTCCTTCCTGTCGGCGCGACCGCCGCCGCGCCCGATGTGGTCGATGTGCATCCTGAGGCCCGGATGCCGCTCCGCGATCTGCCCGAACGCCTTGATGTTGGCGCCGCTGGCGAGCAGGCCCACGACCAGCCCCGCCTTCTCGCAGGCCTTCCAGAACCAGTCGAGCGAGCCGTCGGTCCACCAGCCCTTCTCCTCCGGCTGGCTGAAGGTGTAGCGGAAGCCGAGCATGCCCGGCCGCTCGCGCCAACGGGCGACGACCTCCTCCCGGTCCGGGCGCTTGAGATCGAAATGCCCGAGGATGCAGAATTTGTCCGGGTATTTCCTCACCGCCTCGACCGCGAGCGCGTTGGCCGGCTCGCCCAGCGCGGAAGGCGGATGGATGACGGCGCAGTCCACGCCGGCCGTCTTCATCTCGGCCAGCGCGTCCTCGGCGTTGTACGTCGGAGCCTGGCGATGATGCGGGCTCATCTTCCCGTTCTGCCAGATATGGATCTGCGAATCGACGATAAGCATGCTGCTCTCCCAAGAAAAATATGAAGATTCGTTGCAGATAAGGCGTCTCAGATACAGCGTCGCAGATAGGACGTCTCAGGTAAAGCGTCGCAGGTAGAGCGTTTTGAAAACCGTGGGCCGTAACCCGCCTTACCTAAGACGCCTTATCTGAGACGCTTCATCTGAGACGTATCATCTGAGACGCCCCTACAGCAGACCGCTAAACGCGGAACAAGCCGCGTTTGGCCTGGTGCAGCCGCTCGAAGCCCGTCCTGGTGATGCGGATCATCTCGCCGACCTGCACCCCCGCCTTCAGGTCCTTCGTCACGACGTTGGGCTGCACCACCACCGTCATGTTCTCTTCCAGCGTCATGTCCGGCAGCTTCGGGCCGGCCGGGCGGCTCTTCGAGCCGATGATGGGCTGGAAGTAGCCGCCGCCGAAGCCGTGCATGAGATCGTCGCAGATGGTGAAGCCGTTTTTCTCGATGACGCCGGTCGCGTCCACGATTTCCTGCATCGTCGCGCCGTGGCGCGCCACCTTCGTCACCGCGTCGAACGCGGCCTCCGCCGTGGCGTGGAGATCGCGGTAGAGCGGCGTCGCCTCCGCGCCCACCGTGTACGTGCGCAGCACCTGCCCCGCGTAATCCCACCAGTAGGCCGACAGCTCGCAGAACACCAGGTCCCCCTTCTTCACCTTGCGCGGCGAGGGGTGCTGCGGCGGCACGTGGATATGGGGTTTCTTCATCGACGTCACGCCGATGTAGTGGATCATCGTCATGCCGCCGTGCCTGATATAGGCGCTCTCGACGACCGCCCCCAGCTCGCGCTCGGTGAATCCCGGCTTCGTCCCGGCCAGCAGCGCCGCCAGCCCCGCGTCGGACATCGCCGCGCCGATGCGGATCCAGTCGAGCTCCTCCTCCGACTTGATCATGCGGAAACGCGTGTACTGCGCGTCGAGCGACACCAGATCGAAGTGCTGCTCGAGCGCGCGCCACTTCGCCACCCGCAGCGGCCCCACGACGCCGACGCGCTTCGCACCGCGGCGCTTCAGTTCCGCGAGCAGCTTCTCCGCGCCCTGATGCTGGCCCCACACGACGTCCATGTGGCTGCACATCTTCGCCGCGAGCGGATAGTGATTCACCCACTCCACCGTCATCCACATCTTCTCGCCGGGCCGGAACACCGTGAGCGCCTCCACGGTGCCGGGCCAGCCGGTCACCCACTGCGTGGCGTTGCCCGAGCGGTTCTCGGTCACCACCAGCAGGGTGTCCGCGCCGGCTTCCTGCATCGCGCCGGCGAGCAGCTTGTGCCGGTGCGCGTATTCCCGATCGGAGAAGCGCGGGTACTCCTGCGCCATGATCGACTTGAGATGGGGATCGAGC
>CAYSRR010000082.1:0-11365 GCA_964433375.1 uncultured Streptomycetaceae bacterium
CCCGCGTGGGCGCCGCGAATTAAGCCGGTCAGCAGTCAGGAGCAAACGACAACGCCCGGTGAAAACCGGGCGTTTCGCTGTACACTGTCCTGTCGATTGACCGCGGCGCCTCGCTCTGGTGAGGCGTGAAGAGCGAGGTGTGAGGCGCGGTTCCTGATTTTTCTCCTCACTCCTCACCCCTTACTCCTCACGTTTTTATGAACGACGAACAATTGCTGCGCTACAGCCGCCACATCCTGCTGCCGGAAATCGGCATCGAGGGGCAGGAGCGGCTGCTGGCCGCGCACGCGCTGGTGATCGGCGCCGGCGGGCTGGGCTCGCCGGTGGCGCTGTACCTCGCCTCGGCCGGGGTGGGCCGCATCACGCTCTGTGACGACGACGCGGTCGATCTCACCAATCTGCAGCGCCAGATCATCCACCGCACGGAATCCGTGGGCAGGAAGAAAGTCGACTCGGCGCGGACCACGCTCGCCGCGATCAACCCCGAGGTCCGGGTCGCCGGCCTGGCGGAACGCGTGGACGAGCGGCGCCTCGAGGCGCTCGCGCGCGACGCCGACGTGGTGGTCGACGGCAGCGACAACTTCGCCACCCGCCACGCCGCCAACCGGGTCTGCGTGCGATTGAAGAAACCCCTGGTCTCCGGCGCCGCGGTGCGCTTCGACGGGCAGGTCGCGGTATTCGACCTGCGCGCGCCCGGCGCGCCGTGCTACGCCTGCCTGTTCCCCGAGAGCGCGGAATCCGAGGACGTGCGTTGCGCGGTGATGGGCGTGTTCGCGCCGCTGACCGGCATCGTCGGCTCGATCCAGGCGGCGGAAACGCTGAAAGTCCTGACGGGAACGGGCGAGACGCTGGCCGGACGGCTGCTGCTGCTCGACGCGCTTGCCATGCAGGTGCGCACCATCAGGCTCGCGCGCGATCCCGCTTGCGCGGTTTGCGCTACCGCTTAGTTCCAAGATTCAAGTCACAAGATACAAGAAAAACGGCGTCCAGGACGCCGCGCAACTTGAAACTTGTACCTTGTAACTTGTAACTGTTTTCAGGTCATGTCGAGCGACTGCGCGCCGTCCTCGGAGGCGGCGGGTGCAGCCGCAGGCGCCGCGGGGGAAGCGGCCTGCCCGCTCAACAGCGCCTCGAGGTCGCGCGTCAATTGCTCGACGTTGGGGCCGGCGCGCCCCATGCATTGCAGCAGCACGCGCGACGGGAATTCCTGCAGCGTCAGCGGCCGGGTGGTCACGCGACTCTTCGCCGCATTGTCGAGAGCCGGCGCGAGGTGGGAACCCTTGTATCCCGTCTTCTGGCTTTCCGACGCGTCGATGATCGCCTGCTGCGCGCGGGCAACGCCGATGATCAGCTCAGCCAGTTGCTGAGTGGTGATGTTCGCCATGACTGCTTCTCCCTAAGATGCGTCATTCTTCCATTCCTGCCAGGGGAGCACGAGGGGAGCAGTCCCCTCGTTCCTTTCCTGCCAAGGCGGCAGCTCATGGAAGGCGTTTTATCGCCTAGGCGATAACGCCTTCCATGAGCTGCCGCCACTGCTTCGGCCACGACTCGGCCGGGTCGCGCCGGAAGCCGCTCTTCGCGAACTGGTGCCAGCGCCCGGTGACGAAGCTCATCATCAGGTTGGCCTGCGCCGTGATGTCCACCTCCTGCGCGATCTCCTTCTGGCTCACGCCGAAGCGCAGCGCCTGCTTCAGCGCCGCCTCCAGCCGCTCGTGCAGCTGGTTGATGCGCTGCTGCAGCCGCTCGTCCTCGTTGACCAGCGCGTCGCCGATCAGCACGCGCGTCATGCCGCGGTTCTTCTGCGCGAACGCGAGCAGCACGGTGATGATGCCCTCGACCTGGCGCACGCCGTTCTTCTCGTCGGTGGTGATCCGGTTGATGAGGCCGAACAGGGACTGCTCGATGAACTCGATCAGCCCCTCGAACATCTCGGCCTTGCCCTTGAAGTGGCGGTAGAGCGCGGCTTCCGACACCTTGATGCGCGCGGCGAGCGCGGCGGTGGTCACCTTCTCGCCCGCGGGATTCTCCAGCATCTGCGCCAGCGTCTGCAGTATCTGGTCCTTGCGCTCGCCCGTTTTTTCCGCCATTCGCGATCTCGCCTCGAGCTACGGTGGTGCTTATTTTATGGCAAACATATTCATTGCAAAGACTCTCATTGCAAAGACTCCAGCAACCGGGGCAGCTGCGCCAGGCTCGAGACCTTCAAATCCACCGACCCCGGCGCCCGGGACGCCCGCGTCACCCACACCGTTTTCATGCCGAGCCGGCCGGCGGTACGCAGGTTGTCGAGCGAGTCTTCCACCATGATACAGCGTTGCGGCTGGACGCGGTTGGCGCGGCACAGGCGCAGGAAGCCGTGGCTGTCGGGCTTGGGGCGGAACCGCGTGCGCTCGATCGTGAACACGTCGTCGAAGAGGTCGGCGATCCGCAGCGCTTTCAGCACCGCCGCCGAATAATGCACCGGCGCGTTGGAAAAAACGATCTTCCTGCCCGGCAGCCGCGCGAGCGTCGCGCGCAGCCGCGGCTCGCGCACCAGCATGCGCTCGAGCTCGGGGAACTGGTGGGTATGCCAGAGGAAATGGCCGGGATCGGTCTGGTGGTGGCGCATGAGGCCCAGCAGCGTGGCGCCGTAGCGTTTCCAGTAATGCCGCCTCAGCTCGCCAGCCTCGGCCTCGGCGAGACCGAGGTGCGTCTCGAGGTAGGCCGTCATCGCGCGGTTGATGTGGGGGAAAATATGCGGGCGCGCGTCATGGAGAGTGTTATCCAGATCGAATATCCAGACCCTGTCGAATTTCATGCGCCACACAGCCTGTCGCAATCGGACCAATTCAGTCAATGCGGAACAATACCGGAGAGTTCCTGGGTAAAACGGGGGCGACAGGCTGAATCCGGGATTCCATTTTAGGAATTCGCCGCGGCGAATTCCTAGCGGCGGCGGATCAACGTGCCGACGCCTTCGTCGGTGAGGACTTCGAGCAGCAACGCGTGCTCGACGCGCCCGTCGATGATGTGGCAGGTGTTGACGCCGTTCTTCACGGCGTCGAGCGCGGAGCCGATCTTGGGCAGCATCCCGCCGGAAATGGTGCCGTCGGCGAACAGCTCGTCGACTTTCTTCGAGGTAAGGCCGGTCAGCAGGTTGCCGTTCTTGTCGAGCACGCCCGGCGTGTTGGTGAGCACGATCAGCTTCTCGGCCTTCAGGACTTCGGCCATCTTGCCCGCGACGAGGTCGGAGTTGATGTTGTAGCTCTCGCCTTTCTTGCCCACGCCCAGCGGCGCGATCACGGGGATGAAGTCGTGGGTGTGCAGCTGGTGCACGATCTCGGGGTCGATGGCCTCGACCTCGCCCACCTGCCCGATGTCGAGCAGCTCGTCGGATTCGCCGCTGCCGCGCACCAGCAGCTTCTTCGCCCGTATCAGCCCGCCGTCCGCGCCGGTCAGGCCGACCGCGCGGCCGCCGTGCTGGTTGATGAGATTGACGATCTCCTTGTTGACCTGGCCGCCCAGGACCATTTCCACCACGTCCATGGTCTCGGCGTCCGTCACCCGCATGCCCTGGACGAACTCCCCCTTCTTCCCGAGCTGCTTGAGCAGGTCGTCGATCTGGGGGCCGCCGCCGTGCACCACCACCGGATTGATGCCGACGAGCTTCAACAGCACCACGTCGCGCGCGAAGCCCGCCTTCAGCTTCTCGTCGGTCATCGCGTTGCCGCCGTACTTGATGACGATGGTCCTGCCGTGAAAGCGCTGGATGTACGGCAGCGCCTCGGCGAGGATCTTCGCTTTTTCCGCGGCGGTGGTGCCGGTCAGGGCCATGGTCGGGCCATCAATAGTGTGTGTCGCCGGCTATTCTACAAAAAAAGCGTCAGGCCCGTGGGCCTGACGCTTTTTTTAATCACCTACAGACCGTACAACCGCTTCTTCCCTTCCGGCCTGCCACTTCGTTTCCTGCTGGGTGCGGATTGAACGGCGGGTCTCGTCCGTTCGAATCCGCACAGTTAAACCGGCGGCGACAGCCGTCCGGATTTAACATTTATTGGATGGTGATCCGCTTCGCCTGCACCGCGGCCTTCTTCGGCAGCGTCAGCTCGAGCACCCCGTCGGCATACCGGGCCGACGCGGCGGACTCGTCGACCGCCTGGCCGAGGGTGAACGCGCGATAGACCTTGCCGACGTAGCGCTCCGAGCGCAGCACGCGCTCGCCGTCCTTCACGTCCTTCTCGCTCTTCACTTCGGCGCCGATCGCGACGGTGTCGCCGTCGATCGAGACGTTGATGTCGTTCTTCTTCACGCCGGGGATCTCGGCGCGCAGGGTGTACGCGTTGTCGTTCTCGGACACGTCCACGCGGAACTGGGCGGCGCCGGCGTGGGTCTCGTAGCTCACCGGGCGCACGAAAAAGCCGCGGAACAGGTCGTCGATCGTTTCGTCAAACGGGTTGAAACGGGCGATGTTTGCCATGTTGGGTCTCCATGTTCATTCAGATTGGCGCGAGGCGCCGACACCTGAAATATGGGAGCCCGGCGGGGCATTTCAAGCCCCGCCGCCGGCCAGGACACAAGTAGCTGATTTTTTAAGGAACCTCCGCATCAGTGATGGTGGTGCGCCGGCCCGGGCGCGGCCGCGCGCACTTCGGCCTCGATGGTGAAGACGGCGCGGCTGGAATCCGGCCGCTGGACGGTGAGCGTGAGCGGCACCCGGTCGCCGGGCTTCAGCGCCTGCTTGAGGTCCATCAGCATGACGTGCAGGCCGCCGGGCGCGAGCTTCACCGGCTTGTCCGCCGGCAGATCGATCCTGTCGACCGGGCGCATCCTCATCACGCCGCCCTCGACCGCCGTGCTGTGCAGCTCGACGCGCCCGGCCACCGGGCTCGCAACCGATATCAGCGCGAGGCGGGCGCGGGCAGTCAGCTCCATGTAAGCGCCGGCGACCTGCTGACCGGGCGCCGGTGCGCGCACCCAGGCGTCCTTCACTCCGGCGGGCTGTGCCGCGGCGACCGGCGCGGCGCAGCCGCCCGCGATGAGCGCGATGCATGCATATCGCAGCACGCGCCATGATGCCTGATTCATGCTTATCTCTTCCGAAAAGGGCGGATTGTTCCACCCGCGGCGCGGGCGCGCAAGCGCCGGGACGAAGCCGCACCCCGCTTTGTTATAATCGGCATTTTCCGCATGCGCGCTATCCTGCTTTTCCTGCTGCCGTTTCTTCCCGCCGCGCTTTCCGCCCAGCCGGCAGCGTTCCCGGTTTCGCCCGTGCCCGCCATTTCGGCGAGAGCCTACGTCCTGCTCGACTTCCACAGCGGCCAGGCGCTCGCCGCGCACGAACCCCTCGCGCGGGTGGAACCGGCTTCGCTGACCAAGCTGATGACGGCCTACCTCACGTTCGCGGCCCTCAAGCAGAAAAAAATCAGCGGCGACCAGGCGGTGACGGTCTCGGAACGCGCCTGGCGCGCCGTGGGCTCGCGCATGTTCATCGAGCCGAAAAAGCAGGTGACCGTGGACGAGCTCGTCCACGGCATGATCGTGCAATCCGGCAACGACGCCTGCATCGCGCTGGCCGAGGTGATCGCCGGCAACGAGGACGCTTTCGTCGAGATGATGAACCTCGAGGCGCAGCGCCTGGGCCTGAAGAACACCCAGTTCGCGAACGCGACCGGCCTGCCGCACCCGCAGCACTATTCCACCGCGCAGGACCTGGCGCTGCTTGCCACCGCCGTGATCCGCGATTTTCCCGAGCGCTACCCCCTCTACTCGCAAAAGGAATATCGCTACAACAGCATCACGCAGTCGAACCGCAACCGGCTGCTGTGGACCGACCCGGCGGTGGACGGCATGAAGACCGGCTACACGGAGAACGCCGGATACTGCCTGGTCGCCTCGGCGCGGCGCGGCGAGCGACGGCTCGTCTCGGTGGTGCTGGGCACGGCCAGCGATGCCGCGCGCGCGGCGGAAAGTCAGAAGCTGCTCAACTACGGCTTCCTCGCTTATGACGGCGTGCGCCTGTTCGGCGGCGGGCAGCCGGTCGCGACGCTGCCGGTATACAAGGGCTCGGCCAACAGCATCCGCGCGGGCTTCGCCGCCGACCTGCACCTCGCGCTGCCCGCGGGCGCCCGCGACAAGCTGAAAGCGACCGTCGAGAGCCTGCAGCCGCTGCTCGCGCCGATCAGCGCGGGCCAGGCCATCGGCACGATGAAGATCACCCTCGACGGCAAGCCTTACCGGGACATCCCGGTGGTGGCGCTGGAAAACGTGCCGGTGGCCGGCATCCTGGGGCGCGGCTGGGACGCGCTGCGGCTGCTCTTTCGGTAACGTGCCGGTGTAGACTGGCTCTGCGCATGAACGAAATCGCCTATCTGAATGGAGAGTTTCTCCCTCTCGATCAAGCTCGGGTATCCGTGCTTGATCGCGGCTTTATCTTCGGCGACGGCGTCTACGAGGTCATCCCGGTCTATTCGCGGCGCCCGTTCCGCCTGCCCGGACACCTCGCGCGGCTGCAGCACAGCCTCGACGCGATCCGGCTCGCCAACCCGATGCCCGACGCCGACTGGACGCGGCTGATCCAGGAACTGATCGCCCGGCACGGGACCGATGACCAGTCGGTGTACCTGCAGATCACGCGCGGCGTCGCCCGCCGCGACCACGCTTTCCCGAAGGACTCGAAACCGACCGTGTTCCTGATGTCCGGGCCCCTGGTGACGCCCTCGCAGGATCTCGTCGACAACGGCGTGCCCTGCATCACGGCGGCCGATTTCCGCTGGCTCAAGTGCGACGTCAAGTCGATATCGCTGCTCGGCAATTGCCTGCTGCGGCAGGCCGCGGCCGACGCGGACGCGGCCGAGGTCGTCCTGTTCCGCGACGGCCGCCTGACCGAGGCTTCCGCCAGCAACGTCTTCATCGTCCGCGACGGCCGGCTGCTCGGGCCGCCGAAGGACCACCTGATCCTGCCCGGCATCACCTACGACGTCGTCATCGAACTCGCCGCGGCGTGCGGCATGCCCGTCGAGCTGCGCGAGATCTCGGAGCAGGAGGTGCGCGGCGCCGACGAGATCTGGGTGACCTCCTCGAGCAAGGAGGTGCTCGCGGTCACCACGCTCGACGGCAAGCCGATCGGCTCCGGCCGGCCCGGCGAGGCGTTTCGCGTCGTGCACCGGGAATTCCAGGAATTCAAGCGCAGGGAGATGCGGCCCGCCGCATGAGCGAGAACGCGGAACTGCTCGATTATCCCTGCGATTTCCCGGTCAAGATCCTGGGCCACACGCAGGCGGGTTTCGCCCAGGCCATCCTTGAAGTCGTCCAGCGCCACGCGCCCGACTTCGACGGCTCGACGCTCGAACTGCGCGCAAGCAAGCGGCGCAAGTACCTGAGCGTCACCTGCGTCATCCGCGCCACCTCGCGCGAGCAGCTCGACAACCTCTACCGGGAGCTCTGCGACCACCCGATGGTCGTGATGGTGCTCTAAAAACGAACGGCGTGAATGGTGAACGGTGAATAGTGAATGGTGTTTAACACCATTCTTCTATTCGTGACTCGCGGGGCGTGATTCGTTCCGGCTTCGCCGGGTCCAGGGGCGTAGCTACCGCAACCGCCTACCCGCCTTCAGGGAAGCCGCATGGATGTTGGCGAGTCCTCCCCGGTTTACTCAATACACTGAGTAAAAACACTCAACACTGTAAGTATTTGTTATTAAATCAATATTTTTTCTGAACGGCCAATTAACCCACTCTTTATAAGACCATTTCAGCCCATTTGTCAGCCCGAGCACATTAAATAGGTGTAAATAGGTGTAGTATTGGTTTATGTTCCGAGCCGACAGCCTCCAGATCACGCCCGAAGTCCTGGGGTTGATCGCCCGGATTGATGAATTCAAAGGCGCCTGGCGCGCCCTAGGCACGCTCGCGCCCGATCGCCTGTCGGCCCTGCGACGCGTGGCGACTATCGAGAGCATCGGTTCGTCCACCCGCATCGAGGGCAGCAAGCTCACCGACCGCGAAGTAGAACGGCTGCTGTCCAAGCTTGCCATCCAGAAGTTCGAAACGCGCGACGAACAGGAAGTTGCCGGCTACGCCGAACTGATGGAACTGGTATTCCGTACATGGGAGGACATCCCGTTCAACGAGAATCATCTCAAGCAGTTGCACCAGATTCTGCTAAGTCATAGCAGCAAGGACGAGCGGCACCGGGGCAACTACAAAACCAGTTCCAACAGCGTCGCCGCCTTCGACGCAAACGGGACGCAGATCGGCATCGTGTTCGAGACAGCCACGCCCTTCGACACGCCGCGTCTGATGGCCGACCTGGTGGCGTGGGTGAACGACGGGCGCGAGAAGGCGCATCTGCACCCGCTGCTCGTCATCGCCATCTTCGTCGTCGTGTTCCTCGAAATCCACCCGTTCCAGGACGGCAACGGGCGGCTCAGCCGCGCGTTGACCACCTTGCTGCTGCTCCAGGCGGGCTATGCCTACGCACCCTACAGTTCGCTGGAAAGCGTGATCGAGACAAACAAGGAAGCCTATTATCTCGCCCTACGGCAGACGCAGGGCACGATCCGCGGTGACGCGCCGAACTGGCAGCCATGGCTGCTGTTCTTCCTGCGCTCGCTCGCCGAGCAGGTGCGGCGGCTGGAGAAAAAGATCGAACACGAAAAAGTCGTTCTGGCCACGCTGCCCACGCTGTCGTTGCAAATCGTCGAGTTCGCCCGCGAGCACGGGCGCGTCACGATGAGGGACGCCATCAAGCTGACCGGCAGCAACCGCAACACGCTCAAGCAGCACTTCCGCGACTTGATCGAACGCGGGCACCTGGAACAGCACGGCAGCGGACGCGGCGCCTGGTACGGGTTGAAGTAACGACATAAGCGCTCCCACCCCACGAAACGCGCCAGCGAATGGCCACCACGAAACGCCAAGAGCGCGAAGGGAAACCACGTATCAAATACTCCGAGATCGAAAACCTCTGGACTGGCCATGTCCCCAAGTGGCACCATTTCCCCATAAATAAGAGAAAAGCGCACTCAAGCGCAACGGGAACGCCTGCACTTAAGCCAGGTCATGCCGTACTCCCAACATATCTTTCCTAATTTATAGGTAACCCGGCTTACTTCAACCAACGAGAAAATTGTGAGCAACGGTAAGGAAACCGAGCGGACGGAACTGCACAAAACCATCTGGCGCATCGCCACATATCTGCGTGGCAGCGTGGACGGATGGGACTTCAAGAGCTACGTGCTCGGCATGCTGTTCTATCGCTTCATCTCGGAAAATCTCCGTGCCTACCTGAACCAGCAGGAACGCAAGGCGGGCAAACCCGATTTCGACTACGCCACCCTGAGCGATAAACAAGCCGAGTTCGGCCGTGCCGAAACAGTCAAGGAAAAGGGGTTCTACATTCTGCCCTCTCACCTGTTCGTCAACGTACGCGAGCAAGCCCGCCAGGACGCCAATCTCAACGAGACCCTGAGTCAGGTGTTCAAGGACATCGAAGGCTCGGCGCTGGGTGCCGACAGCGAAGACGACTTCAAAGGCCTGTTCGACGATCTGGACGTCAACAGCGGCAAACTCGGCCCCACCGTCATCAAACGCAACGAAAAACTGGTGAAACTGCTCGACGCCATCGGCGACCTGCCGCTGGGCAGTTTTTCAGACAACACCATAGATCTCTTCGGCGATGCTTACGAATACCTGATGCAGATGTACGCCTCGACCGCCGGCAAATCCGGCGGCGAGTTCTACACCCCGCAGGAAGTCTCCGAACTGCTCGCTCGCATAGCCGTGGTCGGAAAAACCGAAGTCAACAAGGTCTATGACCCGGCCTGCGGCTCCGGTTCACTGTTGCTGAAATTCGCCAAGGTGCTGGGGCAGGACAAGGTACGGCAAGGCTTCTTCGGCCAGGAAATCAACCTCACCACCTACAACCTGTGCCGGATCAACATGTTCCTGCACGACGTGAACTACGAGAAGTTCGACATCGCCCACGGCGACACGCTGACCGACCCCCAGCACTGGGACGACGAGCCTTTCGAAGCCATCGTTTCCAACCCGCCCTATTCCATCAAATGGGATGGCGACGCCAATCCGCTGCTCATCAACGACCCCCGCTACGCCCCCGCCGGCGTGCTCGCGCCCAAGAGCAAGGCCGACCTGGCCTTCACGATGCACATCCTGAGTTGGCTCGCCGTCAACGGCACGGCGGCGATCGTCGAGTTCCCCGGCGTGCTCTATCGCGGCGGCGCGGAGAAAAAGATTCGTCAGTACCTGATCGACAACAACTACGTCGATACCGTCATCCAATTGCCACCCGATTTGTTCTTCGGCACCACCATCGCTACCTGCATCATCGTGCTGAAGAAAAGCAAGCGCGACAACAGCACGCTGTTTATCGATGCTTCCGCCGAGTTCGTGCGCAGCGGCAACAAGAACAGGCTGACGGAAGACAGCCGGCAGAAGATTCTGGATACGTTCACCGCGCGCAAGGACATTGCGCATTTTGCAAAGTTGGTCGAGAACGCCGACATAGCCGCCAACAGCTACAACATCGCAGTGTCGTCCTATGTGGAACAAGCAGACAACAGCGAGACGGTGGACATAAAGGTGCTCAACACCAAGATTGCACACATCGTGGCACGGCAAGCGGAACTGCGGACACAGATCGACGCCATCGTGGCCAATCTAGAGAGTGACAAGGCATGAGCCGAATTGACGATCTTGTCGCTCGAATGTGCCCACGGGGAATAGAACACCAAACACTTGGTGAACTCGGAGAATTCATCCGAGGCAGAAGATTCACCAAAAACGATTATGTCAAGTCAGGCATCGGCTCGATTCACTATGGGGAGATCTACACCGACTACGGTACGGCCGCAACATCAGTTCACCGCTTTGTACGCCCGGAATTGAAGGGTAGCCTGCGGTTGGCCCGAAAGGGTGACTTGATCATCGCGGCGACCGGAGAAAACGTTGAGGATGTGTGCAAAGCAGTAGCTTGGCTTGGCGACGAAGAGATTGCAGTTCATGACGACTGTTACATATTCCGGCACCACATGGACCCGAGTTACATCTCATATTTTTTCCAATCGTCATCCTTCCATGAGCAAAAGGTCAAATTCGCGTCAGATGCAAAGGTCGTCCGAGTGTCTGGCTCTAACTTGGCTAGGATCGTCGCCCCAGTGCCACCACTCGAAATCCAGCGCGAAATCGTGAAAGTGCTCGATACTTTCTCGGAACTGGAAGCGGAATTGGAAGCGGAGTTGGAAGCGCGTCGCCGGCAGTACACGCACTACCGCGACGCGCTCCTCACCTTCAGTGAGCAGACGGACGCCAACGCAAGCAAGCAAGCAAGCAAGCAAGCAAGCAAGCAAGCAAGCAAGCAAGCAAGC